>JBOHSI010000058.1:0-10782 GCA_050733055.1 Gemmatimonadales bacterium
TTCTGGCCGTGCTGGGTGCCGGGCGGCAGCTTCAGCACCACGCGGCGCCCGTCAATAGTCCTCACCTTGATCTTCGAGCCGAGCATCGCCTGGGCGAGGTTGATGGGCACGGTGGAGATCACATCGAGCCCCTGGCGCCGGAAGAAGCGATCCGGTTCGACCTGCAGCACCACGACGACATCGCCCTTCCCCTTGGTCCCTTGCCCCTTGAGGCGCAGCCTCGTGCCGTCTTCGGTGCCGGGCGGCACCGTGATCACCAGCCGCTTGTCCACGGTGACCTCACCGCTGCCGTTGCAGGTCGGGCACCGCTTGGAGGGTACCTTCCCCTTGCCGCGGCACACGGGACACGGCCGCTGTACCGCGAACCCGCCCTGCCCGAACGAGATCGTGCCGCGGCCCCTGCACTCGCTGCACGTCGCAACCGTTGCGCCGGGCGCGGCGCCGCTCCCGCCGCAGCCGGGACAGACCTCCGTCATCGGCAGCGTGACCGGTACTTTGCCGCCGAGCGCGGCCACCCGGAACGGAATCGTGACGGCCGCCTCGATCTCGTCTTCCTCCTCCATCCGGCCCGCGCCGCCGCGCCGGCCGAAGATCGACGAGAACAGGTCCCCCAAGCCGCCGAACGAGCCGAGGTCCGAAATATCGAAGTCGATCCCGGAGCCCTCGTACGAGCCGCCGCTCGTCCCCGGGCCCCGTCCAGCCCCGGCGAACGCGCCGTAACGGCGTAGCTGGTCGTACTACTTCCGCTTCTCAGGATCGCTCAGCACGTCATGCGCCTCATTGATCTCCTTGAAGCGCTCGGCCGCGTGCGGATTGTTGGGGTTGCGATCGGGGTGGTACTGCTTGGCGAGCCGGCGGAACGCCTTCTTGACGTCGTCCACGCTCGCCTTCTCGGAGACCCCGAGAACCTGGTAGTAGTCCTTCGACGCCGCCATCAGCAGGCCTCCCCCTGCGGGCCCGGCGGCGTCGGGCGGTCCCCCCCCCCGGCCCCCCCCCGCTCGGCCCGTTCCCCCTGCCACGTGAGCACCGCAACCCGCGCCGGCCGGATCAGCTGGCCGCCGAGCTCGTAGCCGGGCTGGAGCACCACGCCCACCGTCTGGTCCTTCGCGGGATGGTCCGTGGGCTCGGTCGTCACCGCCTCGTGCACGTTCGGATCGAACGGCACGCCGACCTGATCCACCCGCGTCACGCCGCTCGCCTCGAGCTCCTTCCAGACCTTCCGCTCCACCATGTCGATGCCGTCGTGGATCGTCCGCGCGTCCGTCGCGTCGGGATCCACATGAGCGAAGCGGGCGAGGTCGTCGAGCGCGTCCACCAGGCGCTGCACCAGCTCCGCCTGGGCCCTCCCCCACAAGTCGGTCCGCTCCTTCAGCGTGCGCTTGCGGAAGTTTTCGTACTCGGCGGCGAGACGGAGATGCCGGTCCTTGAGCTCGGCGAGCTGGCCCTCGAGGCGGCCGACCGCCTCCTCGGGAGGCTCGACCAATGCTCCCGGGGAGGCCGGCTCGGGAGCCTCCGGCTCGGCCTGCTCGGCCGGCTGGGGCTCGTCGTCGTCGCGCTTCATGGGTTTCCGTTTCACCAGGCAATCGGCATGCCCACCGGCAGCCGCCGTTTTGACGGTCGCGTGGATCCGAGCACATCGTCGGAAAGTGCTATAAGACAAGAACATAGCCGAGTGGCCCGGCGCTGTCGAGGCGGACAGCGGCCTGACACTACGACGGTTCGCACGCCTTTGCATCGGAAGCGCCGCGCCGCTTCAGGCGCCGGGCACGTGCTGCGCGACGAACGCCAGAATATCGCCCATTCCGCGCTCGCGCTCGGGATCGTGCAGGATCTCGTGGTACATCTCGGGATACCAGTGCACCTGCAGCGTGCCTTTCAGCCCGTCGGCGAACGCGCGTGCCAGCTGCGCGTCCACGATGCGGTCCTCGCCGGCCAGGAGGAACGAGAGCGGGCTCTCGATCCGATAGCCGTCGGCGACCACGGCCCCTTGTGCCCACTGGATTTCCCGCCACGCGCCCGGCGTCATGATCCCATGCACCCCAGGGTCTGCCACGTAGGCCCGGTTGACGGCAGGATCGCGGCTCAGCTGGTCGGCGTCCAGCTTCATCGGCACGCGCAGCGTGGGCCACAGGTCAGCGAAGACCCGGGCCCCGAGCCGCTTCCACGCCGGCGGGCGGAACGCCAGGGCGAGCCAGGGGCATACGATGACGGCGGCGGCGGGGGCGTCGCTCGGCTGAGTCTCGAGATAGCGCAGCGCGACGAGGCCCCCAAACGACATCCCGAGCACCACCTGCGGGCGATCGCTGCGCAGCCGCACGGCGCGCCGGAAGGCCTGGAGATCGCCCAGGAGCTGGCTGAAGCGGGAGAGGTAGCCGCGCCGACCCCCGGAGCGCCCGTGGCCGCGCTGATCCAGCAGGTAGGCCGCAAGCCCGGCGTCCCGCAGCCGCTCGCCGACCTCGCGCCAGCGACCCGCGTGATCCGACCAGCCGTGCAACACCAGCACCGCGGCACGCGGCGCGCGCGGCTCGTAGGCGTCGTACACGAGCTGGGTACCGTCGGGCGCCGTGAGACTCGGCATCAGGGCGCCGCCAGCATGCGCCGGAGGAGGTCGAGCGCGGCTTGCGCGCTACGGCGCCGGATCTCGTCGCGGTCGCCCGGGAACACCCGCGTCACGGCGCGGGTGTTGGTGTGGACCCGCGCGGCGAGCCAGATGGTCCCGACGGGCTTGTCCGGGGTCCCGCCCCCCGGCCCCGCGATTCCCGTCACGGCGATGGTCGCATCCGCCGAGAAGAGCCGCTGGGCGCCTTCGGCCATCGCGCGAACGACCTCTTCGGAGACCGCGCCGTAGGCCTCGAGGAGCTCGAGCGGCACCTTGAGCGCGGCGGTCTTGATGACGTCCGCGTACGCGACCACACCGCCGATGAACGTATCCGAGGCGCCCGGGATGTTGGTGATCCGCTCCGCCACCATCCCCCCGGTGCACGACTCCGCGATCCCGAGGCGGTGACGCCCCTTGCGCAACGCGTCGAGCACGACCGCCGCGAGATCGGCGCCGTCTCGCCCGTAGCCATGGTCCCCGACGAGCTCTGCGAGCCGGTGCGCCGCCCTGGCGAGGCGCGCTTCGGCTTCGCCCTGCTCCAGGCTCCACGCGGTGAGGCGCAGATCGACGCCGTCGAGGGACGGGAGGTAGGCGAGAGTGAGCGGCTCGATGTCCGCCTCGATCGCCCCGATGCGCTCGGCGAGCGCCGATTCGGGGACGCCCGTGGTGCGAACCGTCTTCGACAACACCACGCGCGGCCGCTCCCCCGCCTGCCGCTGCGCCAGGCGCGGCAGCACCTCCTCAACGAGCAACCCACGCATCTCCCGCGGCACGCCCGGCAGCAGCACCGCCACGCGACCGCGTCCATCCTCCACCCACAGGCCGGGGGCGGTGCCGCGCGCGTTCGGCAGGACCGTCGCCCCTTCGGGCACTTCGGCCTGCCCGCGATTCACGTCCGGCATCGACCGACCGAGTCGGCGGAAGCGCGCCTCGATGTCGGCGAGCAGCTGCTGATCGAGCATGAGCCGCTTGCCGAACAGCTCGGCCACCACCGCCTTCGTCATGTCGTCCCGCGTGGGGCCCAGACCGCCGGTCGTGAGCACGAACCCTGTGCGCTCGAGGGCATCGGAGACCGCGGCGCGGATCGCATCCGGCCGGTCAGGCACGGTTGTGCGCCGGCTGACCTCCGCCCCGACGGCCGCGAGGGCGCGCCCCAGCTCGGCGGCGTTCGTGTCCACCGCGGACCCGAGCAGGAGCTCCGTGCCGATCGTGACGATCTCGAGCTTCACCCGCCGCCCTTGAGCAGCGTGCGATAGCGGTACAGGTACACGACGAGCGAGTACACCGTGAGGAGGATCGCGCCGGCGAGCGTCAGGGCCACCACGGCCCCGTGGAACTTGTCCCAGAAGTCCCTGAACCAGTCGGCGAACGGGTGCACCGCCAGGGCGTCCTTCCAGGCGAACCAGAACAGCGTGGCGCCGATGAAGACGTTTTGCACCACGGCCTTGAGCTTCCCCGCTCCCATCGCGGGGATCACGACCCCCCGCCGTTTCGCAAAGAACCGAAACGCCGTCATCAGGACCTCCCGACCGACGAGCAGCAGCGCTACCCACACGGGGAGGCTCCCCCACCACGGGATCCGATAGTCGACGAGGATCGTGGGGTGTCGAGTGAGCCAGAAGATCGGGATCAGCGTGGCGAACAGCAGCAGCTTGTCGGCGATCGGGTCGAGCAGCTGGCCCAGCTCGCTCACGCTGTTGGAGCGGCGCGCCAGCCACCCGTCGATCACGTCGGAGGCGCCGGCGACGAGGAAGATCACGAACGCGATCACCTTGGGCCAGTAGCCTTCAATGAACGGAAGCAGCGCGATGACCGGCGTGAGGCAGATGCGCGCGAGAGTGAGGATGTTGGGCAGGGTCCACCGCATGGGACCGTTCCCCTCAGCTCAGCGTCTTCAACACCATCTTGCTGACCGTCTTGAGGGTGTCGAACACGCCGTCGCCGCGAATCGCCACGGCCTCGTTGTAGGGGGCACGCCCGATCCACTCGCTGCTGACCTTCTCGACGAGGTTCTCGCCGGGATGCGCGGGGTCGGGGACGATCTTCTGCTGCGCCGCATCCTCGATCGACCAGCCCGGGTTCAGCGCCGGCTGCAGATCCTTGACGGGCGCGGCGTTCGGCAGGTCGCGCTTGTTGTACTGAATCACGAATGGGATCTTCGTCAGGTCGTACCCGTATTCGGCCATGTTGTCGTACAGGTTCTGCATCGACTCGACGTTCGCCTCCATACGCTCGATCTGGCTGTCCGCCACGAACACGATCCCGTCCACGCCCTTCAGGATCAGCTTGCGGCTCGCGTTGTAGTACACCTGCCCGGGCACCGTGTACAGGTGGAATCGTGTCTTGAAACCGCGGATCGTGCCGAGGTCCACGGGGAGGAAGTCGAAGAACAGCGTGCGCTCGGTCTCGGTGGCGAGCGAGATCATCTTGCCGCGCGTGTTGGGCGAGACCTTCCCGTAGATGTGCTCCAGGTTCGTGGTCTTGCCGCCCAACCCCGGCCCGTAGTACACGAGCTTGCAATTGATCTCGCGGGACGCGTAGTTGATCATGGACATGGGCGCGTCCCCTTAGCCGAACAGTTTGTCAATTTCGTCTTCCGCCCCCTCGAGCAAGCCCTTCTGCGGCGCCGCGGGGCCCGCGCCCACCCGGTTGAACATCTCCTCGAAGACCCTCGTCAGGCCCTCGACCGCTCCCTTCCCCTTCAGCTTCACGAGGCCGAGCGTGGTGCGCTGATCAAACAGGACGACCAGAATCACACGCTTTGCTACGTCGGCGAGGAACATCGACTCCTTCTCGCCTTGGTGCACCAGCGACGCGAACTCGTTCTCACCGATCATCTTGGCGAGTTGGTCGTTGGCGCTGAAGTCGGCGGCGGTGAGGGAGGCGAACGCGGCGGAATCGAACTGCGGCGGGTCACCCACGGTGGCAACGAGCTGCCCCGTCCGATCCACTAGCAGGGCGCAGCGGGCATTCGCCTCCCGCAGGAATGCCTGCAGTTGGGTCTGGATCTGCTTGAAGTCCTTCTCGCTGAACGACCAGCTCGCCGCTCCCGCCATCGTCTCCCCGCTCAGTCGGCCTCGGACATGTCGCGCCGCGCGAGCAGCGCCTGCGCGATAGTCACGCCGTCGGCGTACTCGAGATCGCCTCCGACGGGCAGCCCCCGAGCGATGCGGGTCACCCGTACGCCGGTGGGCTTGAGCGCCTGCTGGAGATAGGTCGCCGTCACCTCCCCCTCCATCGAAGGGTTCGTGGCAATGATGACCTCGCGGGCGCCCGTGCCGTTGGCCACGCGTGCCAGAAGGCTATCGATGCGCAGCGCCCCGGGCCCCACGCCCTCGAGCGGGCTCAGACGACCCCCCAGCACGTGGTAGCGCCCCCGGAACTGGCCGCTGCGCTCGATCGCCGCGACGTCCGAGGGCTCTTCCACGACGCACAGCACCCCCGCCTCCCGACGGGGATCGGTGCAGATCGCGCACGGATCCTCGTCGGTGAGCGTGCCGCACACGCTGCAGGCCGCCACACGCGCCCGGACGTTGCGGATCGCCTCCGCCAGGCGCGTGGCAGTCTCCGCCGGCTGCTTCAACAAGTAAAACGTGAGCCGCTGCGCCGTCTTGCGCCCGATCCCGGGGAGCTGGGCCAGCTCCGTCACGAGATCATCGATGGCCGACACGGACTACAACGGCAGCTGAAACGGGAACGGCAGGCCCGTGGCGAGCTTCTTCACCTCCGCCTGATACAACTCGGCGGCGCGCTGCTGTGCCTGCGAAACGGCGGCGAGCACGAGGTCCTCGAGCATCTCGACGTCGGTCTGGCTCACCGCCTGGGGGTCGATCTTGATCGCGCGAATGTGGCCCCGCCCATCGGCGGTGGCCTGCACCATTCCCCCGCCGGCCGAAGCGGTCACCGTCTGCTGTGCCAGCTGGGACTGGATCTCCGACAACCGGAACTGCATCTGCTGCCCCAGCTGGAGCAGGCTGGATAAATCCGCCATACGCCGAAAGTTAACCTCGCCGACTTGGGTTGCAAGCTATTCCAGCAGCTCCAAATCTAACGCGTCCACGGCGGCGTTGAGACTGGGATCCCGGGCGCGCAGCGCCTTGAGCCGCTGCTCCCGCGCCGCGTCTTCCGTGAGACGGGCCGGGCGCACCGGTGAGCGCTCGCCACCCCCACCCCCGGGGCCCGCGACCTTGATCCGGATCGGCGCGCTGACGTAGCGCCCCACGAGCTGAGCGAGCGCATCCCGCTGGCGCTCGATGCCCTCGACGTGCACGGGGTTGGTGTCGAGCGGGCGCACCACCACGCTCGTCCCCTCCACGCCTCCGACCTCCGTCTCGGCGAGGAGGGCGCCGAGCAACGGGCTCTTGACGCGGGCGTCGTCGATAATCCGCGGCCAGAGCGCGCGGAGCCGGTCGAGCGTCAGTGGACCCTTCTCCGCCGCGACGGCCGGGGAATGAGGAAAGGGGAAAGGTGCGGCGGGCGCTGCGTCCCGGAGCACCGGCGCAGGATCACCTTTCCCCTTTCCCGTTTCCCTTTTCCCCGTCGTTCCGAGCGCCTCGATGACCGCCTCGAGCTCGACCGTCCTGCTCATCATCGCCCAGCGCAGGAGCAAGAGCTCCACCGCAAGCCGTGCGTTGCCGCTCGAGCGCAACTGGCCCTCCAGCTCCGTGAGCACGGCCAGCAAGCGCACCACGTCGGGGGCCGGGAGCAGTGGGCAGTACTTCCTCACCAACGCGCGCATGCCCTCCGTGAGACCCTCGGGTTCGCCGCCCAGCCCGGCGAGCAGCACCGCACGCAGGGTATCTCCCGCGCCGGCGATGAATTCTTCCAAGTCGGCGCCCGCGTCCACCAGCCGGTCCACCAGAGGAAACACGGCCTTGGGGTCCCGTTCGGCGATGAGCCGCAGCGTCTCGCCGTACACGTCGTCGGGGATCAGCCCCAGCACCTCGCGCACCCGCGCCGCCGTCACCGGTCCCTCGCCGAACGAGAGCACCTGGTCGAGAATCGACAGGGCGTCCCGCATCCCGCCGTCCGCGCTCTTCGCGATGAGGTGCAGGGCATCATCGTCCGCCTCAAGCCCTTCGGCCGCGAGCACATGCGTCAGCCGCGCCATGATGGCGTGCGGTCCGATGCGTCGGAAATCGAAGCGCTGCAGGCGCGAGAGGATGGGCGCCGCGCTCTGGGCGATCTTCTGCGGTTCCGTCGTCGCGAACACGAATACGATCCGTGGCGGCGGCTCCTCGAGGATCTTGAGCAGGGCGTTCCACGCCTCGCGCGTCAGCATGTGCGCCTCGTCCACGATGTACACCTTGTGCCCCGCCTCCGTCGACGCGGCGTACATGGCGCGCTCGCGCAGGTCGCGTGCGTCCTCCACCCCCCGGTTCGAGGCGGCGTCGAGCTCGACGACGTCCAGGTTCGCTGCCCCCGCCCAGATGCGCGCGCACGACGCGCATTCGCCGCACGGTTCCCCCCCCCCGGCAGGCGCCCGCCGCTCGCAGTTCAGCGCCATGGCGAGAATCCGCGCTGCGGTCGTCTTGCCGACCCCGCGCGGGCCCGCGAACAGGTAGCCGTGAGCCACCCGGCCGCGGGCCACGGCACCGCGCAACGCGGCCGCCACGTGGTCCTGCACGATCAGGTCGACGAACTGTTTGGGCCGGTATTTGCGCGCCAGAGCGATCATCGAATGGAAGATAGGCGGATAGGCGGGTCGGCGGTTAGTGGGCGCGGATGCGTGGTCGGGCACGGAACAGCCAGCCGCCTAACCGGCTAACCGTCGATCCGTCCAAAGGAATGGACGACCTGCGGACCTGGGGCGCTTCAAAATTAACGGGTCGTGCGGGGGTGCCAAGGTGCTGGGCGCCAGCACCTCACCTTCGGGCGGGAACGACCTCCACCGTCACGCTCGCCGTAAGGCCGACGGCGACCGTCAGCTGCGTGCTCCCCAGTCGCGTGGCCTGGAACGTCAGGCCTGCCATCAGGCTAGCGCCCTCGACGCGGAGCGCCTTGAGGCGCTGCCGTCCCGCGTTGAATCTCGTCAACAAGTCCTAGCAGCGCGCGCGACATGCTCGCGGTGGAAACCGGGTTGCCATAGCCATCGCGCCCCCTGACGGTGAGCGCGAACGGGACGCCGAGCTCCACGATGACGCGGCCGCCGTCCACCCGCGTGCCGTCGCGCTCGAGGATCAGCTCGACCGGAGCACCCGGATCGACGAGCAGGGTTTCGGACTTCTGCACCGAATCGAGCGACGCGGTCACGATCGCCTTCGCCACCTCGCCCTTGCGGATCAAGGGGCTCGAGAGCGGCGAATCAGGTCGGTCTTGCGCAGCGGCTCCGCGCCTTGGGCGCCGAGCTGTATCGGCACGGTCAGCGCGAGCAGACAGGCGAGACCACGCCTCATGGCCGGGGGCAGGGCGAGCGCTCGAAGCGCCGCTCCGCGGCATCGACGTCGGCGTACAGGGCGCGATCGCGCGCGGTGCGGCCCGAATCCAGCCTCCCAGCACTCTGGCGCGCGGCGTTGTACGCCGTCCAGCGCTCTTCCAGGTCGACCAGCCCGCGCGCCAAGTCGCCACACGTCATCTTGCGGCTCTCGAGGAGACGCACCCGCAGGTCGAAGGCGCCGAGCGCGAACGCGACCGTGTCCGCGAGACGATCGATGCGCTGCGGGGCCACGACAGCGACTGGCGACTGCGCGGCCGCACCCGTTCCCTCCGTTCCACTCACCGGCCCGACAGTGATCGCTCGGTACAAGGCGAAAAGCGCACCGGCGGCTACGATCCCCAGCACAGCGAAGCCCGCGACCCGGACGACCGGCTTGGGGAGGAGACGCCGCTCCGCGGGCGCCGGAAGCAACTCCGCCTCTGGCTCAGCCTCGTCCGGGAATAGCAGGTGGGGGGTCTGGAGCCCATTCGGTGGTGACGCGCGGTCTGACGAGAGGACGTTCGCCTCGGTCCGATAGTTCGTCCAGGCGAGAGCCGTGACCTTGCGCCCGTCGGGGAGCGCAGAGTCGGCATCCACGAGCTCGTAGAACGGCAGATACGCGTGTGACGGCGCGGCGTCCGGCCCGACGCGAAACACGCCGCCCGCGAGATCGGCGCCCCGCGCAATGACGAGCGCCACCTGCCACGGCTGGTCGAAGCACGCGAGATGCGCGTCCGCGTCGGCGGACGAGAGCCTCGCGTCAGCCGCGTCGCAGCTGCGGTACCAGCCGACCAGCCGGCCTCCCTTCTGGCGTAGCTCCTCTTCAGCGATCGCGCGTCCCTGCCTCAGCGCCGGCTTGAGATGATCTCCGCCAATCGACCAGGGGACCTGGATGGTTGATTCGACGACGATGTACGGCTTCCCACCCTGGGCCGCCCGGAGCACGTCACCGACGAGGAAGCCGAGGGACGACGACCCGTGCGGCCCGGTCGCAACGTGGTCGTGTACGGCCGCGAGCGCGCGCTGCGTGATGAAGATCGGGTACCCGGGATCGGCCTGCGGCTGGGCGACGGTCGGCGTCCACAGGATCGCCGCGGCGAAAGGCATCGGCTGCTGGAGCGAGTCGCTCCCGCCTTCAGCAGGGCCGACGCCGGAAGAAGGGACCGCGTCGGGGACGCGGTACCGCACCGTGCTGCTCCGGGCGACGTCCATTTGCAGCCGTTGCCGCCGCAACTTCCTCGCCGCGAATTGACCCGCCTGGGTCTGTCTCGCGCGTTTTCGACGGAGTGCGCCGCACAGATACAAGTCGATTGTGGTACGAAGGTTAGCCAACGAGGCCAGGGCTCGGCACCGTCGCGAATACCTGCGCCGACTCAGGCGCTCAGTCGCGCCCGCGCCGCCGCAGTGTTGCGGTCCCGCAACAGTCAACCGCTGGCGGCCGCGCCAGGCCGGCCGACCCTCGCGCTACGGCCGCGGGCACCCCGACTCGGCAAAGCGGCGCTCGACCGAGTCCACACCCGCAAAGAGCACCTGGTCCCGGACCGCGTGCTGCGGGTCCAGCACGCCGGATGCTCGACGCACCGTACTGTAGGCCGACCAGCGATCCTCGACCGCCAGGAGGCCGCGCGCGAGCCCGTCGCACGCGAGTTGCCCCCGCTCGAACAGCGCGGCGCGCCCGCCGAAGGTGCGCACCGCCTGCGCCAGCGAGTCGCCGACACGGTCGAGTCTCGCGAACGGCGTCGCGGGCTGGCGCTGGGATGCCGTGGCC
>JBOHSI010000059.1:0-12211 GCA_050733055.1 Gemmatimonadales bacterium
CCCATCTACGGCATGCCGATCATCGACGCGGACAAGGCCAAGACCGTGCTGGCCATCAAGCGCAGCAAGAACCCCGGGTTCGCAGGGATCGACAACGAGCTCTACGTCCAGGACAACACCTGGATGCTGTTCGGCGACGCGAAGGCGGTGTTGGGCGACGTGGTCAGGCAGTTCGGGGGCGGCGGCCTGCACTAGGCCGCCGAGCGCCGGGCCGCTTGTTCAGGGCGACCGGGAACCCGGTCAGGGAGCGGATCGTTTTGTCGCCAATGCCGACGCTATCCGATACGTCGTTCGCCACGACCCTCGCCCTGGTCGGCGTGGTCGTGCTCGTGGCTGCGCTGCTCTCGGGCCCGATCGAGCGGTGGCGCTTCCCCCAGGTCGCCCTGTTCCTGCTGCTCGGCCTCGTCCTCGGACCCTACGCCCTGGGGCTCGTCGACTTCAGGCTCGATTCGTCCATCCTCCAGTCGATTGCGACGCTCGCCCTGGTGCTCGTGCTCTTCACCGACGCGGTATCGGTGGACGTGGCGGACGTGCGCCGCCACAGGCGCCTTGCGTTCCTCGTGCTCGGCCCCGGCACGGCCCTTACCGCGGCGCTGATCGCGGCCGCGGCGTGGGCGTTGCTCGACCTGCCTCCGGCCCCGGCGGCGATCCTCGGGGCCGCGCTCGCCTCCACCGATCCCGTAATGATGCGGGGTCTGCTGCGGGGCGGGGACGTGCCGGCCCCGGCGCGCCAGGCGCTCGCGCTCGAGAGCGGGCTCAACGACATCGTCCTCCTGCCGGTCGTGCTCGTGACGATGGCCCTGCTCGGCGCGGAGGGCGCGGAGGGCGCGGAGGGCGCGGGGGGCGCGGCACCACGGCTCGGGCGGATGGCGCTCGACCTGTTCGTCCTCGGTCCGGGGGCGGGCGTGGTGATCGGGTTTGTGGGCGTCGCGCTGCTCGACGGGGTGCGCCGCCGGGTGCCGGTACGCCGCGACTACGAATCGCTGTACGCGCTCGGCGTAGCATTCACCGCGTACGCGGCCGCCGAGGCGGTGCACGGGAGCGGCTTGCTCGCGGCCTTCGCCGCGGGCCTGACCATCGCCGCGACCGACACCGAGCTATGTGATTGCTTCCTCGACTTCGGCCAGGCGGCGGCCGAGATGTTCCTGCTCTTCACCTTCGTCGCGCTCGGCAGCTCGCTGATCTGGTGGGGCGTCTCCGAGGTGACCTGGCGGAGTCTCGCCTTCGCGGGGGCGGCGCTCGCCGTGCGCCCGGTCGTGCTGCTCGCCGCGCTGGCACGCTCCAAACTCGACCGTCGCAGCCGCCGCCTCATCGTGTGGTACGGCCCGCGAGGGCTCTCCGCGCTGCTCCTCGTCCTCCTCCCGATCTTCGTCGGACTGCCGGGTGCCGAGCAGCTGTTTCCACCGACGGCGCTGGTCGTCCTGCTTTCGATCGTGATTCACGGCGGATCGCTGATGCTGATCGGGAAACGGGAAGCGGGCGGCGGGAAACGGGGGCCCGGCGTCTCCACCCCGGATGCGGATGAGGCCCGCGGCGCCGTGGCCGATCGGGAGCGCATCTCGCTGGAGGAGCTCCGCCGCCTCCAGGCGGCCGGCGAACGGGTCGTGCTGTTGGACGCCCGCAAGGAGCGAGCGTACCGCGAGGCGGAGACGCAAGCCAAGGGAGCGATCCGCCTCTCCCCCGACGCCAACGTGGCCGCGAGAGCGGCCGAGCTCGCGCTCCCACGGCATGCTTGGCTGGTTGCCTACTGCGCGTGAAGCAACGAGGCCACAAGCGCCCGGGTGGCGCGAGAGCTGCGCGATGCCGGCTGGCTGAAGGCCCGGGCGCTCGTGGGGGGGTGGGCGGCGTGGCGGGCCGCTGGGATGCCGGTGGAGCCGAAGCGCGAGAGCGGCGAGCGCTGACCCCGGGGCATGGCCCCGGGTCGGCGCATCGGCACGACCTCATCTCCCCCAGCGGTTGTTCGCGCGGTTCAAGTCCGGGTAGCTGTTCCGCGGATCGATCACCACTCCGACGATCTGCTTCGCCGTCGCCACCCGCGCAGTGAAGCGGCTTCCGAGATTCCACATTTCGATCGGCAGGTTGCGGGTCTCCGTCGAGCCGTCGGCGTAGCGCAGCTCGAGTGTCACAGGCAACACCATCTGAGCGCGGTTCGACAGGAACACAAACGTCGTGTCGCCGGCGACACCGACGGAGTCCACTGCCTGGTCGAGCCGCGCCGTGGTGTACACCCAGTTGCGCCAGAACCAGTCGAGATCTCTCCCCGCGACGTTCTCGATCGTGCGGAAGAAGTCCGCCGGCTGGGGATGCTTGAACTTCCAGCGGCGCACGTACTCGCGCAGCGCGCGCTCGAATGTCTCCTTCCCCAACACGGCGTCGCGCAAGATCGTGAGCATCAGCGCCGGCTTCTGGTACGCAGCCCAGAGAAGATTGCGTTGCTCCACCGGTTGGTTGATGAGCGGCTGCTCGTCGCCCGGAGCGGCCGAGACGCCGTACGCGGTGAGCAGCTCGCGTCGCACAGTGTCACCGTACGCCGTCCCCTGGAAGTAGCCCTCGGCCGAGCCGTAGTCGATGAACGAATCGAACCCCTCGTCCATCCACGGATAGCGGCGCTCGTCCGAGCCGACCATCATGGGAAACCACTCGTGCCCTAATTCGTGCGTCAGCACCCAGAACTGATCCTCGCGCTTCTCAATGGACGGCACGAAGGTGATCATCGGGTATTCCATCCCTTGGACGAGCCCCTCCACCGTCGTGGCCTGCGGCCAGGGATACATCCCCCACCTCTCGCTGAAGTGCTTGATCGTAAACCACGCCATCTTGTTCGTCTCTTCCCACGGTGCAGCGCTCGGCCGATACAGCGTCTGGATGAGGATCCCCTTCCAGCCGGACGCGTCCCAGCGGAAGTCGGGAGAGGCGGCCCAGGCGAAGTCACGCACGTTCTGCGCCGTGAAGTGCCAGGTCTTGGAACCCGCCGTTGGACGTTGGCCGTTGGCCACTGCCTCGGCCTTGGTGACGATCGCGATACGGTCCGCCGACGTGCGCGCCCGCGCGAGCCGGGCCCGCTGCGTCGGCGTCAAGACCGCGAGCGGGTTCATCACCGTCCCGGTCGCCGCCACGATGAACCCGGCGGGGAGCGTGAGCGTGACGTCGAAGTCGCCGTATTCCAGATAGAACTCGCCGGCACCGATGTAGGGCAGGGGATTCCACCCGTTCACGTCGTCGTACACGACCATCCGCGGGTACCACTGCGCGATCTCGTAGAGTCGGGTCCCGATGCGGCCCATACGCCCGCCGCCGTAGGGCGGCGCGGGAAACCGCCAGGCGACGTCGAAGTCGATGAACGCCTTCGGCACGAGCGGCCGCGGCAAGTCGACCCGCATCATCGTGCCGTACTCGGTGCGCGCCAGGTCCGTCGCCCCCGCAGCGAATCGCTCGATCGTGATACCACCGATGAACCCCTGGCCGGTGAAGTCGAACACCGCGCCGCCCGCAAAATGGAGCGGGGGCTGGTTCAGCAGGTACGTGATGCTGTTCTGCGCGAAGATGTTCTGCTCGATCTGCACCCACACGAACTCGAGCGTGTCGGGTGAGTAGTTCACGTAGTGGATCCGCCCGGTGCCGCGGATGATCTGTGTCGCGGTATCGAGCGTCGCCCGGATGACATAATCTGCACGCTGTTGCCAGTAGTCTGGCCCCGGGGCGCCGGAGGCGCTCCGCATCCGGTTCGGAGCGGAGAGTGGCAAGGCTCGGAAGGGCGATGTGTCGGCCACCGACTGCTGGAGCGCCAACACGCCCACGGCGACAAGCACAAGCATGTGGTTCCCTACTCTTGGATGAAGGTGATCTTGAAGCCGTCTCGGTCAGTCAGGGCGAACGCCCGATCACCCCACGGCATCTCCTGCGGCTCGTAGTCGAGCGCGTGTCCCTTCGCCCGGACGTGCGCCGCGATGCGGTCGATGTCCTGGGTCGTCGCCACCCAGATGCGGAGACCTTCGCCCTTCGCGCGGTCCCGCCCCTTTGCGAAGTCGTCCCGGCTGAGCATGATGTCGCAGGATCCAGCCTTCATCTGGATGCCGCGCAGCTCGCCGGACTCCTCCCACCGCTCGCCGACGGTGAATCCCAGAACGTCGCGGTACCAGGCGATGCTCTTGTCGAGATCGGTACACGTCAGGGACACGGCCATGGAGCGCAGGCGCAGCGACTCGGGCTGCCGCCGCTGGGGGCGCGTGGCGCCGGTCTTCGGCGTCCTCTTCCGCACAGCGCGCTTGGGTCTCTTCCTCGTGGCCATTGGTCGGCTCCTTCCTGCGGGATGGACGCGGCAACACTGTCGGCGCGCCAACAAGCGTAGCGTCCCGCGAACGGTGTCGCCAGATTACTGCTCGACTGCTTCACCACGGAGACTTCCGATGCCTACGAGTCAAGCCTCTGCAGTGTGGGAAGGGAAGCTCAGGGACGGCAAGGGGACGTTCAAGGCCGGGAGCAGCGCCTTCAGCGGCCCGTACACCTTCGCGACGCGGTTCGAAGGCAAGCAGGGGACGAACCCCGAAGAGTTGATCGCTGCGGCGCACGCCGCGTGCCTCAGCATGGCGCTGTCGGCGGACCTCGAGAAGGCGGGGAAACCAGCGACGCGGATCCAGACCGACGCCGCGTGTACGATCGAGACCGTGGCGGGGGCGCCCACGATCACCAAGATGGAGCTCAAGGTGCGGGGCAGGGTCCCCGGGTTGGACCAGGCGGGATTCCAGAAGGCGGCCGAGGAGGCGAAGAATGGCTGCCCGGTGTCCCGGGCGCTCAGGATCCCGCAGATCACTCTGGATGCGAAGCTGGAATAGACGGGGTGTGGACTGTATACATGCTCCGCTGCGGCGACGGCTCCCTGTACACCGGCATCACGAACGATCTCCCGAAGCGGCTAGTTCGGCATCGGGCCGGCACCGCCAGCGCGTACACGCGCTCTCGCCTCCCGGTGCGCCTCGTCTATCAGGACCCGCAGCCGACCCGCTCGGCGGCGCTCAAGCGTGAAGCGGCGTTGCGGCGCCTTCCCCGGATGAGCAAGCTCGCGCTCGTGAGACGCGCGCGGTGAGGCTCGAGCGCCGCGACCTGGTCGGGCTGGTGTTCGCACTCGCCGCCGCCGCGCTGTGCGCCCGGCTTGGTGTGTGGCAAATCCGCCGGCTGGGCGAACGCCGCGCGCAGAACGCGGCTATTCAAGCGGCGCGCGAACGGCCGCCGCTCGACATCACGGCGGCCCTCACGCCGGACGCGGCCTCGGGCCGGTGGCTCCGGGCGCGCGGGGTTTATGACTACGCCCACGAGCAGGTGTGGCGCGGGCGTACGTTCCAAGGTGTGCCGGGCGTCGCCCTCATCACCCCGCTGCGGCTCGAGGACGGCGCGGCCGTACTCGTGGACCGCGGCTGGGCACCCTCGGCCGACGCGTACCACGTGGATGAGCGCCTGTATCGCGAGCCGGACACCGCAGACGTGCTGGCAATCGGGAGGCGGGCCCCCCGCGCGCGAGGCGACGTCGATCCGGCACGGCTGCGGGACTCGCTGCCCTACCCGTTGCTTCCGTTCGTTGTGCAACTGCTACCGCCCCCTACCGCCCCTGACCGCCCCCTACCGCCCAGCCTGCTCCGCTGGCCCCTCCCCGCACTGAGCGACGGCCCGCACCTCGCGTACGCAATCCAGTGGTTCAGCTTCGCGGTCATCATCGTGGTGGGGTCGGCCGCCCTATTTCGGAAGCGGGCCTCCCCCCGAGAGACCCTTCGGGTGGCCTGATCCTGGGGCGATCCCCGGTCGGTTGGCCACGGGCGGCTACCAATTCAGGCCCTTTCCGGCGATATTAGGGGCCCCCGCGGTGCGCGTTTCCTGCCGACGCACCGGTGGGCTTCCTATGTGCGGCCCGACAAAGGAGATACATCCATGCCCGCAGCCGTACCGCTCAAGCAGCCCGTCCCCGTCGGTCAGCTCGTCCGGCGCCGTCTGCGGGAGCTAAAGCGCACGCCTCGCGAGCTGGCGGAGGCCATGCGGGTGTCGGAGGCCTACATCGCCGATCTCGTGGCCGGGCGGCGGCGACCGCCCGCTCCGGGGAGCGACCTGTACGCACCGATGGGTAAGTTCCTGCGGTTGCACCGGAACGACCTGCCGACCTGCGCTCGGGCCGAGCGGTCCACGGCGGGCACCCGGTTGCGGCGGCCTGCGCCCGAGGTCCGGAGACTCCTGCTGGAGCTGTGCCACCCCGGCAAGGCGCGGCTGCTCGGCCGGCGCGTCGCCAAGCCGGACGGGGCCGAGCTCGAATGTCTCATCGTCCAGCGGCTCCTCGAGGTAGCGCGGGGATTCGTCAGCCGCCAGCTCGAGGACGAGGTGGGGCTGCGAGTGGCCGCCACGCGGGAAGGCCGCTCGTACCTCGACGTCCGGATGCGACTGCTCGAGTTTCTGGACGTGACGGCGGACTCGGTGACCGCTCGCGACTGCGAGGACTTCGTCCGCTCGCGCATCGCCTCGTGGGACATCGACATGGACACCCGGGCGATGCGGATCGTGCTGCGGTAGTCGGGCTACGCGCTGCGGCAGCGCAAACGGCGCCGTCCCTCGGGGACGGCGCCGTTTCGCGTCACATCTCTACGCGGGCTTAGAGCTTGACGACGTTCTGGGCTGCCGGGCCTTTTTGTCCCTGCACGACGTCGAACTCGACGCGCTGGCCCTCGGCCAACGTCTTGAACCCCTCCGCCTGGATCGCGGTGTGATGCACGAAGCAGTCCTTTTCGCCGTTCTCGGGCGTGATGAAGCCGAAGCCCTTCGCGTCGTTGAACCACTTCACGATACCGGTGATGCGTGCCATCTGCTGTTCACTCCCTCACTTAATGTTGTTCGCGGCGGCGAGCGGACTTCACCTTGCGGCGTGCCGCTGCCTTGTCCTTCCGCCGTCGTTGAGCGCCCGGGCTCTCGTAGAAGCGCTTCCGCTTCATGTCTTGGAACAACCCGGCCTTGGTGATCTGACGGCGGAACTTCTTGAGGACGTAGTCCAGTCGGTCGTTCTCGCCCAGCGTCACTTCCATCCGGCCTCTTTTCCAGGGCAGGAGCCTCCAGAAACGACCGAGGACCGTGGGCGGGAGCCCAGGTCCTCGGAACGGTCTGGCTTGCGTCGCTCGGGGCGAATGATCGCGCGGGGGGACGGATTTGTCAATGTCGCAGTTTTGCTTGACGGCCTTCCCGGATGCCCTCAGCTTTACGGGCGCCGTTCCACGCACGCCGTCGCTTCTCACCCAGAGGTCCAGCTCATGCGCCGTTGGCCCCTCGCGAGGCTCCTCGCCGCCGCCATGGCCGTGCCCCCGGTGCAGCCGATACGCGCTCAGAATCCCGCCCCCGCCGATACAATCAGAGAAAAGACCGACGAGCTGCCGCTCAAGCCCGCGCGGACCGTCGAGTTCACGACCTCCGAGGGCAGTGGATTTCGCTAGACGTCTCCCCCAACGGGCAGACGATCGTGTTCGAGCTGTTGGGCGACCTCTATACCCTGCCGGTGGCGGGCGGCCTGGGGGCCCGCATCACGTCGGGTCCCGCGTTCGATTCGCAGCCGCGCTACTCGCCGGACGGCTCGAGGATCGTGTTCTTGTCGGATCGCAGCGGCTCCGAGAACATCTGGATCTGTGACGCCGATGGCCCGGGCCCCAAGGCGCTGACAAAGGGTGACAAGAATTTGTACGCCTCGCCCGAGTGGACCCCGGACGGCAGCTACATCGTGGCCTCGAAGGCTGGTATGGACACTCTGAACGAGATCTGGCCGCGGCAGAGACCGCTGCCGCGCATGTGGTGGTGGGATCAGCAGCCTTGACGTTGCTGGCCTGTGTAGTTAGCCTTCGGTCGCAGGTACAGAACCGCGAGCTGGCATCCTTCCGAAGGACGGTCCCGCTCAGGAGCGGGCACCGGCGCTGAACACACGCCCGGTCTCATTCCCCAGGTTCCAGACCAATAGTGACGTCGCAGCACAGTGGCACGGGCCACTGGCGGCGCGCGTGTGTGTGTGCTTCCGGAAAGGAACACGTTAGACAATGCCATTTGCATCACTAGGGCTCGCGCCCGAGCTCGTCCGCGCCGTCGCGGAAGAGGGCTACGAGCAACCCACTCCCATCCAGCAGGAAGCGATCCCGCTGGCGCTCGCCGGGCGTGACCTGATCGGCTCAGCGCAGACCGGCACCGGCAAGACCGCGGCGTTCATGCTGCCGATTCTCCAGCGTCTGGGGCGCGCCGGGTCCCGGCGCGCGGTCCGGGCGCTGATCCTCGTGCCGACGCGCGAGCTCGCGGAGCAGCTGCTCCAGAGTGCGCGCGTGTACGGGCGGCATCTCCACGTTGGCGCCGCCGCGGTCTACGGAGGCGTCGGAATGGAGCCCCAGACCCGGGCGCTGCAGCACGGGGTGGACATCGTGGTCGCCACGCCTGGCCGGCTGCTCGATCACATGGAGCGTGGCCACGTCGATTTCTCACAGCTCGAAGTACTGGTGCTCGACGAGGCCGACCGGATGCTCGACATGGGCTTCGCGCCGGATGTGCGACGTATCCTCGCGGCGCTGCCCGGTGAGCGCCAGACGATGCTGTTCTCGGCGACGGTGTCCCCTGAGGTGGACGCGCTCGCGCGCAGGGCGCTCGACGGCCACGCCTCCGTCGAGATCGGGCGACGGGCGAAGCCTGCCGAGGGAATCGAGCACGTGATTGTCGCGGTGGACAAGCTGCGGAAGCGCGACGTACTGGCGAAGATCCTGCGGGCGAAGCCCGCGGGTCAGACCTTGGTCTTCACACGCACCAAGTACGGTGCGGACAAGCTCGCGACGTTCCTGAAGCGCGAGGGAATCCCGGCGCACGCCCTGCACGGCGACAAGGCCCAGAGCCACCGGACCCGCACGCTCGACGCGTTCCGCGACGGGCGGGCCGACGTGCTGGTCGCGACGGATATTGCGGCGCGCGGGATCGACGTGGACGGGATCCGCATGGTAGTCAATTACGACGTGCCGGCGGACCCCGAGGTGTACGTGCATCGCGTGGGTCGCACGGCGCGGGCCGGCGCGCGCGGGCTCGCGCTCACGCTGCTCTCGCCCGATGAGTGGCTGCTGATGAACGACATCGAGAAGCTGATCGGCCAGACGTTCCCGCGGGAGGTGATTCCCGGGTTCGAGCCCTCCGTGGCGCCGCTGCAGCCGAGAACGGCCCAGCCAGACCTGCCAAAGCCGGCACGGTCGGTGACGATACGACGGGGCGGTAGGAGGCGGTAGGAGGCGGTACGGTTACCGCCCCTTGCCGCCCCTGACCGCCTCTTACCGCTTCTCGATCGGTACGTAGTCCCGCTTCGGCGCCCCGAAGTAGATCTGCCGCGGCCGCGCGATTCTCTGCTCCTTGTCCAGCAGCATCTCCTGCCACTGTGCGAGCCATCCCGGCGTGCGCCCGATGGCGAACAGCACCGGGAACATGTCCATCGGGAACTTCATGGCCTCGTAGATGATCCCCGAGTAGAAGTCGACGTTGGGATAGAGCCTCCGCGACACGAAGTAGTCGTCCTGCAGCGCGATACGCTCGAGCTCCAGGGCGATGTCGATCAGCGGGTTCTTGCCGGTGACGTCGAACACCTCCCCCGCGATACGCTTGATGATCTGCGCGCGGGGGTCGTAGTTCTTGTAGATCCGGTGGCCGAAGCCCATCAGCCGGAACTCGCCGCGCTTCACCCGCTCGATGTAGCTCGGGATGTTGTTCTTCGAGGCGATCTCTCGCAGCATCCGCAACACTTCCTCGTTCGCCCCGCCGTGCAATGGACCGTACAAGGCGGCAGCGGCCGCCGCCATCGCCGAGTACGGATCGGCGTGGGAGGATCCTACCCCGCGCATCGCGCTGGTCGAGCAGTTCTGCTCGTGGTCGGCGTGCAGGATAAGCAGCACGTCGAGGGCGCGCTCCAACGTCTTGTTCGGCGTGTACTTCACCTCGGTGGCCCGGAACATCATGTTTAGGAAGTTGCCGGTGTAGCTGAGGTCGTTGTCCGGGTAGGCGTACGGCATCCCCACCGAGTGCCGGTAGGCGTACGCGGCGAGCGTCGGGGTCTTCGCGATGAGGCGGAAGATCTGGTTCCGGCGCGAGGTCCCGTCCGCGATGTGCTTCGCCTCCGGGTAAAAGGTCGAGAGCGCCGCCACCGTGCTCACGAACATCCCCATCGGGTGCGCGTCGTGGTGGAACCCGTCGATGAACTTCTTGATGTTCTCGTGGATGATCGTGTGATGCGTGACGCTGTGCACCCACGAGTCGAGCTCGGCCGCCGATGGCAGCTCGCCGTGCAGTAAGAGGTACGCCGTCTCGAGAAACGTGCTCCGTTCGGCGAGCTGCTCAATCGGATAGCCGCGGTAGCGCAGGATGCCCTTGTCGCCGTCGATGTAGCTGATCGCGCTCCGGCAGGATGCCGTGTTCAGGAAGCCGGGGTCGTAGGTCATGAGCCCCGCATCGTCGTCGGACACCTTGAGCTGCCGCAGATCGACCGCGCGGATGGTGCCGTCCTGGACGGGGATCTCGTACTGCTTGCCGGTGCGGTTGTCCGTGACGGTGAGGGTATCCTTGGGCACGCGACGCATCCTGGGGAGTTGGCTGGCGAAAGATAACTAGGCCCTTATTTTGGCGAAGCCATGACCAAGGCCGCACCGTCCTCACGCGCCAGTCTCTACCCGACCCGCTCCGCTGCGGGCGCCCTGCTTGGGCAACAGCTCGCCGCTCGGGGCTACATCGGGTGTATCCTGCTCGGCATCACGCCGGAGGGGGTGGAGATCGCCGCCAACGCCGCCCGGGCGGTGGCGGGACAATTCGACGTACTGGTGTCCGATTTCATCAAGCTCGGCTCGAACCTCGCCCCCGTCGGCGCCATCGCGGAGTCGGTGCCCTCCGAGCTCGATCCCGACTTCCAGCCGAGTGGCGCGCTGCTGGACAAGCTGACCGCCGCGATCGAGGAGTCGCGGGCCCGGGTCTCCCACGACCTGATCCTGTACCGCACGCAGCGCCCCGTGAAGAGGCTGGCCGGCAAGGTCGCTGTCATCGTCGACGGCCAGGTGGTCTATCCGTGGAAGGTGCTCGCGGCCGCCAAGGCCGCCGAGCAGCTCGGCGCGAAGCAGGTCGTGTTGGCCACGCCGGTCGCCGCACAGCCGGCAGCGGAGCGGCTGCGGGCCCGCGGCTACGAGCTGGTGTGTCCGAGCGTCGTCATGGAAGCCCAGGGGCACCCATCCCCGTACGGTGACGTAGCCGGGGACACGCCGGAGCGGCTCAGGTCGATCATGATCGCGCACCAGGCAGCGTAGCCGAGGGGCCTCGGATTACTGCCGGAAACGGTAATGAAAGGAGTTCGAGCGGTTGAGCTTCGAGCGGTTGAGCGAGCGGGGAAGACGACCATGGGCCTGTATAAGGCGATCGCCCGCACGGACTGACCGCCGGCGACGCTGCCCGGCCATGCCTCGCGACGAGCCGTCGACTCGTCCACCGCGGCCCGTCTACCCGCCTACTCGGCTAATTCGACCATCCCCTTCTCCAACCACCGGTGCTCGCCCTTGAGGACGTCCTGAGCCACCCGGTAGGCCTCGACGTCTTGGTTGCGCCACAGCTCCCGGAACTTCGTCCGGATCCGGCCACGCGCCTGGCCGCAGAATAAGTCGGCGAGTTCTACGGCGCGCTTGCCGGCCGTCCCATCCTGCCGCAGTAGCCACTGGGCCCGCGCGCAGGCTGCGGCCATGGCAAAGAGCTCCGCTCCGATGTCGACCAGTCGGAACAGCACGGCCTGGCGGTACTCGAGCTTCGGGCCGAAGCGCAGCATCGCGTGGAACACGTTGCGGGCGAGGCGCCGCGCGTTGCGCTCGACGTAGCGCAGATGCCTCGCGAGCGGGCCCAGCTCCGCGTACCTGGGCCAGAAACTCCAGCCGAGCCAACGCGACGGGTACCACCAGACGTAGAACAACGCTGCGCGCACCAGCCCGCGGAGTCGCGCGCCGGCCGTCTTGCCGGGCATCACGACGTCGCCCGCCACCTGGAGGTGCCGGTCCACCGCCTCGCGGGCGATGAACAGGTGCATGATCTCGCTCGAGCCCTCGAAGATCAAGTTGATGCGGAAGTCCCGCATGATGCGCTCGACGGGGTAGGGCTTCTCGCCCCGCTCGCGCAGCGAGTCGGCCGTTTCGTAGCCCCGGCCGCCGCGCACCTGCAC
>JBOHSI010000060.1:0-3786 GCA_050733055.1 Gemmatimonadales bacterium
GAGGCCGGGTCGTGGTGGAGGGCGAAGACTGGCGCGGCGCGTCGCTCATGGACATCGCCATCGAGCCCGGCACCCGGGTGATGGTCGTGCGGGTCGAGGGGGCGACACTCTACGTGGACAAGGAGATCTGAGCGATGGAGATCGGCACGTTCATCGTCGTGGCGGCAATCGCGCTGTTCGCCATCTCGATCGTGAGGGGGGCGATCCGCATCGTCCAACAGGCGCAGACGATGGTCATTGAGCGGCTCGGGAAATATCACAAGACGCTGCATTCGGGGATCAACCTGGTCTTCCCGTTCATCGACAAGCCGCGGGCGGTCGACTGGCAGCACGTGACCATCACTCCGTCGGGCGACGCCATCTCGCGGCGCATGCGGACCGAGAAGATCGACCTGCGCGAGACGGTGTACGTGTTCCCGCGCCAGAACGTGATCACCAGGGACAACGTGGTCGTGGAGATCGACGCGCTCATCTACTTCCAGATCACGGACCCGGTGCGCGCGACGTACGAGATCCAGAACCTCCCCGACGCGATCGAGAAGCTCACGCAGACCACCCTGCGGAACGTCATCGGCGAGATGGAGCTGGACCACGCCCTCTCTTCGCGCGATACGATCAACGCGAAGCTGCGCGCCATCCTCGACGAAGCCACCCACAAGTGGGGCGCCAAGGTGAGCCGGGTGGAGCTCAAGGACATCAATCCGCCGCGAGACATCCGCGACGCGATGGAGAAGCAGATGCGCGCCGAACGGGACCGCCGGGCAGCGATTCTGACCGCGGAGGCCGAGAAGCAGTCCCGCATCCTGCAGGCCGAGGGCATCCGCCAGTCGGACATCAACAGGGCGGAGGGTGAGAAGCAGGCGACAATCCTGCACGCCGACGCCGAGGCCGCGGCGCGCCTCAAGGTCGCGGAGGCCGAGGCGCAGGCGATCGAGCGTATCACCAGCGCGATCCAGGGAACCGGCGGGGATCCCGCGCGGTACCTGATCGCGATCCGCTACATCGAGGCCCTCAAGGAGATGGTCACGAGCCCGCAGAGCAACAAGGTGATCTACATCCCGTACGAGGCCACCGGCGTACTCTCCTCGCTCGGCGGCATCCGGGACATGCTGGCGGGGACGACGGCGGAGAAGAAACCATGATCGCGGTCTGGCGGTCAGGCGGTCTGGCGGTCGGCACGGCAGTGGTCTTATCGACCGCCGGACTGCCTGGCCAGCCGTCCGCCGTCTCACCGGCCTGCGATCCCGACAACGGGGGTATCACTCTCCCCGCAGGATTCTGCGCCCTCGTGGTCGCCGACCAGGTCGGCCCGGCTCGCCATCTCGCGGTCGCGCCGAACGGCGACCTGTTCGTCGCGATCGAAGCCCGAGGCGGCAGAGGCGGCGTCCTCGCCCTCCGCGACACCAGTGCCGACGGGAAGGCGGACGTCCAGGAGCGGTTCGGCACCGACGGTGGAACGGGCATCGCACTCGGACGGGACGTGCTGTACTTCTCCACCTCGACCACCGTGTTCCGTTTCCCGATCGCCGCGGGACGGCTCACACCGACAGGCGCGGCGCAGATCATTGTGAGGGACCTGCCTGCGGAGGGCAGCCACCGGGCCAAGAGCCTCGCGCTCTCACCCGACCGGCGTACGCTGTTCGTGAACATCGGCTCGCCCTCGAACTCGTGCCAGGTCGCCGACCGCTCGGCCGAATCCCCCGGCAAGGACCCCTGTCCCGAGCTCGCGACGCGCGCGGGCGTGTGGCGGTTCGATGCGAACGAGCCGAACCAGACCCAGGACGGCAAGCGCTTCGCGACCGGAATCCGCAACGCCGTCGGCCTCGGGTTCGATCCCGGCGGCGGGCTGTGGGCGACACAACACGGTCGCGACCAGCTGGGCCAGAACTGGGGAAGGCTCTTCACCTTGGAGCAGAGCGCCGAGAAGCCTTCGGAGGAGCTGTTGCACGTGCGCGAGGGCGACGACTTCGGCTGGCCCTACTGCTACCACGACCCCGAGCTCCGCCACCGCGTGCTCGCACCGGAGTACGGGGGCGACGGCAAGAAGGTCGAGCGGTGCGCGCAAAAGATGGAGCCAGCACTCGCCTTCCCCGCCCACTGGGCGCCGAACGGACTCCTGTTCTACACGGCGACGCAGTTCCCCGCCGCCTACCGTCGAGGAGTCTTCATCACGTTTCACGGCTCGTGGAATCGGGCCCCCCTGCCGCAGCAGGGCTTCCACGTCGTGTTCGTGCCGTTCAAGGAGGGCAAGCCGGCCGGCGCGTACCAGACCTTCGCGGACGGCTTCCGGCCTGAGAGTGGCGATGGTCCGCAGCACCGTCCGGTGGGCGTGGCCCAAGGGCCGGACGGGTCGCTGTACATCACCGACGACGCGGCGGGGCGCATCTGGCGGGTGATGTACAAGGGGCGGTAAGAGACGGTATGAGGCGGTATGAAACGGTAAGGGGCGGCAAGAGGCGGTAGGGGGCGGTAAAGGTGACGGCTGGATATTCCGGTAGGTCGCTCGTCGAGAAACTCGGCATCAAGCCGGCTGCGACGATCGCGATCCTCAATGCCCCCAGAGGTTACGATCGCGCGCTCGGCAGGCTACCGAAGCAGGTGACGCGAAAGGCGCGCGTCGCGGGCCCGCTCGATTTCATTCAGCTCTTCACAAGCCAGAAAAGCGAGCTCGAGCGCCGCTTCGGTGCGCTCGAGCACGCGCTCGCTCCGGCCGGCCAGCTGTGGGTCTCCTGGCCCAAGCGGTCGTCCGGCGTGTCCACCGATCTCACCGAGGACGTGATCCGGGCAATCGGGCTCGCGCATGGACTAGTGGACGTGAAGGTGGCGGCGGTGGACGAGGTGTGGTCCGGCCTCAAGTTCGTGAGACGACTGAAAGACCGCCCCAGCTGATCGTCAGGCACGCCGCGCCGGCTCAGGGCGCCCGCAAGAACACCATCGGGTTGGCCTGCGACCAGTGAATCGGGCGGGCGAGGCCGAGTTCGTTCTTGAGCGCGAGCAAGCGCTGGTGCGCCTCGGGAGCCGCTGTGGGGGCGACGGTGAAATGGGGCACCGCGCGCGCGCTGAGCCATTCTCGCACCACGCCGCTTTCCCCCCGCCGCTCAAGCTTGTCAGGGGGCGGGAAAATGTCGTGAATCGCCAGCAGGGTCCCAGGTCGGAGGGCTGGCAGGATGTGCTCGAGGTACCAGCGTGCGAAGGCCGCCGTATGTGCCGCGTCGATGAAGAGGAAGTCGATTCCCACCACCATGGGATCGACCATCCGGGTCACGTCTCCCGCGACGAATGTCCACCGCCCGGCTGCGAGCTCCGCCGGCACGGCGCGCGTGCAATAGTCGCGCAGGTCGTAGGATGTGAGCCTCCCCGCGCCGTTGTCGCGCAGCGCCTGGAGGATCCATGTGGTGGACCAGCCGCGGTCCGCGCCGATCTCCGCCGCAGTGCGGGGATGGAGCTCTCGCACCAGCAGGTAGGTGATCTCGGCCTCGAGATCGTCCACCTGTGGCTTGAGGCGCCGCTTCCAGTGCGCGGGGAGGCCGAGCGCGCCGAGCGTGGCGGCGAGCATCCGATAGACAGCCCACTGCTCGGCGTGCACGTCGCCGCGCCAAGCGTGTAGCCGGCGTTGATGGGCACGTACGCGCTCGAGGTCCCGGGCGTACTTGCGGTACAGCTCGAGGACGAAGTCGAGGGTCAGCGACGGGGCCGCCACGCGCCTAGTGCCGTTCCAACTTGATTCGCCAAACCTGACGAGAGCATCGTGTGCGGGCCGGTGGCCACCCCGGGCGTCCGATGACT
>JBOHSI010000061.1:0-12337 GCA_050733055.1 Gemmatimonadales bacterium
GCTCACGGCGACGCCGCGGGACGCGACGAACCTCCCGCTCGCGGGTCGGGTCGTGACCTGGGCCAGCTCGAGCGACGCGGTCGCGACCGTGGACGGAACCGGCCGGGTGACCGGCGTTGCTGCGGGGTCGACGACGATCACGGCGACGTCGGAGGGCAAGAGCGGAAGCGCCGCGATCAGCGTCATCACGGTGCCGCTCGGTCAATGCGGGCCGTGGCCCGCCGGCATCACGGCCTGGGTTCAGCCATTACCGCTATCAACCGGCCAAGCGTTTCATGCTTCGCCGACGGGTTCCGACGCGAACCCGGGCACGCTGTCCGCGCCCTGGCAGTCGCTCTCCAAAGCCAATTCGCTGCAACCCGGCCAGATCCTTTACCTCCGTGCCGGCACGTACGGAGCACGAGGCACGACCGCGCTCACCTTCAGCGCCAGAGGGACGGCGGCGGCTCCCGTCACCGTTTCCGGTTATCCCGGCGATGCGCGTCCCGTGCTGCAAGGGCGCCTGTACCTGAGCGGCGAGTACCTGCGGCTGACGAACGTCATCATCGACGGGCCCACCGGGAACGTCGGCGGCCCCGGGCCCGGAGGCGAAGCGATTACGCTGATCATGAGCGGCGCGCACATCGAGCTCTCGAATTCCGAAGCTCGCTTCGATTGGTGGCACGCCGGTGTCGGCGCCGGCGGCGCCGTCGATTACCGGATCATCAACAATTACATCCACGATAACGGCGGTTACAACGGCGACTACACGGACAGCCAGTGGAATACCTCGCACGGTGTGTACAACAGCCCGTCGTCCTACGGCCTCATCGCCAACAACGTCATCGAGCACAATGACGCGAAAGGCCTCATGGGACGCCACGACGCGCACCACATCATCGTCGTCAACAACACCGTCGTCGGCAACGGCCGGTACGGAATCGATGTCGCCGAGAGCACGCACGATTGGATTCTGGCGAACAACATCCTGCTGAACAACGGCACCATCAAGGGCGGCTCGGGGATCGGTACTCCCGGAAGCGGCGGAGCGAGCTATGTCCAGATCAACAACCTCTTCTGGAACAACGGCACCAGCGGCAACTCGACGTGGGATAACAATGCCACGATCATCAACAACAGGGTGGCGAACCCGCTACTCGTGAACCCTGCCGTCGCCACGGACCGTCAAAATCTGAGCCCGAACACGGACAACCGCCTGCAAGCGGGGAGTCCGGCGATCGGATTCGCCGATCCCAACTATGTGTTGCCCTACGACATCACCGGCAAATGCCGCGACGCCGCGCCCGATGCCGGCGCGCACGAGCGGTAGGGGGGAGGAGTTTCCTATGACGTTCAAGCACAAGCTGTCGGCCCGCCTGGCGCGGCTGAGGGATCTGGTCGTCCTGGCCGCCCTGGCCGGCACGGCCTGCGAACGGCCTGAAGCCGTCACGTCGCCGGGCGGCGACCCCGTGACCCAGCTCGTCGTGCTCCCCAAGGTTGTCATCATTCACCCCACCCAGACGGCCCAGTTGACGGCCGTCGCGGTAACTGCGTCGGGCAACACCGCTCCATCCGGCGGGGTCGTGACGTGGGTGAGCAACGCGTCCGGCGTGGCGAGTGTGAATTCGAGCGGCCTCGTGACGGCAGTGTCCACGGGGTCGGCGACGATCACGGCCAGCTCCGACGGCCGCAGCGGCAGCTCCGCCGTTACGGTCGCCGTACCTCAGCCCCCCGCGAGCGGCTCGTGCCTTACCCAGGCAGGCCCCACCATCACGTTGAGCGGGACCCCCTCGCCCTATAACAACAGGAGCTTGGCGTCGAATACCAACATCGACGCGCGGACCGCGTCGTGGACTGGCACGAGCAATAATCCAGTGCGATACGGCGGCGGCTCGAGCGTGTGCTGGTCCGGCGGGAGCATTACCGGCATGTTCCCGGACGGTACGTCCTGGAGCGCGTATCACGACGCCTATAGCATGGTCATCTACGGCAGTCCCGGCACGGTGATCGAGGGTGTGCGGATCCACAACTACGGAGATGGCCCCAACTTCAATGATGCCGGGAGTGATGGCTGGACCGTGCGCGGGAACCACCTTTCCTACGTGCACGATGACTGTATTTCGAACGACTTCGGGAACAGCGGCCTCGTAGAAGACAACCTGATCGACGGCTGCTACGTGGGATACAGTTCCCGGGCGTACTCGGGTGTCGCTGACAACAGCACCAAGGTGGTGACCTTTCGGAACAACCTCTGGCGGTTGCAGGACATGCCCACGGGGTACAGTAGCCCGGGTCACGGCAGATTCTGGAAGATGAATTCCAGCGATGGCTCGGGCACCGATCCGCGCCTCGCGCTCCACGACAACATCTTCCGGATGGACACGCCTGCCAACTGTTGCGGCGATTTCCTGATCCCGCCACCCGCCTATTTGGCGGCGTGCTCCAACAACATCATGGTCTGGCTCGGTCCCGGAGAGTTTCCCGAGCCGGTTCCGAACTGCTTCACGGTGACGCGCGACAAGTCGGTTTGGGATAATGCTGTCGCCGATTGGCTGGGACGGCATCCCAACGTGGCTCCGTAGCTCGCGCCGTGGTTGCGCGCGCTGCCGGCGGCGGCCCCTGGCGCCGGGGGGGGACCCCGTGCCAGGGGGGGGCCGCGGTGTATCACAGCGACTCTTCATGGATGCCCGAACCACCGTCCTGCTCGCCGCCTGGGCCCTCGTCGGGTTCGCCGACCGCTCCCCTTCCCGACCGGCTGGCTATTTCGTGGCGCCGCCTCCGACCGGCTCGAGCGACGGCACAGGGAGTCGCGCCCGGCCGTGGGATCTGGCGACGGGTTTGACGGGCGGGGGCGGGAGGGTGCAACCGGGCGACACCGTCTGGCTCTTGGGGGGCACGTACCGAGGCGCGTATCGCACGGAATTGCGGGGCACGGCGGAGCGCCCGATCGTGTTCCGCCAGCATCCGGGCGACAGGGCCACGATCGACGGCACGCTCCGGGCCGATGGAGCCTTCCTCACGTTCTGGGGCTTCGAGATCATGCAGTCCCACCCGACGACCTACGGGCTGCAGGCGAACACCGCACACGGGCGCTTCATCAACCTCGTGGTCCATGACGCCGGCAATCAGGGGATCAGCTACTGGACTCCGGCAGTGGACGCCGAGCTGTACGGCTGCATCGTCTACAACAACGGCACGCACGAGAACCTCGATCACGGCGTCTACGTGCACAACGAGTTGGGGACGAAGCTGCTGGCGGACAACATCTTCTTCAACAACCTGGCGCGGGGCATCCAGGTGTACGCGAGCCGCAAGAACCCCGAGATCCGCAACGTCCGCATCGAAGGCAACATTTCCTTCAACAATGGCACGATTTCACCAAGGGCGAGCGCGCGGACCAACCTGCTGGTCAACGCGCAGGTGCCCACCTCGGGAATGGTCGTGGTGGGCAACCTGGTGTACTTCTCAGGCGCGTCGGGGGTGAACATCCGGCTGGGCCGGTACGATGCGCGCAACAACAAGGACATCGTGCTGCAGGGCAACTACGCTGCGGGTGGGGCGGTCGTCCTGGAGATGGAGGCGCCGTGGGATCGGGCGGTCGTTGCGGACAACGTCCTCATCGGCCCACGCGATATCGTTCGACTTGCCGGGGCCGCGGTGGGAAGGACGTATCAGTGGCACGGGAACGCACATTATCGGGACCCGGCGGCGCGCGCCTGGCGCTACGAAGGGGCGGCGTACGATCTGGCGGAGTGGCGCCGGGTCACCGGCCTCGGCGCGACGGACTCGGTTCGGAGCCGGCCGAGCACGCCACAGGTGTTCGTGCGCTCGAACAAGTACGAGCGGGGGCGGGCGCATATCGTCGTCTACAACTGGAGCCGGCAACCGACCGTGCCGGCCGACCTCGCCGGCGTGCTGCGGGTGGGCGACCGCTACGAGGTTCGCAACGTTCAGGATTTTTTCGGCGCTCCGGTGCTGCGCGGCAGCTACGACGGTCGCCCGATCGGCATCCCGATGCAGGGCGTCGATCCGCCTCGCCCGCTGGGGGGAGGGCGCGCGACCTCGATCCCCCCGCGCACCGGCCCGGAGTTCGACGTCTTCGTGCTCACGCGCCCCTAGGACGTGAGCGGGACCGCCGCGCCGGCCCCTGCGGCGGGCGCCCATGGACTCGGTGAGGAAGATGGGGTGGCTTCCAGCCACGCCTGGAACATGAGCACGGTCCACAGGTCGTAGGTCCAGCTGGTGTCACCCCGCATGTGCTCGAGCCACTTCTGTCGGATGGGCTCCGGTCGCAGCATCCCTTCGCGGCGCAGGCGCCCCTCGTCCAACAACTCCTCGGCCCAGCCGCGCAGCGGTCCGCGCAGCCAGGCACCCAGCGGGACGTCAAAGCCATGCTTGGGGCGGTCGGTCACGGACCGCGGTACGTAGCGGGCCAGCAGCTCCCGCAGCAGCCATTTCCCCCGGCCGTCCCGGATCTTCAGTGACGGTGGAAGCCGCCACGCAAACTCGATGATGCGGTGGTCGAGCAGCGGGATGCGTGACTCCAGGCTCACGGCCATGCTCGCCCGGTCGACCTTCACCAAAATGTCGTCCGGCAGGTACGTCACGAGGTCCAGGTACATGATTTGTCGCGCCACATCGGGCGCGATCTGTCCGGAATGGCTCGAGAGCAGCGTGGGCGGCTCGTGGGCGCCGGGGACCACGCCGGTGGGGTCCTTCCAGGCCGATATGAGGTACCGGAGCAGGGCCGTTGGTGAATCGGTCCGGAGGACTTCGGCCACCTGCAGGACGCGTTCTCTCAGGTTGCGCTTGCCGGTCCAGCGCCGGAGCGCCGACCCCGGGAACGCCGCCGCTCGGTGCACGCGGGTCAGCCCCGCTGCCATCCCGCGCCGCGCTCCGGCGGGCAGCCACCGCATTGCCCCCCACAGCGCGGGGCCGAGGTGGTAGCGTCGGTACCCGCCGAACAGCTCGTCGCCCGCGTCGCCTGACAGGCTCACGGTCACGTGGCGGCGCGTCAGCTCGGATATGAGGAAGGTCGGAATCTGCGACGGATCGGCGAACGGCTCGTCGTAGATGACCGGGAGACGGGGAACCACGGCCAGCGCTTCCGCCGGCGTGACATAGAGCTCCGTATGGTCGGTACCAAGATGCCGGGCGACGGCCGCGGCGTGGGGCGCCTCGTTGTAGCGCCATTCGTGAAAGCCGATCGTGAACGTGCGGACCGGTCTCGGACTCTGGGCCTGCATCAGGGCGACCACGAGGGAAGAGTCGGTGCCGCCGGACAGGAAGGCGCCGAGGGGGACGTCGGCCTCCATGCGCAGCCGTACGGCGTCCCGCAGCAGCTCGTCCAGGCAATCGACCGCGTCGCGCTCCGACCCCGTGAAGGGATCGGCGACGCCACGCTCGGCAACCGCGCGGGCCGACCAGTACTCGATCGGAACCGAGTCTCGCCAGTTAGTCGCGCGGGCGGGCAGACTGAGGATGGTCGCCGGCGGCAGCTTGTAGACGCCTCGGTAGATGGTGTACGGTGCCGGCACGCACCTGTAGCGAAGCAACAGCGCCAAGGCGTCCCGGTCGATCTCCGCCGGGAAGGCCGGATGGGCCCGGAGCGCCTTGAGCTCGGAGCCGAACAGCAGCGTGTCGCCGACGGGCGCGTAGTACAGCGGTTTCTCGCCGGGCCGATCTCGCACCAGATGCAGCGTGCGCTCCAGCCGGTCCCACAGCGCGAACGCGTACATGCCGTTGAGGCGCTCGACCGCCGGCCGCACGCCCCACTCGCTCACGGCGCCGAGCAGCACCTCGGTGTCCGAGTGGCCGCGGAAGCGATGCCCCAAGGCTTCCAGCTCGCCCCGCAGCGCGCGGAAGTTGTAGACCTCCCCATTGAACACAATGACGTACCGCCCGGACGCGGCGTGCATCGGCTGGTGCCCGAGCGGCGAGAGGTCCAGGATCGCCAAGCGGCGAGAGCCCAGCGCGATCCCGGCCGCGGCGTCGATCCACGACCCGCCGTCGTCCGGCCCGCGGTGACGCAGGGTCGCCGTCATGCGGTCGAGGATGGCGGCCGCGGGTTCGGCGGCGAGGCCGGCCGGCCGGAAGTATCCGGCGATGCCGCACATGTCAGCGCTCCCCAGCCACGGGTTGCCGCGCGCGGCCCGACGCCCGGGTCTCGCGGGTCTGGCGCCGCACATAGCGCCGATACGGGCCGGGGAGCATCACCCGCACGAATACCTTGAGGCGGCGGATGAACAGCGCCCGCTCCCAGCCGCGGAAACTCGCGAGCTCCCCCACGCGGGACGGACGCGTGGTGACCTTCGGGCAGAATCGCCCCAGCACCCAGCAGCGGCCGACCGACTGAGGAACGAGGGTGGGGTCGGACGTAAACAGGTAGCGGAGCCCGGCGGCCCCGGCGGATGCGAGCACCACCGGGGAGATGTCTCCACCGGGGACGGACCCGACCGTGCAGGGCTCGCCCAGCAGGTTGGCGAGACGATCGCAGCTTGTCGCCCACTCCGCCATCATCTGATGCGGCGTCTGCTCTCGGAAGAAGCTCGGGTGCGTGTGGGAGTGGCTGCCGATGACGTGCCCGCATTGGCGCAGGTATCGGATCTCGGTGGCGTCGAGGAAGGTCCGCTCCCCGATGCGGGCCGTGATGATGAAGAAATGGCCGAGCCAGCCTCGACGGCACAACTCGTCGCTCGCGTACAGCGCGCTCTTGCCGCCGTCGTCGAAGGTGAGCAACAGATGCGGGCCCTCCATCGCCGGATCGATCGCCGTGACGAGCTCGGGGTGGAGCGAGGCGCTCGCAATCGCGTCGAGATGGCGGCCGAACGCGGCCCGGCTGAGCTTGTACGCGTGGGCGGCGGGGCGTTGCAGCCCCGAGTCCCCCGGCTCGTCCGTGACGTCGTGGTAGGCGAAACCTGCAATCCTTGCCCCAGGCATCCCGACCTCAGCGCGACAGTGGTAGCTCGGCACGCCGAGCGTCGTGTCCGGACCGGAATGCGAGCTCCAGGACGCGCCGGAGAAAGCCGAGCCCGTAGCGGAAATGCATCACGGGAAACACCAGTGCCAGCGCTGCGACGCCCCGAGGGCCTGCTTTGCGGGCGGCGCTGATCGCGAACCCCAGGACCGCGACCAGATAGGCCACGGCGGTCGCTCGGAACAGCAGGAACGCCGCGTCCACCCAGGGGCTCAGGATCGCCGTGGCAGACAGCGCCAGCACCAGGCCGGGTGGCGCCAGCTGCCGGAGCGACATCACGCGGCCCAGCTTGCGGGCCACGAGCGGCTTGAAATAGCCGTATTGGTGGCACATGCGTGCCACCTGCCGGAGCGAACCTCGCGCGTAGTAGTAGGACACGACGTTCGGCACCAGCAGAATCCGCCCGCCGCGCTTGATCAAGCGGGAGTTGAACTCGCCGTCCTGGTTCACTGCCAGCTCCTCGTCGAACAATCCCACGCGCTCGAATGTCTCCCGGCGGCAACAGAAAAACGCGATCGTATCCACCCAGCGCGGTTGCCGGACACCGATGCGAAAATAGGAATTCCCGACCCCGAAGGGGTGCGACATCGCGGTGGCGATCGCCCGGGCGATTGCCGTCTCGTTGGCCGGGAGCGTGACCAGCACGCCACCGACGTTGTCGGCCCCCGATTGCTGGAGCGCGGCGACGAGATCGCGGATATAGTTGCCCGGGTAGACCACGTGGGCGTCCATGCGCACGAGGATCTCGCCGCGGGCGGCGCGGATGGCCAGGTTCAGGGCGACGGGCGTGATGCGCCGGGGGTTGTCCAGCACACGGATCATCGGGTAGCGGGTGACGTAGTCGTCGAGAATCGCGCGAGTGCGATCCTCGCTGCGACCCTCCACCACCAGCACCTCGAGGCGATCGCGCGGGTAGTCGCCGTTCACGATCGAGTCCAGGCAGCGCCCGATATAGTGCTCTTCGTTCCGGCACGGCACGATGACCGACACCGTGGCCAGGCGCTCGGGATGGGCGCTCACTGGTGCACCGCCTCCGCGGGCCTCGCGGGCTGGGACGCGGGCTGGGTCGCGTCGGCTGGATGCGGCGCGGTCGCCGCGCAGCGCCAGCGCTGCAGCACCGTTCGGTACAACGCGATCAGTCGCGCGGTCTGGTCGTGCTCGTCCAGGTGTCGGACCGCCTCCCGGCCCGCCACCCGGGCGCCCCGCCTCAGGACTCGCTCGAGGGCCGCGGCGATGGTCTCCGGGCGATCGTCCGGACACAGCTCGCATCCTGCGATGCCCCGCAGACGCTCCGGCACGTCCCCGATGTCCACGGACACCACCGGCAAGTCGCACGCGAGCGCCTCCTTGACGACGTTGGGAGAGCCCTCTTGCATCGAGGTAAACACCAATGCATTGCAGGCGCTCATGTACAGCGGCATCTGGGGGTACGGGACTCCCCAGGCGATGATCATCTCGGCGTCCAGCGAGCGATTGAGGATCTCCACCGCTCGTTGAGCGATGTGGTAGCGCTTGCGGGGCTGAGCCGGGTCGCCGGCGAACAGGATCAGGCGCTTGTCGAGGGGCAGTTCGAGAAGCCGTCGGGCCTGCTCGACGGGCACCGGGCGGAACAGGTTCAAGTCGAGCCCGGAGGGCAGCACCATGGCCGGGACCGAGCGCGGCAGCTCGGCCTTCATGTGCTCGGACACCACGATCACTGCATCGGCGCGACGCGCCACAAAGCGTGCGAGCCATTGGGCGACACGGCCGAGACGCGTGTAGCGCCCGCCGGTCCCGACGATTCCGAGCAGATCGCTTCCCCGATAGGTCACGACGAGCGGCGCGCGTCGCGGCAGTGCGAGCAGGCCGCTCTGCCCGAACTGCGCGTGCACGAGATCGAAGTGCCCCCGGCGCAGGCGACGACGGGCTCGAATCCAGCCTGCCACGTAGTTCATGAGCTTCTTGGCGCCCCGAAAATGGAACACCTCGACGTCCACGCCAGCCCGTTGCAGAAACTCGGCCTGACGCTTGACGAAGTGCGTGGTCTGGGGCTTGCCCGGCTGCGGCCAGCCGCTCGTGATCATGAGCACGCGCACGGGCGCTTCCGCCGGCGCGGCGGACGGCGACGGCGCCGCGGCCGTCCGGACCCGGCGACGCTTGCGGCTCTGGCCCACGAGGTCGCCGAGCCCCTGGACCCATTCGCCCAGCGCCGGCCACCGGTCGTCCGCGTTCCAGGTCTCGCTGCGAGTGCCGGGCGGTTGCGGCCCGAGGACTTCACGCAGTCCCTCCCCGACGCCGGGATAGGACTCGGGATACCCCGGCGGTGGGCCGCTCAGGACATGCACCATGCGTTTGGCGTCGCCCCAGAGCCAGCGCAGCGTCACGCCCGTCTGGTAGCCGGGCGGCGGCTGGATACGCTCGCCACCGAGCAGGCTCACCCACAGGCTGGGGAAGTCGACGCCCGAGGCGACGGCGAGCTCGAGCGAGCCCCAGAAGCGCCCGTTGACTTCGATGAGGCAGGGCTCGCTCGCGCCATCGTCCCGGAACTCGACCATCACCGGGCCATGCCAGCCCCACGCGGCGAGGAGCCGGGCCGCCGGCGCCTGCAGGCGCGGATCGAGCGCGATGGAGCGCCGCAGGCTGCTGCCCGATCCCGACGGCCGCACGTCGCGCAGGCGCTCGTGCGCGAACCAGACGAGGGGCACGCCGTGATCGCACAGCGCGAACACGCCCTTGCCGCGGCCACCGACGAATCCCTGCAGCAGCGGCCAGAACTCGCCTTGCTTGCAGGCGCGCATGCTCGCCTCGAGCCCGTCGGCGTCGCGCGCATAGTGCGAGCCGTCGCCCGATACAAAGCGGCCGCCATCCCAGAAGTGGCTGAAGCGCGGCTTGACGACACAGGGATACCCCACCGTTGCCGCGGCCGCGTGACCCTCGGCGAGCGACGTCGGTACGCTGCGCGGGGGCACTCGCACGCCGCAGGCCTCGGCCAGCTCCAGCGTACGTGCCTTGTCGAAGGCGCCCAGAATCAGGTCCTGCGGGCCGCAGCCCACGGCGATCCCCAGCGCTTCCCATGCGTCGCGCGCCAGGTTGCACAGGATGCAGGACCGCTCGGTCTGAGGGAGCACGACCTGCACGTCCTGCGCGTGAGCCCAGGCGCGCAGCGCCGCGAACCCGTCGAGCGTTTCGTCAACCAGACGGAACCGCGCCCGGCAGTAGCGGGACCACGCCGCGAGCGGCCGGCGCTGGACCCCGGCGACGAACACGGTATGCCCCGCCCGACCCAGCGCCCGCACGCACGCCAGCGCCTGAGTGGTGTGGCCGTCGAGCACCAGGACCCGGCGTGCCATCACAGCCCCCCCCCCGCCCCCCGTTCGCGCGGTCGAGCCCAGGCAGCCAGCGCCTCCGCCTCCCCAGCGGGCCGGGCATCCGGGCCGTGACGACCCGCCACAGCCCCCTCTGCGCCTGCCGGACGTCCGCGTTGGGAAGCGTCACGCACGACGGCACCCGGCTCAGGACCGCCTGGTACGCCGTCCACCGGCGCCGCAGGTAGTCGACCGAAAACTCGGTCTTTCTCGCGAACGCCTGCTCCGGCGGGACGTCCAGCAGTACGGGAACATCGGGGGTGGGCGTGAGCCTCTCGAGCACGCGAATCCCGCGGCGCCGCCCGCGGGCCGTGAGGTCGACGAGCGTGTCGTAGAAGTAGCGATCCATAACGAGGACCCGCTTGGTCAGCTTCTCGATGTAGAGCCGATGCAGCGCGAAGATGAGCAGATCGATCGGGTACACCCACCACCGCACGGTGGTGCTCCACACCAAGGCGTAACGGACGCCGCGCAGCGTGTCCCGCAGCCCCCGCCCCCCCGCCCCCCCGGAGCCGGACCGGGGCACAGGCGGCGAGCCGAGCGGGGCAGGGCGCGGTCGCCACCCCTCGCGGCCCAGGAGGCGCAGCACACCATCTCGTGCCCGGCGCGCGTAGGCGTACACGCCCACATCGTCGTTCATGTGGAGCACTGTCACAGCGTGGCCGTGCCGTTCCAGGGCCGTGCGCAGCCCGCCGATCAGGGTCGACTTGCCCGCCCCGTCCAGTCCGGAGACCGTGATCAGCATGGTCCCACCCCGCGGGCCGTCATGTGAGCCGGAAGCCCAGGTACGGGCGCGCCGGTCGCCAGGCTGTGGTGGCGACGAGGCTGCCGGCCGCGGCGCCATATGCCAGGACGAGCCAGTACAGCTTGAAGGCGATGTAGTTGCTGCTCATGTTGGCCGCGAGCAGGGACACGGCCAGCGCGAACGGCAGGATGCCGTGGGCGCCACGGCGGGCTCTCCAGGCGCCCCAGACGCACAGCGCCGTCCCCAGCAGGAACGGCGTGCCTCCGAGCAGGCCGCTGGACGTCAGCACCTCGAGCACCAGGTTGTGCGCATCGCGGCGGGTGTGCCGCGGGTGGGGCAGGCGCTTCGCGATCTCGTACTTGTTCTGGTTCGGGCCCCAGCCGGTGAGCGGCCGTTCCAGGAACATGCGCCCGGCGGTGGGGAAGATCTCCTCCCGACCCGACAGGTCCAGCTCCTCCACGCGCTCGAATCGCGCTCGCGCGAGCGGAGAGTGCCACCCCGCCCACGCCAGCAAACCGACGGCGGACAGCGCCACCACGGTGTTCCTCAGCTTCACCCACGCCGTCCGGCCGCTGATCGAGAACGTCCACAGCCCGATCACGAGCGCGAGCATGCTGCCGCGGGAAGCGCCTTGCAGCAGCGCCAGTCCGACGACGGCGAGCAGGGGCCAGACCAGGACGCGCGGGCGGAGCAGCTTGCGATCGCGCGCATAGGTGAGGCCCACGAGCGCGAGCGCGCCGGATCCCAGCGTGAGGCCGGCGCGGTTCGCGTTCTGCCCGAACAGCGTGACGCGTCCGGATTCCTTCGCCCAGTCCGGATTCAGACCCACCGCACCGCCGACCGTGAGCAAGGCGAGCGCGAAGACCGCGATGCCGAGCGTGAGCAACGCCCGCGTGGCGATCCGATCCTCGCGCATGAGGTTGTAGGCGGACCAGAAGATCAACACGAGCAGCAAGTAGGTGGCGAACGACTTCAGCGCCTCGTCGGGGTAGGCCCCGCCGCCGAGCACGAAGCTGACCCAGAAGAGATAGAGGAAGGCGCCGAAGCACCACAGCGCCGGCGGCACCACCTCGAAGCAGCGCCGCGGCTGAATCAGGGTGGCGAGCAGGAAGCCGCAGCCGGTGATGGTGGTGACTTCCAGGGGGATCGACCGGTCCGGGTACTCGAACGGAATCGACGCCACGAACAGGTAGAAGGCCCACCGCACGACCGGGTGCGCCGGCACGCCGACCGGGCTCGCCGCCGGGACGGCGCGCCGAGGCTCGGCGGCTGTGCGGTGCCGCTGGTAGGTGG
>JBOHSI010000062.1:0-16807 GCA_050733055.1 Gemmatimonadales bacterium
AAGGCCGCCAAGGCCAAGCGCAAGGCCCAACGGCAGTACGACAGCACCCTGCCTCCCGACACAACGGATGAAGATCTCGAGCGGCGCGACTTTTTCTCGGATATGAAGAAGCGCGATTTCTAGGCCCGACCCAAGCACACAAGGAGTCCCCACGTGCCAGAGAGCGTCTACAAAGTCATCGAGCTGGTCGGCACCAGCACGGAGTCCTGGGAGAAAGCGGCTGCCGCGGCGATCAAGCGGGCAGCCCAGACACTGCGCGATCTGCGTGTGGCTGAGATCTCGCAGCTCGACCTGCAGCTGAAGGACGGCAAGGTCCAGAGCTATCGAGCGAAGGTCAAGGTCTCGTTCAAGTATGAAGGCGGCGAGTAGAGCTCCATGGGCCACGATGACGTCCCGGTTGGCCGGGTACTGAAGAGGCGAGAGGTACTCACGCTGCTCGGTGTGACGGGCGTGGCCGTCCTCGTTGGGCGGAATGCTGGCAGCGCCGCGGCCCGCGCGCTGCCGCAGTGCGTTGCGCGCCCTCAACAGACCGAGGGACCATACTTCGTGGACGAAAGACTCAATCGATCCGATATCCGGTCGGATCCGGCAACCAGTGTGGTCAAGTCTGGGGAGTTGCTCGATCTGACGATCAATGTCTCGCGTGTCGGTGACGCCGCGTGCACGCCGCTCGTGGGCGCGCAGGTCGATGTCTGGCACTGCGACGCTCTGGGCGTTTACTCCGACGTGATCGACCCCGGATTCAACACCGTCGGGCAGAGGTTCCTGAGGGGCTATCAGATCACCGACGAGTCGGGGCGGGCGCAGTTCACGACCATTTACCCGGGGTGGTACCCGGGACGTACGGTCCATATCCACTTCAAGATCCGCACGGATCCCGCCGCGGCACGGGGCTTCGAGTTCGTTTCGCAGCTGTACTTCGACGACGCGCTGACGGATCGCGTGCACGGCGCTGCGCCCTACGCGGCCAAGGGGCAGCGCACGCTGCGCAACGGCGGTGACAGGATCTTTCGAAGCGGCGGTCAGCAACTGCTCGTGGCAGTCGCCGAGAGTCGGCGGCCGTACGCGGCGGCTCTCGACATCGGGTTGCAGATCGCTTGATCGTCCGACGCTGCCTTTCCTGATCCGCAAGCTCCCATCCGGCAAGTATCGACTGTATTCGCGGACGAAGGAATCGAGGGGCGGGACAGCCGCGCAGGCTCGGGGCGTTCAGCACTCGCGCGGCTGCCGAGAAGCACGAGCGAGCGATCCGGTTCCTCAAACGCAGCCGGCGGGCCTGAGGCGCACCCATGCACTGGGCATCTCCCGCCGAAAGGTCCAGGCGGTCGAACGGCTGGGGTGGTAGAGGCGGGAACCTCGCGATTTGTGCTCCGGCGGGTGCGCACGTACGTTCAAGCCCAATCGCTCGACGCTGCCCCGGCACCAGCTGCGTGCGTCAGGAGGCTCCCATGTCACTCGACGGGAAACATGCGCTGATCACCGGAAGCTCCCGCGGCATCGGCAGAGGCATTGCGCTGAAACTGGCGGAGCATCACGTCAAGATCGCTGTGCATTACTACCAAAACGAGCGTGCCGCCAACGACACCCTTGCCCAAGTGCGCAAGCGCGGTTCTGACGGTTTCGTCGTGCAAGCCGATGTCACGCGCCCGGACGAGATCGCGCGCATGGTCGGCAAAGTGAAAACCGGGTTCCGCACGCTCGACATCTTCGTGAGCAACGCACGGCCTGAGGCTCCCACGTTCTTCCAGCCGCCCCTCGACATCACGCTGGAGCAGTGGGATACCGCGTTCAATTCCCAGGCGAAGGCCTTCTTGGTCGGCGTGCGCGAGGCGATTCCCCTCATGAGTGCCGGCGGACGAATCCTGGCGATCACGTACGCAGCGGGGAGCCGCACGGGTGGACTGCAACCGTGGGTCGGCATGGGCTCGGCCAAGGCGGCGCTGGAGTCCCTGGTTCGCTACTTCGCCGTGGCTCTCGCCCAACGCGGCATCACAGTGAATGCGTTGAGCCCCGGGTGGACGGAGGACAGCGTACTCAACACGCTGCCGCCGCAGGCACAAGATCTCATCAGGAATTGGCATGCGCGCGGGTGGACGCCCGCACGACGGCTCGGAACGCCAGAAGACGTCGGCAACGTCGCGGCACTCTTCTGTTCTGACCAAGCCGCCTGGATCACCGGCCAAGTCATTTACGCCGATGGCGGGGCCTCATTGATGAATCCCGAGGTTCCTCCCGAGATACAACTGGGGTAGTCGGGCCCCCGTCGTACGAAGCGCACGATCCCTAGGCCTCGGCCGCCGGAGCATCCTCCGGTGCCCAGATACTGATCTTGCGCGTCTCCGGCATCAGGAACAGGCCGAGCAGGAACGCGGCCGCCGGGACGGCGATCGGATAGATCAGCGCCGCTGCCAGGCTGCCGGTGGAGAGGTACGCCGAGGTCGTGATGATCGGCACCAGACCGCCGCCCCAGCCGTTCCCAATGTGATAGGGCACCGATACGGACGTGTAGCGGATGCGGGCCGGGAAGTACTCGGCGAGGAAGGCCGCGATCGGGCCGTACGCCATGCCTACGTACGACACGAGCAGCGCGACGATCAGAATGGCCATCGGGTAATTGATGCTGCCGGGTTCGGCGTACTTCCCCAGCGCCAGGTAGAGCGGGTAGTACGTGACGGCAGCGAGGAAGAAGCCGGTCAGGATGATCGGCTTCCGGCCGATCTTGTCCGAGAGCCAGCCGCACAGCACCAGCGTCGGCGTGGCGATCAGGAGCGCGGCGCCGACGATGAGACTCGACGCCAGCACGTCGACCTGCTTCACGGTCTGGAGGAAGTACAGGGCCCAGAACTGGCTCGAGTACCACACGCACCCTTCGCCGATCACAATGATGGTGGCGATCAGGACGTACTTCAGGTTCGAGCTCAAGAAGGCCTCGCGCCACGGATTCACCGCCGTCTGGCCCTTCGCCTTGATGGCTTGGAAGATGGGCGTCTCCTGGAGCCGCAGACGGATGTAGATGGCGACGGCGACGAGGAGGAGCGAGAGGATGAACGGGATCCGCCAGCCCCAGGCGTTGAAGGCCTCGGTCCCGAGCGCTTGCCGCGTGCCGATGATCACCGCCAGCGACAGTACGATGCCGAGGGTGGGGGAGGTCTGCAGCCACCCGGTGTAGTAGCCCCGCTTCTCGTCCGAGACGTGCTCCGCGACGTAGGTGATGGCGCCGCCGTATTCCCCACCGAGGCACAGGCCCTGGACGAGCCGCAGGAAAAACAGCAGAAACGCGGCCGTGAGGCCGATGCTGGCGTAGCTCGGCACGACCCCGATCATGGCCGTGGAGAGTCCCATGCCGCTCAGCGTGATGAGGAACGTGTATTTGCGCCCCACCAGGTCGCCGATCCGGCCGAACACCAAGGCGCCGAGCGGCCGAATCAGGAAGCCGATCGAAAAGAGCGCCACGGTGCTCAGCAACGCCGCCACCGGGTTGCTCTTCTCGAAGAACTGGACCGACAGAATCGCGGCCAGGCTCCCGAAGATATAGAAGTCGTACCACTCGATCACGTTGCCGACCGCCGCAGCGACGACGACGCGACGGAGTTCCTGGACGGAGAGACTAGGCGCCGCCATGGCCCCCTCTGGCTGGTCGGTAGTTGAGCGTGCAGTCTCCGATGAGGAAGAAAGCTTGTCAATCGGCGTCGACGCGGGGAAGCAGGGGGGGCGGTGCCAGCAAGCGTAGACAGCGATGGCAGATCGGCCCCCCCCTGGCCGCGTCGTCGCCGGACCGGACCGGATGCCGTGCCGAGCACAGCGGCGGAGCGGGCCGCGCCTTAGATCGGCTGGCGAAGCGATCGTACGCGCGCTAGAATCGAGCGTCCCCCCTGCTCGGAGGGTCCCTATGCACTTGGTGCGCGACCTGCTCGCCCGCAAGGGCACCGACATCGTCGCCGTCGCTCCCGGCGCCACGGTGCTCGAGGCCGCCCGGCTCATGAATGCCCGCGGCACCGGCAGCGTTGTGGTGCTCGAGAGCAACAAGCTGGTCGGCATCTTCACGGAGCGGGACGTCCTGCGCCGCGTCGTGGCCGAGCAACGCGATCCGTCCACCACGGCCGTGCGTGAGGTGATGACGACCTCCCTGATCACGTGCAAGCCCGAGACGCCCGTCGAGGAGTGCGCCGCGGTCATGACGCAGCGTCGCATCCGGCACCTGCCGGTGCTCGGGCCCGACGGATTGTGCGGCCTGGTCACGAGCGGCGATGTACTCGCGTTTCAGTTCGCCGAGCAGGAAGCCACCCTCAAGCATCTCAGCAACTACTTCTACGACGTGCGCTGAACGGCGCCGGCGCCCCGAGCGCATTGACCGCGCCGGGCCGCCCGGCTAAGTTGTTGTCCGATGCCCACCTACGAGTATCGGTGCCCGGCGGGGCACCTGTTCGAGAAGTTCTTCCCGACGATGCACGACGAGCGGCGGGAGAAGTGCCCCAGCTGCGGTAAGCAGGCTGAGCGGCTCATCTCCGGAGGTGCGGGTCTCGTGTTCAAGGGCTCGGGCTTCTACATCACCGACTACAAGCGCGCGGGCTCGCCGCCGGAGAAGCAAGACGGTGAGTCGAAGCCCACGGAGTCGAAGCCCACGGAAGCGAAGCCCGCGGACGCGAAGCCTGCCGACCAGTCAAAGAAGGACTCCAAGAAAGACTCGTCGGGCAAGTGACCGTTCACGAGGTCATCCCGAAGGCGCTGTCCCAGGCGGCGCGTCGCATCCACGTGTCCCTCGAGGGCGTGCCGTTCACGTTCGGGAAAGCCCCGCGTCCGGAACTGGGGGACTACTCGACGAACCTCGCGCTCCTGGTCGCCAAGCAGCTCGGCGAGAGGCCTCGCGAGGTAGCCGAAAGGCTGGTCGCCGCGCTGGAGCTTCCTCCGGGGCTCGTGCGCAAGATCGAGATCGCCGGTCCTGGCTTCATCAATTTCTTCCTCGTGGAAGCGCAGCTCGCGGCCGTCCTGCCCGCGATCCTCGTGGCGGGCGAGCGCTATGGCCGGCGCGACACGGGGGGGGGCCGCGGCACCAAGGTCAACGTCGAGTTCGTCTCCGCCAACCCGACCGGGCCGCTGCACGTCGGCCACGGTCGCGGCGCGGCGCTCGGGGACGCGATCGCGGCGCTGCTCCAGTGGACGGGCCATGAGGTGACCCGGGAGTTCTACGTCAACGACGCGGGCAGCCAGATCGACAAGCTCGCCCGCTCGCTGTGGGGGCGGGTGCAGCAGGCGGTCGGCCGCGAGGCGGAGATTCCCGAAGGCGGCTACCACGGGGGGTATCTCGTGGAGCTGGCTGAGGGGATCCTGGCGCGCGAGGGCCGGGCGTTCGCAGATCTCCCGGAGGACGAGGGCGTGCGCCGCTGCCGCACGATCGGCGTGCAGTCCGAGCGCGCGGAGCAGGATGAAGACCTGCGGGAGTTCGGCGTCCGGTTCGACGTGGTGTTCTTCGAGTCCGAGGTGTACGGACGCATGCTCATCGAGCAGACGCTCGCCGACCTCGCGAAGCGGGGCTACACGTACGAGAAGGACGGGGCGCTGTGGCTTCGGACCACCGAGTTCGGCGACGACAAGGACCGCGTGCTCCGGAAGTCCGACGGCACCTATACCTACCTCCTGCCGGACATCGCCTATCACCGCGACAAGCACGATCGCGGGTACGCGCGGGCGATTGACATCTGGGGCGCGGACCATCACGGATACGTGCCCCGGATGCAGGTGGCGATGCGCGCGCTCGGCTATCCAGAGGATTTCTTCCACGCCCGGATCGTCCAGCTGGTCCGGGTGATGCGGGGGGGGGACGAGGTGCGCGTCTCGAAGCGCACCGGCGAGTTCGTCACGCTGCGCGATCTGTTCGAGGAAACCGGGGTGGATGCGGCGCGCTACTTCTTCCTGATGCGGCGCGCCGACTCGCAGTTCATCTTCGACGTGGACCTGGCGAAGAGCCAGACCGAGGAGAACCCGGTGTTCTACGTTCAGATGGCGCACGCGCGCATGAGCGGCATCTTTCGCGTGGCGGCGCGCGACCCGCTATCGGTGAGCGCCGCCGGTGTGGACCTGAGCGTCCTCTCCGAGCCCGAAGAGGTGGACCTGATGAAGCGGCTGGCGGCGTTTCCGAACGTGGTCGAGGGCGCGACCCACGCGCTCGAACCGCACCGCGTCACCGGCTACCTGGAGGGTCTCGCCCGCGTGGCGCACGCGTGGTACCACAAGTACCGCGTCCTCGACGAGCCCCAGGAGGCGGCGCGGCTCGTGCTCGCCGCCGCAGTGCGCCAGGTGCTCGCGAACGGCCTGCGCCTGCTCGGCATCACCGCCCCGGACCGAATGTGAGCGTCGGCCTACTCGTGGTGGGCTCGATCGCCCTCGATTCAGTCGCCACGCCGTTCGGGCAGACGGCGGACGCGCCGGGTGGGTCGGCGGTGTTCTTCAGCGCCGCGGGCGTGATCCTGCACACGCCAGTGCAAGTGGTCGGGGTCGTCGGCAGCGATTACCCGGTGGGGGCCCTGGAGGCCCTCGGGGCACGTGGGGTCAACCTCTCGGGGATCGAGCAGATGCCAGGAGAGTCCTTCCGCTGGAAGGCGAAGTACTCGTACGACTTGTCAAGCCGCGAGACGCTCGAGACGCGGCTCGGCGTGTTCGCGCAGTTCCGGCCCAAGCTGCCGGCCGAGTTCCGCGACGCGCGCTATGTGTTCCTCGGCAATATCGACCCCGAGCTGCAGCTCGGGGTACTGGACCAGGTCAAGGCCCCGACGCTCGTCGCCTGCGATACGATGAACTATTGGATACACTCGAAGCGCGACCTGCTGTTGGAGCTGCTGCGCCACATCGACATCGTGATGGTGAACGATTCGGAGGCCCGCGAGCTGTCGGGCGACTGGAACATCTACCGCGCGGCACAATGGATCCTGGCGCGCGGGCCCAAGATGACGGTCATCAAACAGGGCGAGCATGGGGCGCTGCTCGTGAACCAGGACGGCACCTTCAAGGTCCCGGCCTACCCGCTGCAGGAGGTCTTCGACCCGACGGGCGCGGGCGACGCGTTCGCGGGCGGGTTCATGGCCCATCTCGCGTCCACCGAAGATCTCTCGCCAGCGAACCTGCGGCGGGCGATGGTCTACGGCGCGGCACTGGGGTCGTTCGCGGTGGAGGCGTTCGGCGTGCAGGGGCTCGAGGGCGTGACCCGTGCGGACGTGCGCGCGCGCGTGCACGCGTTCAAGGAGCTCGTCCATTTCGACGTGGGCGACGACCGCGCATGACCGACCAGTACGCCGCCGCGGGCGTTCACCTCGATGCCGCGGACGAGGCGAGGCGGCGCATCGCGGAGCTGGTCCGCACGGCTCGCACCCCCCTGGCGCTGGGGGAGATCGGCGCGTTCGCTGGGATGGTGCGCGTGCCGCCGGGCTACCGACGGCCGGTGCTCGTACTCTCGACCGACGGCGTCGGCACCAAAGTGCTCGTCGCGGCGCGGGTGGGGATCCACGACACAGTGGGCGAGGATGTCGTGAACCACTGCGTGAACGACATCCTGGTCCACGGCGCGCGGCCGCTCGCGTTCCTCGACTACATCGCGACTGGTACGCTCGAGCCCGACGTCGCGGCTGCCCTCGTCGCGGGGGTCGCGCGCGCCTGCCGCACGCACGACATCACGCTCGCCGGCGGCGAGACCGCCCAGCTTCCCGATCTCTATCGGCCGGGTCACTACGATCTCGCGGGAACGATCGTGGGTGTGGTGGAGGAAGACGCGGCGTTGCACGGCGACCGGGTCCGTCCCGGCGACGTGTTGATCGGCTACGCGTCGAACGGATTGCACACCAACGGGTATACCCTGGCCCGGCAGATCGTCTTCGAGCAACTGCGCCTCGACGTCGGTGACGAGTTCCCCGAGACGGGCCGGTCGGTGGCACAGGTGTTGCTCGACGTGCACACGAGCTATGCGGCGGCCGTGACGCCTGTCATCTCGCGTGTGCACGCGCTGGCCCACATTACCGGCGGCGGAATCTCCGCCAACCTCGTGCGGGTCCTGCCCCGCGACTGCGAAGCGGTGGTGGATACGGGCGCATGGCGCTGGCCGACGGTGTTCCGCGTGCTGATGCGCGGCGGCGGCGTTTCGCTCGGCGAGATGCGCCGTGTCTTCAACCTCGGCATCGGGATGGTCGCCGCCGTGGCGCGCGACGACGTCGAGGTGATCGCGGCAGCGGCGACGCGTGCGGGCGTCGAGACGTCGATCATCGGAGAGGTGCGTACGGGGACCCGTGGAGTGCGGTTCGCCGAGCGTTGATCCCCAGGCTAGGAGGTCCTATGCGTCGACTCATCACACGCCTGGCGCCCATCGCCCTCGCGGCGCCCTTGGCCGCGCAGGAGCCGCAGTGCACCACCATCAGCCCAGCGGCCACGAGCGCGTGCAACACGGCCGTGGATGCGGTGAAGGCGTTCCATCCCCTCGCCGGGATGATCGTGAGCGGTGGGAATCCGGTGCTCGGCACCGCCGGCGGACTGGGCGGCCTCGGCCACGTCTCCGTCACAACCCGCGTGAACGTCATCAAGGCGTCGCTCCCTGACCCCGACGCGGCGAGCCAGAGCTCGGTGCCGTCGAGCTTCGACGGCGCCGTCCCGGCGCCCATCGTCGAGGCAGCCTTCGGGCTCGCGCGGGGGATGACGGGAGGGCTCCTATCGGTGGATGCCCTCGGCTCGGCGGTGCTCCTGCCGACTGGCGTGGTTAGCGAGCTATCGGTCGACTCGGGCGCGCCGCGCGTGGGCAGCGTCGCGCTGGGGATCGGCTACGGGGTGCGCGTGGGGCTGCTCCGCGGCGGCTTCCCCGTTCCGTCGCTGTCGCTAAGCTATATGCGCCGCACCCTGCCGCGCATCCAGTACGGCACGCTGGGACCCACATTCAGTACCGGCAATCAGTTCCAGTTCGACACTGACCTAAAGGCCGATAACTACCGCGTCGCGGCGAGCTGGCGTTTCGTGCTGGTCGATCTCGCCGCGGGCTTCGGGGTGGACCACTATACCTCCACGGCGCACATCCGCTTCCACGACGATCCCGTGAATCCCACGAACACCCGCACCGTCACCATCAAGCCGAGCAACACACGTCAGGTGCTGTTCCTCAACGCGGGTCTGGGCTTCGGCGCCGCCAAGCTCATCGCCGAGCTCGGGTATCAGACCGGCAAGGACCAGAAGCTGTCCACCAACTTCTCCGACTTTGACCCCAAGGCCGGCCATGGCTTCGGAGGCATCGGCTTCCGCTTCGGGTTCTGAGCCTCCGGCCGAACGGTCGGCGATGCGGCGCGCCCTCGACCTCGCGTTGCGGGGTTGGGGGCGCGTCGCGCCGAACCCCCTTGTGGGCGCGGTGGTTTTGCAGGGCGATGAAGTGACGGGGGAAGGGTTCCACGGGGAGTACGGCGGCCCGCACGCCGAGGTGATCGCGCTCCGGTCCGCGGGCGCGCGGGCGCGCGGGGCCACGCTCGTGACGAACCTCGAGCCCTGTGCGCACCAGGGCAAGACGCCGCCCTGTACCGACGCGATCCTCACCGCCGGCGTTGCGCGCGTGGTCGCCGCGATCAGCGACCCCGACCCGCACGCGCAGGGCGGCGCGAGAGTGCTGCGCGACCGGGGCGTGACAGTCTCGCTCGGTCTGCTGCGCGAGGAGGCGGCGGCGCTCAACGCGCCGTTCCTGTTCGCCCGCGTCCAGGCGGAGCGGCCCTTCGTCGCGCTCAAGCTCGCGACGTCGATCGACGGTCGCATCGCGGATGCGAAGGGCAGCTCGCGCTGGGTGTCGGGCGAGGTGGCGCGCGAGCACGTGCACTGGCTGCGCGCCGGGTTCGACGCGATCGCGGTGGGCGGTACGACCGCCCTGAAGGACGACCCGCAGCTCACCGTGCGCGGCTCCACCAGCCCGCGGAAGCCACCGATACGGGTGGTGTTCGACCGCCGCGCGATGCTCAACCTCGGCGTGCAGCTCGTGAGCACGGCGCGGGACGTGCCGACGTGGGTCATGGCATCGCCCGACGCGCCGGCGTCGAGCGTGACGCAGCTCGAACGCAGCGGCGTCCGCGTGTTCCGCCCCACGACGCTGCGGGACGGCTTGCGGATGCTGCGCGAGGGCGGGATCCACTCGGTCTTGTGCGAGGGGGGAGGGGCTCTCGGCGCGAAGCTGCTCGCCGACGGGCTTGTGGATCGGTTGTACTGGATCCAGGCCCCTGTGTGGTTGGGAGAGGGCGCCGTGCCGGCGTTTCCGGGTGTGCCGCCCACCCCGCTCGACCAGGCGTCGCGTTGGATCCCGGTGGAGCGCCGGGGCTTGGGCTCCGATACATTATTGGTATTGGACAGGCAGCTATGTTTACCGGCATCGTGAACGCCGTGGGAACGGTCGCGAAAGCGACCCGGGAGACGCGAAACGGAAAGCGTGAGCCGGGTCTGACGCTCGCAATCCGTGCTCCGTACCGGGCAGTGCGGAAGGGTGAGAGCATCGCGGTGAACGGGGCGTGCCTCACCGTGGAGCGGGTGGTGAAGGGTGGATTCACGGTGCACGTGGTCGAGACCACCGAGGGTCTGACGCTGTTCCGGGAGTACGCCGCGGGCCGGCGCGTGAACCTGGAGCGCGCCCTGCGGGCCGCGGACCGCCTCGGGGGGCATCTCGTGCAAGGCCACGTGGATGGCGTCGCCGAGGTGGTCCGGGTCGAGCAGCAGGGCGACGCGTGGGTGTGCGATCTGCGTGTGCCGCGGGAGGTGCGTGACGTCTCGATCCCGCGGGGGTCGATCACCGTGGACGGGGTGAGTCTGACGATCAACACGCTCGTCGGGCCGGACCTGATTCAGGTGTCGCTGATCCCGTTCACTCGGGAGCACACGACGCTCGGAACGTTGCGGGGGGGCGACCGGGTTCACGTGGAGGGGGACGTCCTCGGGAAGTATGTGAGGCAGCTATGCCGCACTCCGTCATAGAGCAGGCGATCGCGGATATTCGCGCGGGCAAGCTCGTCATCGTAGCCGACGACGAGGACCGCGAGAACGAGGGCGATTTGGTCGGCGCCGCCCAGCAGGTCACCGCCGAGATGATCAACTTCATGGCAGTGCACGCGCGTGGGCTCATCTGCCTAACGCTCATGCCCGAGCGCTGCCAGGCCCTCGGGCTCGCGCAGATGGCGGAGCACAACACCGAGGCGCACGAGACCGCGTTCACGGTGTCGATCGACGCCGCGACGCGCTTCGGCGTGACCACCGGCATCTCGGCGCGCGACCGCGCCACCACGGTCCGCGTGGCGATCGACCCGGCGACCGTGCCGGCGGACCTGCGCCGTCCCGGTCACGTGTTTCCGCTGCGCGCGCGGCCGGGCGGGGTGCTGCAGCGCGTGGGCCAGACCGAGGCGAGCGTGGACCTGGCACGGCTCGCGGGGCTGTATCCGGCGGGCGTGATCTGCGAGATCCTGAACCCGGACGGTACCATGGCCCGGCGGCCTGACCTCGAGAAGTTCGCCGCCACGCACGGCCTGACGTTCATCACCGTCGCGCAGCTCGTCGCCTACCGGCTCGCCAACGAGCGGCTGGTGCACCGGGTGGCCGATGCGCGGCTGCCGACGCCGTACGGCGAATTCCGCATTATCGGGTACCGCAACGATGTGGACGCGGCCGAGCACGTCGCGCTGGTGTACGGCGACGTGAAGGAGCGGCACAACGTGCTGGTGCGGATGCACTCGAAGTGCCTCACCGGCGACGTCTTCGGCTCGGGGCGCTGTGACTGCGGCTGGCAGCTCCACAGCGCGATGCGGATGATCGCGGTCCAGGGCCGCGGTGTCGTCGTGTACCTCGACCAGGAAGGGCGGGGCATCGGGCTGCTCAACAAGCTCAAGGCGTACGAGCTCCAGGACGCGGGCCACGACACGGTGGATGCGAACCGCGAGCTCGGCTTCAAGCCCGACCTCCGCAACTACGGCATCGGCGCGCAGATCCTGCTCGATCTCGGGCTGTCGTCCATCCGCGTGCTCACCAACAACCCCATGAAGCTCGTCGGCCTCGAGGGCTACGGCCTGGAGATCGTCGAGCGCGTCGCGATCGTCATGTCGCCCTCGCACGAGAACCGATCTTACCTCGACGCCAAGCGGGACAAGCTCGGCCACCTGCTCACCCACTGACCGTGGCCGAGATCCAGGGTTCGCCCCGGCCGCCGCGTGATGGTCGCGTGGCCGTCCTGGTCAGCCGCTACAACGACATCGTCACCGTGCGCCTGCTCGAGGGCGCGCGCGCGTGCCTGCGCGAGAAGGGCGTCCCGGACGCGCGCGTGGACGTGGTGTGGGTACCGGGTGCCTTCGAGCTGCCGGTGGCCGCGGAAGCGGCGGCGGTGAGCGGCCGGTACGCGGCGATCGTCGCCCTCGGCTGCGTGATCCGGGGCGAGACCGCGCATTTCGAGTACGTGGCGGGCGAAGCGGCGCGCGGCCTGGCCAACGTGGCGCTCGCCCACCGGCTCCCCCTCGGGTTCGGTGTGCTCACCACCGAGTCGCTCGAGCAGGCGCTGGCGCGCGCGGGCGGCGACGCGGGGAACAAGGGCTATGAAGCGGCCGAGGCGGCCCTCACCACGGCCGACGTGCTGGCCCAGCTGACCGGTGCAGCGCCCCGAGACTAAAGCGCGCGCGCGCGCGCTCCAGCTGCTGTACGCGTGGGAACTGTCGGGCCGGCCGTCGATCGAGACGGTGGTGGCGCGCCTCGGCCTGGCGTTCGGGACGCCGCCCCCGGGCTTCGACCGCGGCGCGGACCTCGCGGCGAAGGCGATCGCGGGGCTCCCCGAGTTCGATCAGCGCGTCGCGGACGCCGCCGAGCACTGGCGACTCGAGCGGGTGGGCGTGGTGGAGAAGAACATCCTTCGCCTCGCGCTCGCCGAGCTCGCCGAGGGGTCGACGCCACCGCGCGTCGTGATCGACGAGGCGGTGAAGCTGGCCCACTGGTTCGCCGGCGCCAAGGCGCCCGCGTTCGTGAATGGCGTGCTGGACGCCGTGGCCCGGGAGTACGGCGTGCTGTGAGGATTCTGCTCGTCAATTGGAACGACCGCGAGAACCCGCACGCCGGGGGCGCGGAGGTGCACCTGCACCAGCTCTTCGGCCGGCTTGCGCGCCGGGGCCACGAGATCGATCTGGTCACGAGCGGCTGGCGCGGAGGTGCGTCCGAGACCGCGCTCGACGGGATGCGCCTGCGCCGCTTCGGCGGGCGGCACACGTTCGCGCTCCGGGCGCGCGGCGCCGTGCGGCGGCTGCTGCGGGCGCACCGCTACGACGTCGTGGTCGAGGATATCAACAAGCTGCCGCTCTATCTCACGCAGCTCACGGACCTCCCGTTCTGCGCCATCGTCCCGCACCTGTTCGGCACCACCGCGTTTGCCGAGGCGAGCTGGCCGATCGCGGCGGTCGTATGGGCGGCCGAGGGACTGATCCCCCGGGTGTATCGCCGGGCGTGGTTCCACGCGATCTCCGACAGCACCCGCGACGACCTGGTGCGGCGCGGCGTTCCGCGAGAGCGGGTCGAAGTCATTTATCCAGGCGTCGATGCCACGTGGTACTGCCCGGACGGTGCTACCCCGCGGGCGGCCAACCCCACGTTCTTGTACGTGGGGCGCCTGAAGCGTTATAAAGGAGTGGAAATCGCGCTGCGTGCGCTCGCGCTCGCTCGGCGGGCCCGTCCCGACGTGGTGCTGGAGATCGCGGGGCAGGGCGACGACCGTGCGCGGCTCGAGCGCTTGGCCCGCGAGCTAGATCTCGGGGACGCCGTGCGGTTCCTGGGCTTCGTGCCTGAGGAGGAGAAGCGCCGCTTGCTGCGCCGGGCTTGGGCAGTGGTGTTCCCGAGTCCGAAGGAGGGCTGGGGGATGTCCAACGTGGAGGCGGCGGGCTGCGGCACGCCCGCGCTCGCCTCCGACAGCCCGGGCTTGAAGGAGTCGGTTCGGGACGGCGCGACCGGCTTCCTCGTGCCGCACGGCGCCGCGGATGCGCTTGCCGACCGGATGCTGGCCCTCGGCGCCGATCCGGGCCTGGTGTCCCGGCTGGGGCGCGGTGCGCGCGCCTTCGCCGAGCAGCTGTCGTGGGAGCGCGCCGCCGAGGCTACCGAAGCGCACCTGCAGCGCGTCATCGCTCAGGGAGGCTAACCCATGCGCATCACTATCACCGCACGGCACTGCGAGATTCCCGACGAGCTCCGGCGCCGGGCGCGGACCCTGCTCGAGCGGCTGAGCAAGGTGGCCACGCGGCCGCATGATGGGCAGGTAATCTTCAGCGAGGATCACGGGGCCCCGACGGTGGAGGTCCGACTGCACACGCGCGGCGTGGTGCACGTGGGCACGGCCGAAGGCACGGACCACCGCTCGGCGCTCGACCGTGCGGCGGCGAAGGTGCGCCGCCAGCTCGGCAAGGCGGCGCCCAAACGGCGTCGGATCGCCGCGGCCCGCCGCGCCCTGGAGCGTGAGCCCCGGTGACGGGACCGCGGGTGCGCGACCTACTCGAGCGCAAGGGCGATCCCCTACAGCTTGAGGCCCTCACGGGGGACGTGGGGCTCGATCGCCTCATCCCGACGCCCGAGGCATCCAGCCCGGGGCTGGTGCTCGCGGGGTACACCAAGCGGTTTGCCACGCACCGGATCCACATCCTCGGCGAGACCGAGATCACGTACCTCGACTCGCTCGGCGCTGCCGAGCGTCGCAAGGCGCTCGAGACGTTCTTCAAGTTCGACCTGCCGTGTGTCGTCATCTCCAAGGGTCAGGAGCCGCCCCCCGAGCTGCTCGATCTCGCCCGAGCGAAGGGCGTCCCGGTGATCCGCACCAAGCTCAAGACGGCGGAGTTCTATCGGCGGCTCAAGCCGTTCCTCGACGACGCCTTCGCCCCCAGCACGACGGTGCACGCGTCGCTCGCCGACGTCTTCGGCGTGGGTTTGCTGTTCCTCGGGCGCTCGGGGATCGGCAAGAGTGAATGCGTGCTCGATCTGGTCGAGCGCGGCCATCGCCTCGTCGCGGACGACATCGTCCACATCACCCGCAGCGGGAACGACGTGCTCATCGGCCGTGGCCATGAGCTGGCGCGTCACTACATGGAAATCCGCGGCGTCGGCTTGATCGACATCCGCGCACTCTTCGGCGTTCGCGCCGTGCGCCAGCAGAAGCGCATCGAGGTCGTGGTGCAGCTCGAGGACTGGGACGCGACCCGCGAATACGATCGCACCGGCATCGACGGCCAGACGACGCAGCTCCTCGACATCACGGTGCCGCTCGTGACCGTGCCGCTGAACCCGGGGAAGAACCTCACCGTGATTTGCGAGGTGGTGGCGATGAACCACCTGCTGCGCTACGGCGGAGTGGACTCGGCGCGCGCCTTCAACGAACGACTGCTCAAGCGGATGGCGGAGCGGCGCGAGCTGCAGGAATACCTCGAGGAAGACTATGAGTGAGTCGCTGCGCGGCGTGATCGTCTCCCACTCGGCCGTGGCGCAGGCGCTGGTGGCGGCGGTCGCGGCCATCACCGGCGTCAGCGACGCACTCGTCCCCGTGTCGAACGACGGCTGCGACGGAGGCGCGCTCGGGGCGCGGCTTGCGACCGCCATCGGCGACCGGCCCGCGCTGCTGTTCGTGGACCTCCCGGGAGGCTCGTGCCTCACCAGCTCGGTGCGCCTCGCCCGGGGCAAGACGGACGTGGCGGTCGTCACCGGGGTGAACTTGGCGATGTTGCTGGATTTCGTGTTCCACCGCGACCTCCTGCCGGCCGAAGCCGCGCGCCGCGCGGCGGAGGCGGGGGGCAAGGCGATCCGCACGCCGGCGGCATGAGCATCGTGCTCTACCGGATCGACGACCGCCTCATTCACGGCCAAGTGGTGGTTGGTTGGGGACAGCCGCTGCGCGCCGGGTTCATCGTGCTGGTGGACGACACGGTGCGCGCGAGCGAGTGGGAGCAGGACCTGTACCGCATGGGCGTCCCCGCGCACATCGAGGTCGTGTTCGCGTCGACGGCCGAGGCCGCCCAGCGGCTCCCGGAGTGGGAGGCGGACCCGCGCGCGGGCATCGTACTGGCCGGAAACATCAGCACGATGGCAGCGCTCTGCGCCGACAATCGCGTGCAGCGGATCAATGTTGGAGGCCTCCATCACCAGCCCGGCCGCTCGGAGCGGCTGCGCTACGTCTATCTGAGCGATAGCGAGGCCGAGCAGCTCCGGCAGCTCGCGGCACGAGGAATCGAGATCACCGCCCAGGACGTACCGACGGCGCCGGCGGTGCCACTCACCGAGTTCACGTGAGCCTCGAGCTCCAGCTCCTGCTCCTCGTCTGGGGGACGCTCGTGGGGCTCGATCTCGTGAGCGTCCCGCAGATGATGATCGCGCGCCCCATCGTCGCGGGGCCGATTGCCGGCGCCATGCTCGGGGACATCACCACAGGGCTCCAGCTAGGCGTGCTGTTCGAGCTGTTCCAGTACGACGTGCTGCCGGTCGGCGCGGCGCGGTATCCGGAGTATGGGCCGGCGACGGTGGCGGCGGTCGGCGCGGCCCACGCGGCCCCGGGGACGCTGGGGATCGGCATCGGGGCGGTGGTGGGGCTCGTAACCGCGCTGCTGGGCGGGAGCAGCATGCACCTCTGGCGGCGCCTGAACGCCCGCGCGGTGCACGCCGCCGAGGGGGAGCTGGAGGCGGGCGATACGCGCACGCTCGTCCGGCTGCACGTGTCGGGCATCGCGCGCGATGCCGTGCGCGCCGCGGTCGTGACGGCGGCCGGGTTGGCGCTGGCGCAGCTCGCCCGGACGTTCCTCGCCGGCCAGCTCACGGTGCGCGG
>JBOHSI010000063.1:0-11791 GCA_050733055.1 Gemmatimonadales bacterium
GGATCATCGACTTAGAAACCGGCCGCATCCGCCCGCTGCTCCAGCAGAGCGGCGCGCGCCTGCCGGCCTGGTCTCCACGGTTGCCGGAGGCCACCTCTTCCACCCCCTGAACTTGGAGCGAGAGGAAGATGAGACGCCTACCATTGCTCGTGTTGGTCGGCTTGACTGCAGCGGCGGCGGCGGTTGGGTGCGGCGGGGGTACCCCGCCTCCTCCGCCGACCCCGGAGTCCAACCTCGACTCCATCGCTGAGGCGGAGCGGGCGGAGGCCGAGCGTCGCGCCCGGGAGGAGGCGGAGCGTCGCGCCCGTGAGGAGGCCGAGCGGCTCGCGCAGCAGCGCCTAGCGGATTCTCTGGCGGCCGCCGGGCGGACCACCGAGGCCGTGCGCACGCTGCTCGCCATGATGATTCACTTCGACTACGACAAGTCCAACATCCGGCCCGACGACGCCGCCGTGCTGGACCAGAAGGTCGCGATCCTGCAGACGAACCCGAACCTGCGCATTCGCATCGCTGGACACTGCGACGAGCGCGGGTCGGACGAGTACAACCTGGCGCTCGGCAACCGGCGCGCCACGTCCGCCAAGCAGTACCTCGTGAGCCACGGCGTGGACCCGAGCCGCATCGAGACCGCGTCCTTCGGCGAGGAACGGCCCATCGCGCCCGGCCACGATGAGGATAGCTGGGCCCAAAACCGCCGCGACGAGTTCGAGATCACGTCCGGTGGCGACAACCTGCGACAGCCGTAGGACCGGTGCCGTGCGGTCGCTGCCCTTCGTCCTGAGCCTGGGGCTCGTCGCCGGATGCGCTCTGAAAGGCGACGTCCGGAAGGTCGAGCTCCAGGTGGAGGCGCTGCGCGCGGAGCAGGCACGCGCGGACGCTGAGCACGTCGCGCGGATCGACTCGGTGCGCACGCTGCTTGCGGCGGTGCGACAGGCGCTTACGCAGCAGCAGGCCTACCTCGTCCAGATGCGTGGTGACATGCGCACCGACCTGGTTGCGGTGCAGCAGCAGCTCGTCCAGGTGCAAGAGCTGACGGGCCAGAGCCAACAGCGTCTCAGCGAGCTGCGCGCGCGGATCGAAGAGCGAGCCCAGCAGCCGGTGCCGGTCCTCGACACCGCCGGCCGCACCGGCGGTCTGCCCATCGGGCCGTCCGGGAATCCCGCGGGGCCCGGGCCGGACCAGATGTACGACCTCTCCCTGCAGCAGTTTCGCCGCGGCAGTCTCGCCACCGCCCGGCTCGGCTTCCGCGAATTCCTGCGCGTGTTCCCCACGCACGAGCGGGCCGCCGACGCGCTGTTCTACGTCGGCGACACGTGGAGTGCCGAGAACGCCGACTCCGCGGCCGCGGTGTATCAGCAGGTCGTGAAGACGCACCCCAATTCGCCGCGGGCCCCCACGGCACTGTACAGGCTGGGGCTTCATGCCGAGCGGCGCGGTGACAAGGCGGCCGCCCGGACTTACTACGCGCGGGTCGTGGCCGGCTATCCCCGGTCCGACGAGGCCAACCTCGCGCGCGACAGGCTGCAACGCCTGGGGCGCTAGCCCGCTCTCCAGCGGGTGCCGGCGTGCCTGAGCCTCTCCACAACCGCGCTGAGATGCCGTTCCTCGACCACCTCGAGGAGCTGCGCTGGCGCATTCTCTACAGCCTGCTCGCCATCGTGGTGGCGACGCTCGTGGGGTGGCTCATCGTCGAGCGCATCGACGTCATCGGCGTGCTCAAGCGGCCGATCGCGCCGCTCGTGCCGGGGGGGCGGCTGATGTTCACGAGCCCGACGGAGCCCTTCTTCATCACGCTGAAGGTCGCGTTCGTCTTGGGACTCGTGCTCGCCTCGCCCGTCGTGATCTACCAGGCGTGGGCGTTCCTGGCGCCCGCCCTGTATCCGCGTGAGAGGCGCTTGATCGTGCCGGCGCTGTCGGTCGGCGTGCTGCTGTTCCTGGGCGGGGCGGCGGTCGCGTACTTCTGGGTGCTCCCGCGCGCCTTAGAGGTGCTGTTCAGCTTCCAGCGCAACGATCTCGCGCCGATCATCACTGCGGGCAACTACTTCTCGTTCGCGGCCCAGATCATCATCGCGTTCGGGATCGTGACCGAGTTGCCGCTCGTCGTGGTCATCCTCGCGTCGCTGGGCCTCGTGACGCCCCAGTTCCTGGCAAAGAACCGCCGGTTCGCGATCGTGCTCGCCGCCGTGGTCGCGGCGCTGCTCACTCCGCCCGATGCCGTCTCCATGCTGATGATGATGGTCCCGCTGTGGTTCTTGTACGAGATCAGCATTCTGTGCGCCCGGGTCGTGACCAGGCGGCGCGCCCGCCGCGAGGGGATCGCAAGCGCGGCGGGCGTGGCCCTCCTGTTGCTCGCCGGCGTGGGGCGCGTGGACGCGCAAGGGCCCCCGCCCGACACGTCCCGTGCGCACCGGGATTCCGCGGCCGTGCAGGGCCGCACGCTCGACACCGCGACGGCGCGCCGGCTCGGTCTCCCCACCGGCCCGACCCGGAGCTTTCCGCCCGGCGACGCCGTCATGGACTCGCTCCTCAAGCTCACGGGGTACCGGGTCACGCAGTACGTGGCCGACACGCTGCTCGCCGTCGGGGGAGACAGCCAGACGATCTACCTTCGCGGGCAGGCGTTCGTCGAGCGCGAGGGGACGCAGCTTGAGTCAGACTCGATCCGCTACCGCCAGGCGAGCTGCCGCCTCGACGCGGCCGGCGATCCGCGCCTCTTCGATCAGGGGACCGTGCTGGTGGGGGAGGGGATGCGCTACGACACCTGCGTCAAGCGCGGTACCGTGAGCTCGGCCCTGACGCGGTTCAATCAGGGCGGCGCCACGTGGTACATGCGCGGCAACCTCGCCGTGGACTCGGGCTCGACCCGGCTGTACGGGGCACACAGCCAGATCACTTCCGACGATCATCCGGTGCCCGACTACCACTTCGGCACGGGTGAGGTGAAGTGGCTCAACAAGCACGTCATGGTCGCCCGCCCCGCCGTGCTGTACGTCCGCGACGTCCCGATTCTCTGGCTGCCATTCATTTTTCAGGATATCCGCGGGGGGCGCCGCAGTGGCATCCTCGTGCCCCGGTTCGGGCTGAACGACCTCGTCCGTCCTACCCGCAGCTACGAGCGCCACGTCGCGAACCTGGGCTACTACTTCGCCATCAGCGACTACGTCGACCTGCTTGTGTCCGGCGACTGGTATGCGGGGCGCTACCTCTCGATGCGGGGTCAGGTCCGCTACCGCTGGCTCGACCGGTTCATCAACGGCAGCTTTGGCTACACGCGCCTGAGCCAACTCGACGCCCCCGCGGGCTCGAGCCGGATCGGCTGGCAGCACACCCAGAGCTTCTCGAGCCGCACGAGGTTCAACGCCAGCATCGACTACGCGACGAGCGCACGGGTGATCCAGCAGAACACCGTCAACCCCTTCCTCGCGACCGCGAGCCTCGCTTCGCAGCTAAACTTCGAGAGGCGGTTCGACTGGGGCACGCTCAACATCGGTGGCAGCCGCTCACAGGACCTGTCGACGAACCTCATCAACCAGAACTTCCCGCGGGTGAGTCTCACACCGTCGCCGGTCAATATCACGCAGTCCATCACATGGTCGCCGGGGTTCTCGTTCAACAACCAGCAGACCTTCCACGCGACCCAGGCCGGGCTACTGGTGCCGGGGGACACCCTGGACGTGTTCGCCGACACCAGGCAGACCGACCTCGCCCTCCAGACCCCGCTGCGGGTCGGGCGGTGGAACTGGGGGAACAGCTTCCAGGTGAGCGACCGGGTGTCGAGCGCGCGCCAGGAGTTTGTGATCGCTGACTCCACCGCTCCGGGTGGGCGCCGGCGCGTCTTGTATGGAGAGACCTTCCAGACATCCGTCGAATGGCAAACGGGGATCAACCTGCCGTCGCTCCTCACCGGCTCGTGGAAGCTCCAGCCTGGAGTGCAGATCGTGAACACGACGACGGCCGGGCCGTTTGCCATCCGGAACCAGTTCACGGGCGGCCGCTTCGTCCGCCAAGGGAAGCGACTCGCCTTCACGCTCAGCGCGTCGCCCACCTTCTTCGGATTCTTCCCCGGCGTGGGACCGCTGCAGCGCATCCGGCACTCGATCTCTCCGCTCGTAAGCTATTTCTACGCCCCCGGCGCGGCGGTGCCGCGGGAGTTCGCGCAGGCGCTCGATCCCACGGGCGCGGATCCCAAGGTCCGCACGGACCCGCAGCAGACCATCAGCCTCGGGCTGTCGCAGAACTTCGAGGCGAAGCTGCGCCCGCCGCCCGGCGACACGACCGGCCGGGAAAGGCGCAAGATCCGGCTACTTGGCCTCAATACCAGCGCGATCGGCTACAACTTCGAGCAGGCGAAGCAGCCGGAACGGACGGGGTGGACGACGCAGGCGCTGAACAATACGCTCGCTTCCGATCTGTTACCCGGGTTCAGCCTCGCCTTGACGCACGACCTGTGGGATGGGCCCGTCGGGCTCAAGTCGTCGGAGTTTTCGCCCTTCCTCACGAGCGTCACGACGTCGTTTGCAGTCACCCCCGCGACGATCCACGGGCTCGGCAGCCTAGTCGGTCTCGGCGGAGGCGGCGCGCCGCCCGGAGGGCGGGCAGCGGGCACCGGGCAAGGGGGCATTGGAGGGCCGGGGGCTGGGCCGGGCGGTCAGATCGGGCCACAGAACTGGCAGAGGCCGGGGCCGGTTGCCGGAATGGGGCGGGGCTTCACGCTTTCCATGTCGTATTCGTCGACGCGCACGCGACCGCGCGCGGACACGCTGCCCGGAGGAGGCGTGGCGTTCGCAGGCCAGGGCGGGCAACGACAGGCCTCGCTCAATCTGCAGTTCAGTCCCACGGCCCGCTGGTCGGCGTCGTGGAACACGGTGTACGATCTCGACACGCGCCAGTTCGGCCAGCACGTGGTCAGGCTGGAGCGGGATCTCCACCGCTGGCACGCGAGCTTCTCGTTCCTCAAGAGCCCCAACGGCAACTTCGCGTTCAACTTCTACATCAGCCTGCTCGACCAGCCGGACATCAAGTTCGACTACGAGCAGCAGAGCCTCGCGCGCTAGCGTACTCTCGAAACGCTGTCCTCCACGGGTGACATGCCGCGCCGCGCGCGGCGTCGTAACCGGCTCTGCTCCTGCGACTTCCCCCTGGGCACGGCGCCTGCTCATGCACCGATCGAACGCTTCCCGAGGACGTTATGCGCTGCTCGTGGCCATACGCGCTGATCCTGGCCGGCTTCGTTGCTGTCGGCTGCCAGTCTGATACGACGGCCGTCGTCATCCTGCCGTTGCCGGCGCCCGCCAGTCTCTCCTCCATCTCGTTGAACCAGGCCATCCACCTGCAATGGGCGGACAACGCCGCGCAGTCCGATCCCGGGCGCTTCGAGCTGTACCAGGTATACAGCGGGAGCTACGACCTCGACCGGGGGCTGTGCGGCAGCGATTGGGTGATCGAAGGCACCACCGTGTCCGACGAGTTCCTCGTCGCGCTGCTTACCAACGGCGTGCCGCGCTGCTTCGCGGTGTCAGCCTTCGGCGTTGACGGGGCGGAAAGCGAGTGGTCGCCGCTGTGGCAGGACACGCCGCGCCCCGATGCGCGCAACGTGCTGGTCTCCGCCTATGAAGTGAACCAGTCGCAGTCCGGGTTCCGGTTCTGGTTTGACGCCAACGGCAACGGCCGGGGCGACTCGGGAGAGCTGGGACTGGTTCAGGACGGGAACCGCACGGACATCGACTTCTGGATCCACCTGCAGGCGAGCGATTCGACGTTGTGGATCGTCCCGGAGTTCGCGGGTGACAGTATGCAGCTTTACGGCAGCGCGGCCGTGCCCGACCTGACGTCGATCGACTTCGCACCGGCCGGCGGCTACTCCCGGAGCATGTTCCAAGCGGTGCCGGGCTTCGGCTACGTGTTCCAGCGGCTGGAGAGCGGTCAGTATCACTACGCCGCGCTTCGAGTCACGCATGTGAGCCGACAGTACGTGATCTTCGACTGGAGCGTGCAGACGGATCCGGGGAACCCGGAGCTGATCGTAGTGAAGCAGACGGCGGCGATGACGGGGTCAGTAGTGACGGCATCCCGCTAGGAGTCGGGACGCCGAGGTGGACGCCGAGCTTTGGCGTCCACCTTGGCGTGGGGTGCCCTCCCGGCGTAGCTTCCTTCCGGCATGTCGTCCACGGTCATCATAGACGGTCGTTCCCTGTCGATCGAGGATGTCGTGGCAGTCGCCCGCCGCGGCGTGCCCGTGCGCATCGCGCCGCACGCGCTCGACGGCGTCCGGGCGTCGCGCCGGACGGTAGAGAACGCCATCGCCCGCGGGGCCACGATGTACGGGGTCACGACGGGCTTTGGTAAGCTCGCGCACGTGCGTATTCCCCCCGAGCGCGCCCGCCAGCTGCAGCTCAATCTCATTCGCAGCCACGCGTCGGGCGTGGGCGATCCGCTGCCCGAGGAGGCGGTGCGCGCGATGATGCTGCTGCGCGCCAATGTGCTGGTCCGCGGCACGAGCGGGGTGCGTCCCGCCCTACCTGAGCTGATCGTGGTGATGCTGAACGAGCGCGTGCACCCCCGAGTGCCGTCGCAAGGGAGCGTGGGGGCATCGGGGGATCTCGCGCCGCTCGCCCACCTCGCGCTCGCGATGATCGGCGAAGGCGAGGACGGGGCGGCCCTCAAGGCGCGGGGACTCCAGCCGATCGCGCTCGAAGCGAAGGAGGGGCTCGCCTTCGTGAACGGGACGCAGGCGCAGACCGGGCTCGCGGCGCTGCTCGTGCACGACGCCTGGGTCCTGTGGCGCACGGCGCACGCTGCGGCGGCGATGAGCCTAGAGGCGACGCGCGGGACGCCCGACCCCTTCGACCCCCGCATCCACGACGCGCGCCCGCACCCCTTCCAACAGCGCTCGGCGGCGCTGCTGCGCGAGCTGCTGGGCGACTCGGAGATCCGGGAGTCGCACCGGGAAAACGACCCGCGGGTGCAGGACGCCTACTCGATCCGGTGTTCGCCGCAGGTGCTGGGCGCGGTCGGCGAAGGCGTGGCGTTCGCCGAGCGGCTCGTGTCGGTGGAGCTGAACGCCGCGACCGACAATCCGCTGGTGTTCGACGGCGACGTCCTATCGGGTGGCAACTTCCATGGCCAGCCGATCGCGCTGGCGCTCGACGTGCTGGGGATCGCGCTCACGACGCTCGCCGGGCTCGCCGAGCGGCGCATCGAGCGGATCGTGAATCCGGATCTGTCGTCTGGGTTGCCGGCGTTCCTGGCCCGGGATCCGGGTATCGAATCGGGGTTCATGACGCCGCAGATCGCGGCCGCCGCCCTGGCGGCCGACTGTCGCGTGCTGGCGACGCCCGCGAGCGTGCAGTCGGTACCCACGGAGGGGAACCAGGAGGACGTCGTGCCCATGGGGATGAGCGCCGCCTGGAAGGCGGAGCGGATCCTCGCGAACGCGACACGGATCGTGGCGATCGAGCTGCTCGCCGGCGCGCAAGGGCTCGAGTTTCTCAAGCCCCTGACGCCCGGCCGCGGCGTGGCCCGCGCGCATGCCGCGGTGCGCCGCGACGTGCCCCCGCTCGACGGCGACCGTCCGTTCACGGCGGACATCGAGCGCATCGCCGCGGCGGTACGCGCCGGGAGCTTCGATCCCGAGGGAGGGGCCGGGTGACCGCCCCGAGAGTCGTCCGCGCGCCGCGGGGTCCGAGCCGCACGTGCAAGGGCTGGGTGCAGGAAGCCGCGCTGCGCATGCTCATGAACAACCTCGACCCCGAGGTGGCGGAGCGCCCGCAGGATCTCGTCGTGTACGGCGGAACGGGCAAAGCGGCGCGCGACTGGGCGTCGTTCGACGCGATCTGCCGCACCCTCCTCACGCTGGCGGACGACGAGACGCTGCTGGTGCAGTCGGGGAAGCCGGTCGGAGTGTTCACCACCCACCCCGAGGCACCGCGCGTGCTGATCGCCAATGCGAACCTCGTCGGTCGCTGGGCGACGTGGGACGTGTTTCGCGAGCTGGAGCAGCAAGGCCTCGTCATGTACGGCCAGATGACGGCGGGCTCGTGGATCTACATCGGCACGCAGGGCATCTTGCAGGGGACGTACGAGACCCTGGGCGCCGTGGCCCGGCGCCACTTCGGCGGCGCGCTCACCGGGCGGCTCGTTCTCACCGGGGGGCTCGGTGGGATGGGAGGGGCACAGCCGCTTGCCGCGACGATGAACGGCGGGGTGTGCCTCGCGGTCGAGGTCGACCCGGCCCGGGTGCGGCGCCGCCTCGACACCCGTTACCTCGATCGCGCGACCGGTTCCGTCGACGAGGCGCTGCGCTGGTGCGAGGAGGCGCAGCGTGCGGGGTCGGCGCTGTCGGTCGGCTTGATCGGCAACTGCGCCGAAGTGCTGCCCGAGCTCGTGCGCCGGCGTTTCGCCCCGGATGTGCTAACCGATCAGACGTCAGCGCACGATCTGCTCAACGGCTACATCCCGGCCGGGCTGTCGGTCGAGCAAGCGGCCGCGCTGCGTCGGCGGAACCCGCAGGAATACCTGCGGCGATCGGGCGCGAGCATCGCGGCCCATGTGCGCGCCATGCTGGCGTTGAAGCGGGCGGGCGCTGTCACGTTCGATTACGGCAACAACATCCGCGCCCAGGCGCGGGACGCCGGGGTAGCCGACGCGTTCGAGATTCCGGGGTTCGTACCCGAGTACATCCGGCCGCTGTTCTGCGAGGGGAAAGGGCCGTTCCGCTGGGTTACGCTGTCCGGCGATCCGAAGGACCTGCACCGCACCGATCGCCTCGTGCTCGAGCTCTTCCCGGAGAGTGAGCATCTGCACCGCTGGATCACACTCGCCCAGGAGCGCGTGGGGTTCCAGGGCCTCCCGGCGCGCATCTGCTGGCTCGGGCAAGGGGAGCGGGCGCGGTTCGGCGGGGCGCTTAATGACCTCGTCCAGCGGGGCGAGCTCGGCGCGCCGGTGGTCATCGGGCGAGATCACCTCGATACGGGCTCGGTCGCCTCGCCGTTCCGCGAGACGGAAGCGATGAAGGACGGCTCGGACGCGATCGCGGACTGGGCGATCCTCAACGCGCTCCTAAACACCGCCTCGGGCGCGGCGTGGGTGTCGTTCCACCACGGCGGGGGCGTCGGGATCGGCAACTCGCTCCACGCCGGTCAGGTGAGCGTGGCCGATGGGACCGCGTCGGCCGGGCGGCGGCTGGAGCGCGTGCTCACGAACGATCCCGGAATCGGCGTCGCCCGCCACGCGGATGCAGGCTACTCCGAGGCTATCGAAACCGCGCGCCGCCACGGCATCCGGCTCCCCATGCGCGAGGCGAGCGACTGAGCACCCTGCTCGTCGGAGCACGCCAGGTCGTCACGTGCCGAGGCCCGGCCCGCGCACGCCGCGGGCGGGAGATGGCCGAGCTTGGGGTCCTCACAGACGCCGCCGTGTTGATCGACGGCGATCGCATCGCGTGGGTCGGCCCGCGCGGCGAAGCCCCCGACCTCCAGGCCCCACACCGGGTGGTGGACGTGCGGGGGGTGATCTATCCCGGCTTCGTCGACTGCCACACGCACGCCGTGTTCGGCGCCCCACGGCTCGACGATCACCAGCGCCGCGCGCTCGGCGAGGACTACAAGGCGATCGCCGCGGCAGGCGGCGGCATCCTGCAATCGGTGCGGGACGTGCGGGCACGCTCCGAGGCCGAGCTTGTCGCGCTCACGCACGCTCGGATCGGGGCGCTCGTCGCGCACGGGAGTACGACGATCGAGGTGAAATCGGGCTACGGCCTCGACCTGGAGACGGAGCTTCGGCAGCTGCGCGTCGTGCGCCAGCTCCAGGGCGCACAACCGGCGGCCCTCGTCCCCACGTTTCTCGGCGCCCACGAAGTCCCGCCTGAGTTCCGTGATCGCCGGGCCGAGTACGTGCGACTCGTATGCGAGCAGATGATCCCCGCGATCGCGAGCGAGCGCCTGGCAGTCGCCTGCGATGTGTTCTGCGAGCCGGGCGTGTTCGACGTCGCCGAGACGCGCGCCATTCTCACGGCGGCGCAGCGACACCGTCTCGGACTCAAGCTGCACGCGGACGAACTTGAGGGGACGGGCGGAGCGGAGCTCGCGGCGGAGCTCGGCGCGGCGAGCGCCGACCACCTCGCCGGGATTTCGGAGGCCGGCATCCGGGCGCTCGCGGCCAGCGATACCGTGGCAGTGCTGCTCCCGGCGACGATGGTGTTCCTCGGCAAGAGCCAGCAGGCGCCGGCCCGGCGGCTGCTCAACGCCGGTGCCGCGATCGCCCTCGCCACCGACTTCAACCCCGGCTCGTCGCCGACTGTCAGCCTCCCACTCGTCATGGCGCTGGGCATCTCCCAACTGGGCCTCCGCCATGCGGAAGCGTTGAATGCCGTGACGGTCAACGCGGCCGCTGCGCTTGGGTTGGCGCGCGACCGGGGGCAGATTGCCCCCGGCTTCCGGGCCGACCTCGTCGTGTGCGACGTGTCAGATTGGCGGGAGCCGGGGTACTGGATGGGCGCGAACACTGTAACCGCCGTCTGGACAGGAGGTTCGCTTGTCCGCTCCCTCCACGCCCGGTATCTTTAGGGCCTCATGTCGAAGCCTGAGAAGCTGAAAGAGAAAGCCAAGAGCCTCGAAGCCCGTGACCCCAAGGCGGCCATCGAGGCGTGGCGCGAGGCCCTGAAGGCGCAGGAGGAAGAGGGGGAGCCCAACCCCGATCTTTCCATCTTCAATCGAGTCGGCGACCTGTACCTGAAGGTCAAGGATCCCGCTCAGGCAGCTGACTACTACGACCGAGCCGTCGACAAGTACGCGGAGCTCGGGTTCCACAACAACGCGATCGCGATGTGCAACAAGGTGCTGCGCAACGCGCCGGCCCGGCAGACGACCTACCTCAAGCTCGCCAAGCTCTACGCGGCCAAGGGGTTCATGGCCGAGGCGAAGCAGAACTTCTTGGAGTATGCCGAGCGCATGCAGAGGATCGGCAAGATCCAGCATGCGTTTGCAGCGCTCAAGGAGTTCACCGATATCTCTCCCGAGAGCGCCCATCTCCGCGGGATGTTGGAAGAGCACCTCAATATGTATGGCGATGCGGAGCGGCCCGCGGCGGGGACGACTTCCGGGCCCGTCGCGAAGTCGGAGCCCCTGGACGATGTGTCCAAGTCGGCGAAGCGCAAGACGTCGAGCCTCGTCTTCTTGGACGTCGACGAGCCTCCGGTGCCGAAGGCGAAACCCGGCGCGAAGGCAGGTCCGCCCCCCCCAGCCCCGACGCAGCCGCCACGCCGCCCCGAGCCGGAGTCTGCGGGACGGAGTCTGATCGAGCCCGTGACCGCCGAGCCTGACGCGTCGCTCGAGATCGAGTCCACGAGTCTTGTCGAGGGGGTGGAGCCGACGGAGGTGAGCGGAGCGCTCGAAGGCTTCGAGACCACGAGCGTCGATTTCGGGTCAATCGAGCTCGAAGCGGGAGGGCTCGACGTGCCGTCGCTCCGCGAGGACGTCACCGCCGAGGACGTCGAGCCGATGGCGGAACTCGATCCGACCGTGCCGGAGGACGCCGAATCGGCCCGGCCCGAGGTGGGGCTCGAGCCGCTGCTTGAGCGTGAGGTCGAGTTCGAGCGCCCGGCGCCTCCGTCCCCGCCTGCCGCGTCCTTGCCCCGCGCCACCGGGGCGCCAGCGGAGCCGGGCAAGCCAGGCGTGAGCTCTCCCAAAGTGGGCAGTCCGCCGAAGGCGCCGCCACCTCGCACGGTGGTTCCGGGGGTGCCGCAGCGACCGGCCGCCTCGCCCCCGCCCTCCGCGCCCCCCCCGCGCCCCCCGCC
>JBOHSI010000064.1:0-9040 GCA_050733055.1 Gemmatimonadales bacterium
ACTCGCTCTCGGCCGCCATCGCCGCGGGCGTCAAGACCTTCGAGGCAGCCGGCGGATCACAGGCCTACTTCGGCTTCCCGGCCGATGCGACGGCCCAGGAGGGCCGGCAGACGATCGCCGTGCTCGGCGCGATTCTGGCCGAGGCCGTCCTGGCCGAGCTCGCCCCATGAGGCTCGCAGGCCTCGCGGCCGTCGTCACGGGAGGAGGCCGGGGGATCGGGGCAGCAGTCGCGCGGGCGCTCGCCGCGGAAGGGGCAGCCGTCGTGGTCGCCGCCCGCACGGCGCCGAAGGTCGAAGCCACAGCCGAGGCCATCCGCGCGACCGGGCGCCACGCCTGGGCCGTCCCGTGCGACGTGGCGGACCCCGCGAGCGTCGGCACGCTCGCGGCGGCCGCCGCTCGATACCTCGGCCGCGTGGACATCTTGGTGAACAACGCGGGCGTCGCCCATAGCGCTCCGCTCCACCGGCTCACGCTCGACGACTGGCAGCGGGTGCTTGCCGTGAACGCCACCGGGACCTTTCTCTGCACCCAGGCGTTCCTGCCGGGGATGCTCGAGCGGCAACGGGGTCGGATCGTGAACATCGCGTCGATCGCGGGGCTGCACGGGGCGCGGTACATCGCGGCGTACAGCGCCGCGAAGCACGCCGTGATCGGGTTCACCCGGTCGGTGGCGGCCGAGGTGGCTGGCACCGGAGTGACCTGCAACGCGATCTGCCCCGGCTATGTCGACACGGAGATGACGCAGGAATCGGTGGAGCGGGTGATGGCGAAGACCGGCCAGTCGCGCGCAGGGGCGCTCGCCGCCATGCTGGCAAGCACTTCCCAGCGGCGCCTCATTGCACCCGAGGACGTGGCGCGCGAAGTCCTGGCCGTCTGCGACCCCGGGTCCGGCCACATCAACGGGGAAGCGATCGTGATCGACGGCAGCGCGGCGGCATGAGCGCCGAGATCATCAATCCCGACGGCCTCGGCCCGCCCCGCGGCTTCAACCACGGGATGCTCGCGCCCCAGGGCGGCCGGGTGCTGTTCGTGGCGGGCCAGGCCGCGCTCGACGCGACGGGCCGGATCGCGGCGAAAGGACTGGTGGAACAGTGGGACCGCGCGCTCGAGCGGGTGGTTGCCGTGGTGCGCGCGGCGGGCGGGAGGCCCGAGCACATCACCCGCATGGCGCTCTATGTCACCGACCTCGAGGCGTATCGGGCGAGCCTCAAGCGGCTGGGAGAAGTGCATCGCAAGCACATGGGCCACCACTACCCGGCGAGCACGCTCCTGGAGGTGCGGGGTTTGGTCGATGTCGGCGCCTTGGTCGAAATCGAAGCGACCGCCGTGTTACCATAGAGGATGAGCTCCATGGCCATAGCCCCGAAGTCGTTTCTGTATCACCAGGACCCGAAGAGCGGCGTTGCGACGATCACGCTCAACCGGCCGGAGCGCCTCAACGCCCTCACGTTTGAGGTGTATGCCGAGCTCCGGGACACCTTCCGGGCGTTGGACGCGGAGCCCGCGGTGCGGGCAGTCGTCATCACGGGCGCAGGTCGGGCGTTCTGCTCGGGCGGCGACGTGGAGGACATCATCGGCGCGCTGTTCGGCCGCGATCTCGCGGGACTGAAAGAGTTCACGCAGATGACCTGCGATCTGATCCGCAATATCCGGCGGTGCCGCCGTCCGGTCGTGGCGGCGCTCAACGGGACGGTGGCGGGCGCGGGTGCCGTGATCGCCGCGGCGTGCGATGTGCGGATCGCCGCGGACACGGCGAAGATCGCGTTCCTGTTCACTCGCGTGGGGCTTTCCGGAGCCGACATGGGCGCCGCCTGGCTCCTGCCACGGCTGGTGGGTCTCGGGCGGGCGACCGAGCTGCTCCTTACCGGCGACTTCATCGACGCGCAGACGGCCGAGCGGATCGGGCTGTACAACCGCGTCGTCCCCCAGGATCGAGCGCTCGCCGAGGCGACGGCGCTCGCGGAGAAGCTCGCCCGCGGGCCGTCCCCCGCCCTCGGCGTCACGAAGCAGGCACTGGACGCCGAAGTGGCGCTCGACATGGAGGCGGCGCTCGCCTACGAAGCCGAACTGCAAGCTCGACTGATGCAGCACGCCAACTTCCGCGAATCGTACGAAGCGTTTCGGGCGAAGCGCGAGCCGAGATTCGTCTGATCCCATGCCTGCCACGACCGTCGTCCGCGCGTTTCTCGAGCCCCGCCACGGCGAGGTTGCGGCGCGCATTGCCGAGTTCGTGGCCCGCGAGATTGCCCCGTTGTCCGAGCCCCGGGACGACGGCACCGCCCGGGCACAGGCGCGGGACGTCCTCGGACGGCTGGGCCGGGCCGGGTGGTTCGCGCCGATTACGGACCAGGATCTCCGCGCGTGCTGCCTGATCCGCGAGGCACTGGCCGCGGCGTCACCGCTCGCCGACGCGGTGTTCGCGCTCCAGGCGCTCGGGACTTTGCCGATCGTCATCGCCGGCAGCGAGGACCTCAAGCAGCAGTGGCTCCCGCCGATGCTCGCCGGGCGGGCCATGGCGTCCTTCGCGATGACGGAGCCCGAGGCCGGCTCGGACGTGGCCGCGCTGGGGACAACCGCCCGCCACGACGGAGGGGGGTACGTGCTCAACGGCACGAAGACGCTCATCTCGAACGCCGGCATCGCCGACTTCTACACGGTGTTCGCCTCCACCGACCCCGTCAGGGGCAACAAGGGGATCTCCTGCTTCGTCGTCCCGGCCGACGCGCCGGGGCTGCGGTTCGTCAAGCCGCTGGTGCTCTCGGCCCCTCACCCGCTGGGCGAGATCGCGTTCGACGACTGCAAAGTCTCCACCGCAGCGCGGCTCGGCGCGGAGGGCGAGGGTCTCAAACTCGGGTTTGCGACGCTCGACCGCCTGCGCGCCACGGTAGGCGCTGCCGCCTGCGGCATGGCCGAGCGGGCGCTCGACGAGGCGTTGGCCCACGCCACGCACCGCCGGCAGTTCGGGCACCGGCTCGCCGAGTTCCAGCTGATCCAGGACAAGCTGGCCCGCATGGCGACGGATCTCACAGCGGCGCGGCTGCTCGTGTATCGCGCCGCCTGGGAGAAAGACTGCGGCGCCGAGCGGGTGACGCTCGAAGCCGCCATGGCCAAGGCCTTCGCCACCGAGGCGGCGCAGCGTATCGTCGACGATGCCGTGCAGATCCTCGGCGGCCGTGGGGTGCTCGCGGACCATCCCGTGGATCGACTGTACCGCGCGATCCGCGCGCTGCGGATCTACGAAGGAACGACGGAGATCCAGCACCTCATCATCGCGGGACAACTGGTGAAGGAGGCGGGAGGAGGGGGGAGCACTCCGTGAAGATCGTCAGCATCGGTGGTGGGGCGGCGGGGCTGTACTTTGCCATCCTGATGAAGAAGGCGAGTCCCGCCCACGACATTACCGTCCTCGAGCGCAACCGCTTCGACGACACGTTCGGCTTCGGGGTCGTCTTTTCGGACGCCACGCAGGACAACCTCGCCGAGGCCGACCGATCGACGTTCGACGCGATGGCGCGAAGCTACCATCACTGGGATGACATCGCCATCCATTACAACGGCACGGTCATGCGCTCGACCGGCCACGGGTTCAACGGCCTCGCACGCCAGAAGCTGCTCGAGCTCCTGGGACGCCGCGCGGAAGAGCTGGGCGTTCGCCTGCAGATCGGCACGGAGGTGCAGGACATCGCCCCGTATTTGCACGCCGATCTCGTGTTGGGCGCCGACGGGTTCAACAGCGTCGTCCGGGACCACTTCGCTCACCACTTCCACACGACCGTCGAGTGGCGGCCGAACCGGTTCGTGTGGCTCGGCACCACGCGGCCCTTCCCCGCGTTCACCTTCTACTTCAAGCAGGACCGGCACGGTCTGTGGCGTGTGCACGCCTACCAATACGAGCGGGGGCATTCGACATTCATCGTCGAGGCGACCGAGGCCACGTGGCGGGCCGCCTGCCTCGACCACGCTACGGAAGACGAGACGCTCGCCTTCTGCGAAGACCTCTTCGCCGACGAGCTCGAGGGCCACCGCCTGCTCAAGAACCGCTCCATCTGGCGGAACTTCGGCACGGTGAAAAACGAGCGCTGGCATCACGGTAACATCGTCCTGGTAGGCGACGCGGCGCACACCGCGCACTTCTCCGTCGGCTCGGGGACGAAGCTGGCGATGGAGGACGCGATCAGTCTCGCGCAGGCGCTCCAGCGCCATGGCGATATCTCGAGTGCGCTCGCCGCCTACGAAGCGGATCGCCGGCCCGCGGTCGAGAGCCTGCAGCGCGCCGCCCAGGTGAGCCTCCAGTGGTTCGAGGACACCGAGCGCTACATGACCCTGGAGCCGATTCAGTTCGCCTTCAACCTCCTCACCCGCAGCCTCCGGATCACGCACGACAATTTGAAGATCCGCGATCCGGAATTCGTGGGGCGGATCGACCGCTGGTTCGCCGAGCAGGCGGCGACGCAAAGCCGCGTGACGCTGCCGACCGAGCCCGCGCCCCCACCCATGTTCACGCCGTTCCGGCTGCGCGACCTCCTGCTCCCGAACCGCGTCGTCGTCTCGCCGATGTGCCAGTACTGCGCCGTGGACGGCACCCCGAACGACTGGCACCTCGTCCACCTCGGCAGCCGCGCGCTCGGCGGCGCCGGGCTCGTGTTCACCGAGATGACCGACGTCAGCCCGGAGGGACGTATCTCCCCCGGCTGCACCGGCATGTACAAGCCGGCTCACGTCGCCGCCTGGCGACGGATCGTCGACTTCGTCCACACGCACAGCTACGCCAAGATCGGCCTCCAGCTCGGGCACGCGGGGCGCAAGGGCGCGACGCGGCTCGCCTGGGACGGCATGGACGAGCCGCTGGATGAAGACGCCTGGCCGATCATCGCCGCTTCCCCGATCCCCTACTTCCCCCATAGCCAGGTTCCGAAAGAGATGGGCCGGACCGACATGGACCAGGTCCGGGACGACTTCGTCCGGGCGGCACAGATGGCGGAGGAAGCCGGGTTCGACATTTTGGAGATCCATTTTGCCCACGGCTATCTGCTCGCGAGCTTCATCTCGCCGCTCACGAACCGGCGCCGGGACGAGTACGGCGGCCCGCTCGAGCACCGAATGCGCTTCCCGCTCGAGGTGTTCGACGCCGTGCGGCGAGTGTGGCCCGCCGCCAAGCCGATCTCGGTCCGCATCTCGGCCGTGGATTGGGCGCCCGGGGGCATGGAGTCGGCGGACGCCGTGGAGGTCGCGACGCTGCTCCAGGCTCGCGGCTGCGACATCATCGACGTGTCGGCGGGCCAGACGGTGCCGGAAGCGAAGCCCGTCTACGGCCGCCAGTTCCAAACGCCGTTCGCCGACCGCATCCGCCAGGAGGCACGCATCCCCACGATGGCGGTGGGCAACATCTCCAGCTACATGGACGTGAACAGCATCCTCGCGGCGGGCCGATCCGACCTGTGCGTGCTGGCGCGCGCGCACTTGTGGGACCCGTACTGGACCCGCCACGCTGCGCACGAGCTCGGCTATCCACTCAGCTGGCCGAACCCGTACGAGACGCTCGACCAATACAAACCGCGCTTCGCCTAGGACCGCCGTGACCGTCACCTACGCCAGCTACCTCAAGCTCGACCAGCTGCTCTCGCTGCAACAGCCGCACGAGGGGAAGCTCGAGCACGACGAGACCCTGTTCGTCGTCATCCACCAGGTTTACGAGCTGTGGTTCAAGGAGATGCTGCACGAGCTGGATTACCTGATGAGTCTTCTCCGCGCGAACGACACGCCGCGCGCGCAGCACACTCTGAAGCGGATCCTCACCATCCTCAAGGTGATGGTCGCGCAGATCGATATCCTCGAGACGATGACGCCGCTCGAGTTCCTGTCGTTTCGGGACCGGCTCGAAGCGGGGAGCGGATTCCAGTCGTTTCAGTTCCGGGAGCTCGAGTGCGTGCTGGGGGTGAAGAATCCGGCCGCCCTGCAGCGCTACCCCGAGGGCAGCGGGCACCGGCGCCGGGTAGAGGCTCGCCACCGCCAGCCCACCCTGTGGGACGCCTTTCTCCACTACCTCTCGGCCAACGGCAATCCCGTCCCCCGCGCGCTGCTGGAACGCGACGTCACGCAACCGATCCAGCCCTCGGGCGAGGTCCAGCGTATCCTGACCGGCGTGTACCGCAACAACCCGATCGTCGCGCTCATCTGCGAGCGCCTGATCGACTTCGACGAGGGCTTCATGGAGTGGCGCTACCGGCACGTGAAGATGGTGCAGCGCACGATCGGCACGAAGCCGGGGACGGGGGGCTCGACCGGCGCCGAGTACCTGATGACGACCCTGAACCGGCCCGCGTTCCCCGACCTGTGGGCGATCCGCTCCGAGCTGTGACCGGGTGATCGCGCCCGAGGCGCTCTATGGGAACCCGAACGCGCTCGCGTCTCACTACAGCCGCTTTCGAGTCGCGGAGCGGCTGCTCCTAACGGGCCACTCCCATCAGGCGTGGCCGGATGTCGGCTTCGAAGGCCAGCAACGTGCCTGGCTCGACGCCGCAGAGTACGTGGACGAGAAGTGGGAGCGCGCGTTCGCCCGCGCGGAGCGGGTGCGCCGTGGGTTCGCGCGTCTTTTGGATGATCCCGACGGCCATTACGCGCTGAGCGCGAGCACCCATGACCTCATCGTGCGGTTCCTCTCGGCCCTGCCCCTGCGGGCGCGCCCGCGTATCGTCACCACCGACGCCGAGTTCCACACGCTGCGGCGCCAGCTCGATCGCCTCCAGGAGGAGGGGATCGAGGTCGTGAAGGTACCACACGCCCCGGCCGCGACCGTAGCGGAGCGGCTGATTGCGGCCCTGAGCGATCGCACGGCGTCGGTCATGGTCTCGGCGGTGTTCTACGTCAACGGGCACATCGCGCCGGAGCTCGGCACCGTGCTCGAGCGCTGCCGGCGGGTGGGCGCGGAGCTCCTCGTTGACGCCTACCATGCCCTCAACGTCGTGCCATTCTCGCTCCGGCATGAACGGCTCGAGGGTGCCTACGTCGTCGGCGGCGGCTACAAGTACTGCCAGCTGGGCGAGGGAAACTGTTTCCTGCGGATACCGGCAGACTGCGCGCTGCGTCCCGCAATCACCGGCTGGTTCAGCGAGTTCGACACCCTGAGCGCGGACGAGGGCGTGGGCCGGGTGGCATACGGTCCGGGCGCCGCCCGGTTTGCCGGAGCTACCTACGACCCAACCAGCCACTATCGCGCGGCGCGCGTGTTCGACTTCTTCGAGGAACAAGGACTGACGCCGGAACTATTGCGGCACGTGAGCCAGCATCAGGTCGGGCTCTTAGTGCGCCACTTCGACGCGCTCGACGCCGACCCGCAGCTCGTCACGCGGGATCGCGCAGTGGCCCTCGAGCAGATCGGCGGCTTTCTCGCCCTCCAATCTCCCCGGGCCGCGGAGCTGGTGCGGCTCCTGCGCAGCCGCAGGGTCTTGACGGACTCTCGAGGCAACGTGCTGCGCCTGGGACCCGCGCCGTATCTGTCGGACGCCCAGCTCACCGCGGCGATCAGCGCGCTGGGCGAGGCTCTCCGAGACACTCAGTCGTAGCGTCTCGCGTCGTTCGCGCAGGCGGACGAGCGCCTCGGGGGTTGCTCATGGCACGGCCGCGCCCTACGAGCGATAACAGGGCCCCTCAGTTAACGACCCCCGCGCAACCGGGCGAACCAGTTCAGCACGACCACGACCTCAGGGCGGGCGGAGCCGCGCCGCACCATCAGGAAGCGGCGTCCCTCCGGGTGAACGTCGTAGGCGGGTCCGCCCGTGCTCGACAAGTATGGATCGTCGTCGAACAGGAGCCTGCGCCGGCCGACGCGCAAGGACGCCGACGGATCGACGGCAACCGCGACCATGCCGTGTTCGTTGCGGTAGAACAGCTCGCGCCCGCTCGGTGCCCAGCGCGGTTCGCGTCCACCTCCCGACGAAACCGGCACGGCAGGTCCCGGATGGGGAAACGCGCGCACGTAAACCTCATCCTGCCCTGATTCATCGGATACATAGGCCACCCATCGCCCGCTCGGAGATATCGCCGCCCCCCGCTCGTCGAACGGCGTGCGCAGGTAGGGTTTCGGGTTCCGGTCTCCTGCGAGGGGCAGGATCCAGATGTCGCGCCCGGTCACCAGATCCCTCTTCTGGAAGACGAGCGCCCGCCCGTCTGGTGTGAAAGCGCCCGGAGAGGGGTCGAGCTCGCCGGGCAAGAGTGTCTCCGCCGAGTCGCTTCCGTCCGCCAGGGTCCAGCGAATGGCGTACCCATACGGCCGACCGCCGGGCTTCGCCCAGAACGCGATGCGCTGACCGTCGGGGGTCCACACGGGGGATCGGCTCCCGCTGTCGAACGTCACGCGGCGGAACGTGTTCCGCGCCAAATCCAGCACCCAGATATCCCGCAGATCGCCGCCGGTAGGGGAGATGTCCGTAGCGATTCGGCGGCCGTCCGGTGAGAAGGCCGCAGCGGTGAATGCCTGAGGTGGCGCGGGCACGATTTCCGACTGGCCAGCCCGGTCCACGACGGCGAGCGTGCGATCCGCAGACGACTCCTGGAAGTAGGCGAGCGTGCCCGTGCGGGAAACGCCCAGCTTGGCTGCCCCGCCGATTCCGACGAGGACCCCTTCCGCGACTGGGAACACGGGGCCGGTGATCCCACGCGCATTGGGATCGAACGCGGCCGCAAGCAATGCTCCATCGAGCCGGGCGAAGACCAGGTATCCCGGTGCGACGAAATGAGGGTTCGTTCCCTCGAGGCGTAGAGGTCGAACGGCGCCCGTTTCGAGCGAGACTGCGGCGAGCTGGAACCCGGCGTCGTCCACCGTCGTGAAGACCGCGCCTCGGCCGCCGGGAAGCACCTCGGGCCACCGATACAGTTCGCCACGCGCCGTGTCCGCGAGGGCAAGGGCCCGCGGCTCCCCCCCGCTCGCCGGTACCTGCCAAAGCCCGGTGGCGGTGGCGAACACGACGACGTCGTTCGGGCCCCAACTCGCGCCCGACACGTTCGTGGCGAACTTGCAGACGGTGATGGCGGGGCCACCGCC
>JBOHSI010000065.1:0-3128 GCA_050733055.1 Gemmatimonadales bacterium
CGAAGGTGCAAAGGGCCTGCCTTGGCACCTAGTAGTTAGTGGACAGGTGCGTGAGCGGTTGAAACGGCCGGTCTCGAAAACCGGTGTGCCCGCAAGGGCACCGTGGGTTCGAATCCCACCCTGTCCGTGTCGTCCCGGGACCGCGCCCGCCCGAGCCGGTACAGTCTTCCGCCTGGAGGGAACGATGCGCTGGACCAAGGCTTGGCTCGCTGCTCTTCCCCTTGTTCCCGTCCTCGCTTGCGGAAAGTCAGACGCGAAGCGGCTCGAGGAAATGCGCGCCTGCAGCGCCATCACCATGGACGCGGAAGGTGCCGCGAACTGTCTCGTGCTGCAGTACAAGTGGAAGAAGGATCAGGCCCTCAGCTATGCTCAGCGGTTCGAGCAGGAGCGGGATAGCATGGCGCAGCATACGGCCGACTCCGTGTGGCGGGTGGACGCCGCGCGGCACGTCAAGGAGATCAAGCAGTGCGTCGGCGACCCGTCGGGCGACGTCACACGCTGCCTGCTGGGGTACGGCTGGGCCGAAGAGCGCGCCCAGGCCACGGAGGATTCGCTGTGGCGCGCCCACGCGTCCACCCACCGCCGGGAGCTGCAGGCGTGCTCCCGCCGCCGCGACATGCAGCCGGGCGCGTGCCTCCAACTCTACTACAAGTGGAGCCCCGCGCGGGCGTTGGCGGTGGACGATTCGATCCGGCGGGCGAAGCTGAGGTAGTGGGTCACCCCGTCCTGATCGCTGCCGAACTGCAGCCGCTGCTCGAGCCCACCCAGCTGGCCGGCCTCGATGTCGTCTGGATCGCCGCCGGCCAGCCCACGCCGCTGGGCGACTACGTCGCCATCGTGCCGCTGCTCTCGCGCTGGGTCGGGGGAAGCGAGTTCAAGCGTCTCCCCAGGCTCAAGATCGTCGCCAACTGCGCCGTCGGCCACGACAACGTGGACGTCGTGGCCGCGGAGCTGCGCGGAGTGACGGTGACGAACACGCCGGACGCGCTTACCGACGCGACGGCGGACCTCGCCTGGGCGCTGATCCTCGCGTGCGCGCGCCGGGTCGTCGAGGGCACGGAGCTAGTGCGCAGCGGGAAGTGGACCGGGTGGCACCCGGAGCTGCTGCTCGGCATCGAGCTCCGCGGCCGCATCCTCGGCCTGCTCGGCGCCGGGCAGATCGGGCAGGCGGTGGGACGGCGTGCGGCGCCGTTCGGGCTGCGGATCCTCTACACCGCCCGCAACGCGCGACCGGAGTTCGAGAAGGAAACGGGCGCCGTCCGCGTCGATCTGTCGCGGCTGCTGCGGGAGAGCGACGTGCTCAGCCTCCACGCTCCGTCGGTTCCCGAGACGAAGGGGATCATCAACGCCCAGACGCTGGCGCTTATGAAGCCAACGGCGGTGCTGGTCAACACGGCGCGCGGCGACCTGATCCGCGAAGAGGCACTCGCCGTGGCGCTCGAGGAGGGTCGGCTCGGCGCGGCGGGCCTCGACGTCTACCTCGACGAGCCCGAGATCCACCCGCGGCTCCGCGGGGCGCCGCGGACGGTGCTGCTGCCGCACATCGGCAGCGCCACGCTCGAGGCCCGGCGCCAGATGGCCGCCATCGCGCTCGCGAACGTGCAGGCCGTGCTCGCCGGCGGCCGGCCGTTGACCCCGGTGTTCCCCTGAGGCGGGAGAACGGGGTCCGTGTGACCACCAGTTGCCCGCGCCGCGCCGAAGTGTTATCTGGAGAGCACCTGCTTTGGGAGCCGGCGGTGACTCCGGTCTTCACCTCGGACATCGAGGAAGCCTGGCCGCGCACGGCCGCGGCACGCTGATGACGGTCGAAGGGCGTTCCTTCTGCGCACGCTGCGGCACGACCCTCGGGCAGGGCGCGTTTTTCTGTCCGCGCTGCGGCACGAGCATCCCGGTCGCCCCGGGCGAGACCGTGGCAACCGCGTCCGCCGGAGCTCCGGGGGGGCACAACGCCCTGCTCGAGGCCCTACGCCACGCCGCCCTGGGCGAGTACGAAATCCTCGCCGAGCTGGGGCGTGGCGGGATGGCCACGGTGTACCTGGCCCATGACCTCGCCCTCGATCGCAAGGTGGCGATCAAGGTGCTGGCGCCGGCCCTGCTCCTCATGGGAGAGGGCATGGTGGAGCGGTTCAAACGCGAGGCGCGCACGGCGGCGGCGCTGAGTCACCCACACATCATTCCCATTTACGCGGTCAAGGAGAGCGATCAGGTCCTGTACTTCGTGATGAAGTACGTCCAGGGACGGCCGCTCGACTCCATCATTCGTGACGTCAGCCGGCTGCCGATCCCGATGGTGCAGACGATTCTCGCCCACGTGGGCGATGCGCTCGGGTACGCCCACCGTCACGGCGTCATTCATCGGGACATCAAGTCGGCGAACATCATGCTGGAGGAGGAAGGCTGGGCCGTAGTCACCGACTTCGGCATTGCCAAGGTCGTCCAGGCACAGGGGCTCACCGTGACCGGCGTGACGGTCGGGACGCCCAGCTACATGAGCCCCGAGCAATGCGCGAGGCGCGACGTCACCGGGGCTTCGGATCAGTACTCCCTCGGTATCGTCGCGTACGAGATGCTCACGGGCCGCCTGCCGTTCCAGGGCGACTCGAGCATGTCGGTCATGTACGCGCACTTCAACGAGCGCCCGCGCCCCGTCACCGAGCTCCGCCCGGACTGCCCGCCCAACCTGGCTGCAGCGGTCATGCGGATGTTGGAGAAGGATCCGCAGGGGCGCTGGCCCAGCATGGACGACGTCGTGGCCGTGTGCGGTCGGCCGTCCCTGCGGCACGATGATCCCATCCGGAGCCAGATGAGCACACTCGCCAGGGCCGGCGGCCAGGCGCCGCTGCTGGCCAACCTCAAGACGCCGACCAGCCCGATTGCGCTGGCGAGGCCGCAACCCCGGCCTGTCACGTCCGCGCCCCGGCGGCGCGTCCGGCTGTGGTGGGGGCTCGGCGTGGCCGGGGTCGCCGTCGCACTGTGGTGGGCGGCGCCCTGGCGCCTGACGCGCCCGTTCACGGCGCCGGTGCGCGATACCGTGATGGCGCCCAGGCCGGCCGTGCCCGTCGCAGCGGAGACGGCCGCCGTCCGCCCGCCATCGGAGTCGACCGCAGCGGTCGCGCGAGGGACACGGT
>JBOHSI010000066.1:0-5199 GCA_050733055.1 Gemmatimonadales bacterium
CGCTCGGGTGCGACACGATCATCGTCGAACGTCTCGCCGATGATCTCTCAGCCACCTTCGACATCCTGCGCGCGCCCACCGTCGAGTACGGCGTGAACACCGCGACCAAGCGCCCCTATCCGGGCAATGCCACCGTGCGCCGCAAGACCCTGCACCGCTGGATGAACGACCTGCTCGGCGCATGGGAGCAGGCGTGCGTGGACACGTTCATCATACTCACAGCGCACGGGTACGACCCGCACCAGGAGGCGCTCTCCACCTTGCGCACGCAGCGCGCCCGCGTGTTCACGGTGGACGTCTTCGCGCTCGACTTCACGGGCTTGCTCGAGGACCCGTCCGGCCCGATGCACGGCAGCGAGCTCGACACGTCGCTCCTCTTATACCTGGCGCCGGACCTCGTGCGGATGGAACGGGCTCAGGACTTCACCCTGCCCCGGAGGGCCGCGCGGCGCAGCGCCATCCCGTCGCTCCCGGCACGCTCCCCCGGCTCGGTCGGGCGGCCGACCCTCGCGACCCGCGAGAAGGGGGAGCGGTTGTATAAGATGATTTACGAGCGCATCGCGACGCGAGTGGTCGAGGCGCCCGCCCCGTGACCGCGCTGCTCCTGGCGCTCCTCGCGCTCCAGACCCCGCTCGACGAAGGCACGCTCGTCGTCCGCGAGGATACCGTCGAGATCGCCCGCGAAGCTCTCCGCCTCGCGCGGGCCCGAGTCGGCGACGGGTCCACCGGCTGGAAGCTCGCCTCGACAGTGCGCTACGACCGGGCCCGGCCCGTGGTGGTGCTCGCTCCGATTCTCGAGATCGGCGCCGATTCGCTCCCGGCAAACCTCGATTTCTCCGTCGCCCACCCGCGCGAGCCGCTCCGGATCTTGGGCCAGCTGGCCCGGGGCCGCTTCACGGTGCGGCTGCTCGGGCCGCGCACTGAGCGGGCCCGCGAGTTTCCGGCGACGCCGCCCGTCCTCGTGCTGGACGACTCCGTCTTCGCCCTGTACCTGCCCGCAGCATGGCACGCCCGCCCGCAGCCCGTCGCGGTCACCGCCATCTTCCCGCGCCACGGGCGCCGCGAAGCCCTCGCGCTGCAGGACCTGGGCGTGCAGCCCACCACCGTCAACCGCGATCCGGCGTCGCTGCGCCACGTCACGGTGAACGGCGGCGCCAACCGCTTGGTACATCTGTGGCTGGGGCCGGACGGGCGTCTGCTCAAAGTCGAGATCCCGTCACGGCAGCTCACCGCCGAACGCGCGCCCGGATCGTGACCCCTTCGTCACTTGGGTGCCCGGGGGTTAGATTCCCGCCCGACCTCCGCCGCGGCGTCCCGTACCGAAACTCGTGACGTCCGCTGGCCGTACGAGGTGACGACCCAACGACCGGTCCAAGGAACCCCATGAGGCGCTTGCTGTTGTCCGTCGGGCTCGCAGTCTGCCCGACGCTCTCCCTCGGCCAACAATCCGCTCCCGCCCAGCTCTCTCTCGCCGATGCGATCGCGCTCGCGCGGGAGCACAACCCGGCCTACCGGCAGACCATTCACGATCGAGCACCCGCCGGGTGGGGAGTCCGCAATGCGTTCTCGGGCCTGCTGCTCCCGTCGCTGACGGCCTCGGGGGGGCTGGGCTACAGCGGGCTCGGCCAACAGCGCTTTCTCACCACCGACTTTTCGCAAAGCGTCTCGACGCGCTCGTCGTTCTACAGCTTCGATCTGAACTGGCAGCTTTCCGGGGAAACGCTCGCGCAGCCCGGGCTCACCAAGGCGCAGCTCAACGCCGCGAGCGCCGATGTGGCGGGTGCGGAGACCAACCTGATCACGGCGGTGACCCAGCAATATCTCACCGTCCTCCAGGCACGCGACTACGCGGGCGTGGCGCGGCAGGAGGTGGCGCGGAACGAGGAATTTCTGAAGCTCGCGCAGGCGCGCTACGACGTGGGCCGGGCATCGCTGATCGACGTGCGGCAGGCGCAGGTGGCTCGCGGAACCGCGCAGGTGGCTCTGCTGCGCGCGGAAACCGCTGTCCAGGTCGAGACGTTGCGGCTGTTCCAGCACCTGGGCGTGACCCCGCCCGTGGACGTCGCGAGCGTGGAGCTCACCGATAGTTTCACGGTGCAGGCGCCACCGTGGCAGCTCAACGACCTCCTCACGATGGCCGAGCAGCAGAACCCCTCACTCAAAGCCCTGCGGGCGCGCGAGCGGGCGGCGAGCTGGGGCGTGCGCGCGGCTCGCGCGAGCTACGGGCCGGCGGTCTCGGTCTCGGCGAGCTGGTCGGGCTTCACGCAGAAGCTGTCCGACCTCGATCCCACGATCACAGGCATCCGGGAAAGCGCGGCGCTGGACTCGATCGCCTGCCAGTACCAGAACACCGCCTGGCTCAACGCGGGACAGACGCCGCTCCCCTGCCAGGGGCTGACCAACACGGCTGCCCTTGAGCAGTCGATTCGAGACCAGAACGACTCCTATCCGTTCACGTTCACGCCGCAGCCCTTCCAGGCACGCCTGATGGTCAGCATCCCGCTGTGGAGCAACTTCTCCCGGCCGCTTGCGGTGTCGCGCGCCAGGGCGCAGCAGCTCGGCCTCGCGGAGTCGGTGCGTGCTCGGGGCCTCCAGGTGCAGACCGACGTGAACCAGGCGTATCTGACGCTGCAGACGGCCTACCGCGCCATCGCCATCCAGGAGACGAGTCGCACGGCAGCGCGTGAGCAGCTGCAGCTCGCGACCGAACGCTATCGCGTCGGTTCCGGAACGTTCTTCGAGCTGCTCGATGCCCAGCTGGCGGCGCTGCGGGCCGAGACGGACTACGTCAACGCCGGGTACGACTATCACAAGGCGGCCGCCGCGCTCGAAGCAGCGGTCGGTCGACCGCTGCGGTAAAGGGAGGATCCGAGAGCCATGTCCAGACGCACTAAGGTGCTGGTGGGAACCGGGGCAGTCGTGTTGATCGCCGCACTGGTGATCCTCAGCGCCGGCGCGCGCCGGGACCGGGGAGCGGAGGTGCGGTTCGAGAAGGTGGGGCGCCGCGACCTCGTGGCCGCGGTGACCGCGAGCGGCAAGATCCAGCCCAAGAAGAAGGTCGACATCAGCGCCGACATCACGGGACGCATCACCCGGATCGCCGTGCGCGAGGGGGACTTCGTGAAGGAGGGGCAGTTCCTGCTCCAGATCGAGCCGACCGTGTACGAGGCGAACCTGCAGCGCGCGCAGGCCGCGCTGTCGGCCGCCGAAGCCAGCGCGGTGCAGGCGCGCGCCAACCGCGACCAAGCGCAACGCGCGCTGCAGCGCACCAAAGAGCTGCGCGAGCAGAACCCGAACCTCGTCCCGGCCGAGCAGCTGGAGCAGGCGCAGACCGCGTACGACATCGCGGAGGCGAACCTGACCGCCGCCCAGCATCAGGTCGCCCAGTTCCGCGCCGCCGTCCGGGAAGCCCGAGACCAGCTCGGCAAGACCCGGCTCGTCGCGCCGATGCCGGGGCGCGTGACCCGGCTCGCCGTCGAGGAAGGCGAGGTCGCGGTCCCGAGCACGTTCTCCAAGGACATCGGATTGCTCTTGACGATCTCCGACCTGTCGGTAATCCAGGCGAAAGTGCAGGTCGACGAGACGGACGTCGTCCGCACCCACTTGGGCGATTCGGTCGAGGTGTCGATCGACGCGTTCCCCGACACGACCTTCACCGGCCGTGTGAGCAAGGTGTCCGATTCGAGCGTGCGCACCGCCGCCGCGACGGCCACCGGGACGAGTGACCGGGCGGTGGATTACGAGGTCGAGATCACCCTCGACCACCCGCCCGGCGAGGTGCGGCCGGATCTCTCGGCCACGGCGCGGATCGTCACCGACACCCGCAAACAGGCGCTCTCGATCCCGATCATCGCGCTCACGGTGCGCGAGCACACGCCCGTGTCCACGGAGAACCGGCCGGTCGACACCGCGGCGGCAGGGAAAAAGAAGGAGACGGAAGGCGTCTTCGTGGTGGAAAAGGGTGCCGCCACGTTCCGGCCGGTCAAGGTCGGCGTCGCGGGAGACGAGTACTTCGAGGTGATCGACGGGCTGAAGGACGGCGAGACCATCGTCGCGGGGCCCTACCAGTCCATCCGCGACTTGAAGGACGGCGCGCACGTGCGGCCCGCGAAACAGGCCGCCGACACGGCGAAGAAGAAGGGCGTGGCATGACGGCGCCGCAGCCGGACATCGTGATCCTGACGCACCAGCTCACCCGGGAATACACCATGGGCGGCGAGGTCGTGCGCGCCCTGCGCGGCGTCAGCCTGCAGCTCCGCAAGAACGAGTACGTCGCCGTGATGGGGCCTTCGGGCTCGGGCAAGTCGACCCTGATGAACCTCATCGGGTGCCTCGATACGCCCTCGGCGGGGGAGTACTGGCTCAACGGCCAGAGGGTCTCCGACCTGGATGACGACGAGCTCGCCCGCATCCGCAATCGGGAGATCGGGTTCGTCTTCCAGACCTTCAACCTGCTGCCCCGGGCCAACGCGCTCCACAACGTCGAGCTGCCGCTGATCTACGCCGGCATGTCGGCCCGGAAGCGGCGCCAGCAGGCGGCGCGGGCGCTCGAGCGCGTGGGACTCGGCGACCGCATGGACCACAAGCCCAACGAGCTGTCTGGCGGCCAGCGGCAGCGCGTGGCGATCGCGCGGGCGCTCGTGAACGAGCCCTCCATCCTCCTCGCCGACGAGCCTACCGGCAACCTCGACTCCACCACCAGCGCGGAGATCATGCAGGTGTTCGGCGACCTGCACCGCCAGGGCCAGACGATCGTGATGGTGACACACGAGCACGATATTGCGGCGCGCGCGGCGCGCATCGTGACGCTGCGTGACGGGGTCGTTGCCGCCGACCAGCGTCAGGCCGCCTGAGTGCCGCTCCTCGAGGCGGTCTTCCTGGCGATCAGCACGATTCGGGCGCACAAGCTCAAGAGCGGCTTCTCGCTCCTCGGCGTGTTCATCGGCGTGACGTGTCTGATCGGCGCCTGGTCGATCGTCAACGGGATGAACCGCTACATGACCGAGAAGTTCGCCGCGACGCTCTTCGGCGTGAACACATTTCAGCTCCGCCGGCGGCCGCTGTTCACGCCGCACGTGCCCGATTCGGTCTGGCGGGCGTGGCAGCGTCGGCCGCGCGTCTCGTTCGGGGACGCAGACGCCGTCGCCGCCGGGATCACGGTACCCGTCGTCACCGCCTGGGAGTCGAGCGATCGTATCA
>JBOHSI010000067.1:0-22358 GCA_050733055.1 Gemmatimonadales bacterium
GCGCCGGCGCTTGGGCCGCGCCTCGGGCGCCGCAGCCACGGGCTCGGCCGCCTTCGCGGTCCGGCGCCGCTTCGGGGGCCCGGGGGCCTCCTTCTGCTTGCGCTTCTCGCGCTCCCAGCGCGCGCGCATCAGTGCCACCTGCTCGGGCTTGAGCGGCGACAGGTGACTGCGCACGAAGATGTCCAGCTCCTTGAGCATGCCGATGAGCTGCTCCGAGGAAATGCCGAATTCAGCTGCCAGATCGTGAATCCGCATCGCCGTCACTCACTCCTCCAAAGCCGCCAGCCCGCGGGCCAGCCCTGCGTCCTCGATCCCGACCGCCTGCACCGGCGGCCGGCCGAGCCCGGCGCCCAGCTGCCCGGCGGCGGGCCCCCACACGATCGGCACCCCACGCACTCGCGCGAGGCGCTCCACCTTCTCCCGGGTACGCGGACTCGCGTCCTCTGCGAGCACGACGCAGCGCAGCGCGTTGCGCTGCAGCCGCGCGCGCACGCCCGCCACGCCGACGACCACCCGCCCCGCCCTCAACCCGAGGCCCAGCAGGCCGACGAGCCGCGCGGTCACGCCGGCTGGGCCGACGGGTCACCCCCCGGGCCAGGCTCCTCGACCGAGCGCGGCTCTTCCTCCTCCCCGCCTTCCTCGGTCATCTCATTGAGGAACGCCATGAGCTTGTCGGCGAGATCCGGCGTCATTCCGGGGATCTTGTCGACGTCCTCGCGCTCGAGGTCGAGGCTGTCCTGGAGCGTCTTGTGTCCCGCCCGCTCGAGCACGTCGACGAGCTCCACGGGGAGGCCCTTGAGCTCGCGCAGCGCGACCTTAGTTGCGGCCTCCTCCTCGGGCGGCAGCGGGGCGAACAGCGGCCCTTCGCCACCGCGCTCGAGCCACTCCCGGCTCGAATACAGATCGATCTTCCAGCCGGTGAGCTCCGAGGCCAGACGTACGTTCTGGCCGTTGCGGCCGATGGCGAGCGATAGCTGGTCCTCATCCACGATCGCCTGGATCGTTTTGGTCTCCGGATCCGAGAACACCCGCGCCACGCGCGACGGCGCGAGCGAGAGCTTGGCAAACCGCTCGGGGTCGGGCGACCATGGCACGATGTCGATCCGCTCGCCGTTCAACTCGTTCACCACCGCCTGGACTCGCGACCCCTTCAGCCCGACGCAGGCGCCCACCGGATCGATGGAGTCGTCCCGGGATGAGACGGCGATCTTGGTGCGGCTCCCCGCCTCGCGGGCGGTCGCACGGATCTCCACGATTCCCTGTTGGATCTCCGGCACCTCGAGCTTGAACAGCGCCTTCACGAACAGCGGGTCGGCACGTGACAGGATGAGTCGTGGGCCCTTCGGGGTCTCCTCGATACGCTTCAGCACCGCGCGGATCGTGTCGCCCTGGTGGAAGTGCTCGCGGTGGTTCTGCTCGCGGTAGGGGATGATCGCTTCCGCCTCGCGGAACTTGGCGAGCATCACCACGATTTTGCCGCGCTCGATCTGCTGCACCTCTCCCGAGAGCAGCTCGCCCACCTTGTCCGTGAACTCGTCCCGGATCCGGGCGCGCTCGCCCTCGCGCACGCGCTGGATGATCCGCTGTTTCGCCGCCTGGACGGCGGTGCGTCCGAACGCCTCGAACGGCACCTCTTCTTCGAGCACGTCGCCGACCTGGAAGTCCGGGTCCTCGAAGCGCGCTTCCTCGAGCGTCACCTGCGAGCCGGGATCCTCCACGGCCTCCACCACGGTGCGCAACACCGCGATCTTGATCGTCCCCTTCAGCTCGTCGATCCCGATCTCGGCGCGGACGTTCGGCCCGTAGCGCTTCATCAGCGCCGCATGCAGGCCGTCCTTGAGCAGATCGAGCAGCTCCGTGCGCTCGAGCTGCTTGGTGTTCGTCAGCTCCCGGATCGCGGAAACCACATCCGCCGTATTCGCCATTCCTCCGTCCCTTTCACCAATCCACCGCCAGCCGCGCGTCGCGGATGTCGGTCAAACGTACGCTCCGAGGGCCCGCCGCCCCATGCCCGACCGGCTGCAGCATCACCGTCTCCTCGTCCGGCACGGCCAGGATGCGGGCCCGCACCCGGCCGAGCCCCCTGATCGTCGCCTGCACGTCCCGACCGACGAACCGGACCCAGTGGCGGTGCCAGCGCACCGTGCGCTCGATTCCCGGGCTCGATACCTCGAGCACGTAGCGCGACCCGAGCGGCCCACCGGCGTCGAGCCACGTCTCCAAGTGCCGACTCGCCCTCGCGCAGTCGTCGACGGCGACTCGCCGCTCGGGATCGCTCGGCGGCCATTCAATGCGCACTTGAACGAGCGGCCGGTGCGGCGTGCCGCCGATGCGAAGGTCGGCCAGTTCGAGCCCCAGTTCCGCCAACCAGACCCGAAACGACTCGACAAGACTCTCGGAGAGCATAAAAAAAAGCGCGGGCCGAACTTCGCCCGCTTCACCGGCCGGAATTTAGCCGCGGGACGCTCCCTGTCAAGCAGGCATGCCGAGGTACGCGACCATCCGCCCATCACGCCCACCCGAGGCACGGTGCGAGTAGAACCGGTCGGTGTCGTGCCCGCTGCACCACGGGGAGAGCGACACCTCGGTCAGCCCCAGCTCCCGCGCCTGCCCCACCAGCAGCGCGCGCAGGTCCACGTGCCCGGCGGTTGCTTCCGCGCGGCCGGTAAGCTCGCTCCGAACTTCAGAACCTACTTCATAGCACGAACCGCAAATACCAACACCACAATGCATTACGATGTCCGATGCCCTCACGAACGCCTCACGACGCACCAGCTCCACGCCGCGCTCGAGAATCCGGGCGGCCGTCCCGCGCCACCCCGCATGCAGCAGCGCCACCACGCGTTTTTGGGGCACCGAGAGGTAGATAGGGACGCAGTCGGCGACCGTGATGGTGAGGAGGACCCCGCGGGCGCTGGTGGCGTGACCGTCCACCCCGTCGAGGATCAGCCAGCCCTCGCTTCCCGGGCGGTGCCACTGCACGGCCGTCCCATGGACTTGGTGGCTCAGGACCACCGTGGGGAACGCGGTGTGGAACGCGGCGCGGAAGGCGCGCCACCGAGTCATCACCTGCCCCACGTTTTCCTCGCTCCACAGCCCGAGTGAGAACCCGCGACCGCGGGTGGTGATGCCCGCCACGACGCCGTAACGCTCGGCCCACTCGGTGAGCTCCATGCGAGGCACCGCAGAGTCGCCGACGGGAGATTCGCGGAGACTATCCAACTACCCCTTTGTCCGTCTGTCCATCGATCCTCTCGATCTGCGCCCCGAGTGCTCGCAGCCGCTCGTCGATGCGCTCGTAGCCGCGCTCGATCTGCCCGATGTTGTGGATGACGGAGTCACCCTGCGCGGCGAGCGCCGCGAGCAGCATCGCCATCCCGGCGCGGATGTCCGGGCTCTCCACCACCTGGCCGTGGAGCGGCGAGGGCCCCGCGATCACCGCGCGGTGGGGGTCGCACAGCACGATCCGCGCGCCCATCCCGATCAGCTTGTCCACGAAGAAGAGCCGCGACTCGAACAGCTTCTCGAACACGAGCAGCAGCCCCTCGCATTGCGAAGCGACAACGATGGCGATGGACATCAGGTCGGCGGGGAACGCGGGCCAGGGGCCGTCCTCCAGTTTGGGGACGTGGCCGCCCAAGTCGGGGCGGATGCGGCGCTCCTGATCGGCGTCGATGATCAGCGTCGCGCCGTCGAGGCGCGGCCGGACGCCGAGCCGCTCGAATGCCATGAGCGTAGCGCGGAGGTCGTCGTTCCGCACCCCATCGATCGTCACCGCGCCGTTCGTCACAGCCGCGAGGCCTATGAAGGAACCGATCTCGATGTGGTCGGGCCCGATGGCGAACGACCCGGCGCCAAGCGGGGTGCCGCCCGCCACGGTGAGCGTGTTGGTGCCGATCCCGTCGATGCCGACGCCGAGGGCGGCGAGGAAGCGGGCGAGGTCCTGCACGTGCGGCTCGGAGGCGGCGTTGCGGAGCACAGTGGTCCCCCGCGCCGCGACGGCGGCCATCAGCGCGTTCTCTGTCGCCGTGACGCTCGGCTCGTCGAGGAAGATGTCTGCCGCGGCGAGCTGCCTGGCCTCGAGCTTGTAGGCCGCGCCGACGGTGATCTCCGCACCCAGCCGCTCGAGCGCCAAAAAGTGCGTGTCCACGCGGCGTCGCCCGATCACGTCACCCCCCGGCGGAGGGAGGTTCACCCGGCCGAAACGCGCGAGCATTGGCCCGGCGAGCAGGATCGACGCGCGGATGCGCGCGCACAGCTTGGGATCGAGCTCGCGCGGCTCGGCGCGCGTCGCGTCCACCGCAACGGTGTTCGGCCCGGTCCAGTGCACCGCCGCCCCGAGGTGGGCGAGCAGCTCGAGCATCGTCTCCACGTCACGGATGTGGGGGACGTTGTCGATGGTGCAGGGCCCGTCGGCGAGCAAGGTGGCCGCGAGGATGGGAAGCGCCGCGTTCTTGTTGCCCGCCGGGCGGATGGTGCCTTTCAGCGGGCGACCGCCCGTGACGCAGAAGGAGGCAGGCATGGGTGAGGCAAGCTATGACGCGGCTTGCGCTTCCGTCAAGCGTTCGCGAACGTATGCCACGTGAACCCCGTTCTTGCGCTCGGGCTCCTCGCCGTCGCGGGTCTGCTCGCCACGCGGCTCCCACGCTTGCCGGCACGCCACCCCCTCAGCCTCGACTTGGTCCTCGCCGCCGGCGGGCCGCTCGTGCTGCTGGGGCTCGTACTCGGCCCGGGGATCGACCTCATCAACCGGCCGGTGCTCCGAGCGCTCGCGCCCGTCACCGCGCTCGCGATCGGCTGGATCGGCGCCACCCTCGGCGCGCGCTTCGAATGGCGGTACGTGCGGCGCATCCCGCGTGACGTGTCGCTCCTCGCGCTCGCCTCCGCTGGGGCCGCGGCCCTGACCGTCGGGGTGGGCGCCTGGCTGCTCACCCGCCTGATCCCTGCCCTCGGTGCCGCCTGGGCCCCGCGGGTCCCGGCGGTGCTGACGCTCGCTGCCGTGGCCGCGGTCTCGGGGCCGGAAGCGGTGAGCCTCGTGGCCCGGATGCTCGGGATTCGGCGCAGAGGGGCGCAGGTGTTCGGCCTGGCGGCGGCACTCGAAACGGCCTGCGGCGCGCTCCTCCTGACCGTCCTGCTCGCGCTCTATCGCCCGCATGGGCTCGCGGGCCACGGCGCGCTGGGGTGGGCGTCCTGGATCGCCTTCGCGGTCGGGAGTGGGGCGCTCGTCGGCCTGCTGTTCTTGAGCCTCACCCGGCTCCGGCCGGCGCCCGAAGATCTCGGGTTCGCGCTGCTCGCGACCCTGCTCTTCGGGGCGGGGATCGGCTACGCGACGGACCTGTCGCCGTTCGTCGTGTGCGCGCTCGCGGCCGTGGTGATCGTGAACCGATCGCCGCAGCGGCGGCAGCTGCGCCGGCTGCTCGCGGATTGGGAGCACCCGATCTACGCCGTTTTCCTCGTGGTCGCGGGCGCGTTGCTCACGCTGCCCACGGCCTGGGTGTTCGTGGCCGTTCTGCTGCTCGCGGCGCTCCGGGTGGCGGCGCGCTGGGCCAGCGTGCGCTACGCCCGGACGGCGCTCAAGATCACAGCCGCGCCGCCGCACGTCGGGCTCGCGACGGTGGCGCAGGGCGGCGCCGCCATGGCGCTGGGGATCAACTCCTTCATCATGTACGGCGGCCGGCCGGAGAGTCCCGGCGCGGGCCGTGCCGTGCTCACTACGATCGTCTTGGCCGTGGCGGTGGCGCAGCTCGCGGCGCCGTCCCTGATGCAGCTTGCGCTCCGGCACGGCGCGGCGCGGTTGACACCCGCACGCACCGGCCCCGAGCTTATCTCGAACGCTCCGGCGGACTGACGAATGATCCCGACATGGGTAGCGGTGGTGACGGGGATTTCGCTCGCGATCATGGCCCTCGCGGCGATCGCGATCGCGCTGTCCTCCGTGATCGCACTGCTCGCGTTGCGAGCGTCCCTCCGCGTGCTCGAAGGCTTGGCCGGACCCGCCCTAGGCGACGTGCGGCAGGTCGTGGCGACGATTCGCGCCGAAGCCGACGGCCTGGTGGGGACGTCGCGCGAGCTGCGGACCCGCATCCTCACGGCCGCGGATGCCGCCGAGGAACGGCTCGCCGACCTCGATGCCCTGTTCGAGGTGGTGCAGGAGGAGGTAGAGACGACGGCGCTCGACGTCGCGGCGACGCTCCGCAACGTCCGCCGCGGCCTTAGCGTGCTCGAGTGGGGGCGCCGGGCGCTGAAGCGCCGGAGGAAGCGCTGAAAGCGACGCACGTGCTGGCGGCGACGGGGGTGGCGCTCCTCAGCATCGCCCTCCTTCCCGCCGTCGCCCACGCCTGGACCCCGGGCACGCACATCTACCTCGCCGAGTCGGTCCTCGCCAACCTGCACCAGCTGCCGGGCGCCGTCGCGGACCTGTTGCGGGCGTTCCCCTACGACTTCCTGTATGGCAACATCGCGGCCGACACGTCGATCGCGAAGAAGTATGCGCCGGTGGGGCGGCACTGCCATGCCTGGCACGTCGGCCAGGAGATCTTCGACCTCGCCCCGACCGACCCGCTGCGCGGGTTCGGCCTGGGCTATCTCTCGCACCTTGCCGCCGACACGGTGGCGCACAACTTCTTCGTGCCGCGCCAACTGGTGCTCACGTCCAGCACAGCGGCGCTGGGCCACAGCTACTGGGAGAGCCGCTTCGAGACCCACTTGGGCGACGCGTACGCGAAGGAGGCGAAGGAGCTGATCCTGCAGGACCACACGCCCAGCGACACGCACCTCGACACCATCATCTCGCCCACCCTGTTCAGCGTCCGCACCAGCCGGCGGCTGTTCCGCGGGATGGTCCATCTCACCGAGAGCGAGAGCTGGCGGTGGGCGTTCCAGCTGATGCTCGAGAACACCCGCTGGGACCTGCCCGACGAGGACGTGGAGCGCCACATGGCGGTGACGTTCGAGTACGTGATGGAGATGCTCGGCGAGCAGGACGCTGCTGCGCGGCGCCTCGACCCGGCCGGCGGAAAGGCCTTGAAGCTCGCGAAGCACATGCGCCGTCAGGCACTGCACGAGGGCGGCCGCGTGGAGCCCGAGCGGATGCACGCCACGGCCGAGGAGCATTTCGGGCTGCCCAGCCCGGCGCTCGACTATTGGCGGGCGTCCAAGGCCCAGCGCCCCTGGCGGGATCGAGACACGCGCAACGGCGGAACGCGCTAGGGCGCCAGCTTCTCCTCCAGCACTCGCTGCGTGAGCTTCGGGTCCGCCTTACCGCCTGAGCGCTTCATCACCTGCCCGACGAAGAACTGCAGCAGCTTCCGTTCGCCGTTCTTGTAGCGCGTGACCTCGGTGGTGTAAGCACGTAACACCTCGCTCACCCATCCTGCCACCATGCCGCGATCGGCCACCTGGGTGAGGCCGAGTGCCTCGGCGACCGTGCGCGGCTCCCCGCCCCGCTCCGCCACCTCCGTGAACACGCGCTTCGCCGCCTGGTGGCTCAGCGTACCGCCCTGCACCAGCGCGATCAGGCGGGCCAGCGACTCGGGCGGCACGCGGAGCTGGCCCTGATGGTCCTTCGCGTCGCCGAGCACCTCGGTCATCACCCAGTTGGCCGCCGCCTTGAAGTCCGCGGGGGCGTGTACGACCGCCTCGTAGTAGTCCGCCACCGCCCGATCGGCCGTGAGCACGGCCGCGTCGTTCACGGAGAGGGCGTACTGGGCCACGAACCGCTCCCGTTTCTTCGCCGGCAGCTCCGGGAGCTGCGCCTGCTGCTCCGCGACGAACGCCTCCGAGAGCACGAGCGGCGGCAGATCCGGATCCGGGAAGTAGCGGTAGTCGTGGCTCTCTTCCTTGGCGCGCTGAGGTCGCACGGCGTTCGTCTTGGCGTCGTAGAGCAGGGTTTGCTGCTCCACGGCGCCCCCGCTTCCGAGCACGGCGATCTGCCGGTCCCGCTCCACCATGAGCGCCTTCTCGACGTAGGCGAAGGAGTTGATGTTCTTCACCTCGGTCTTGGTGCCGAGCGCGCTCTCGCCGGGCCGCCGGACCGACACGTTCGCGTCCACCCGCAGGCTCCCTTTCTCCATGTCGCAGTCCGACACCCCGGCGTACTCGAGCACCTGTTTCAACGTCTGGAGGTACGCGCGCGCTTCCTGCGGCGAGCGGAAATCGGGCCCGGTGACGATCTCGATCAACGGCACGCCGCAGCGGTTCAAGTCGATCGCCGTCTCCCGGGAAAACCGGTCGTGCAGCGACTTCCCCGCGTCTTCCTCCACATGGAGCCGTACGATGGTCGCGGTCGCGATCCCCCGGTCGGGCGACAGGTACGACAGCGACCCGTTCGTCGCGAGCGGGAGCTCGAACTGCGAGATCTGGTAGCCCTTCGGCAGGTCCGGATAGAAGTAGTTCTTGCGCGCGAAGATGCTGCGGGGGTGCACGGCGCACCCTAGGGCGAGAGCGGCTCGGACCGCGTGCTGCAGCGCCTGCTCGTTGGGAACCGGAAGCGCCCCCGGCAGCCCCATGCACACTGGACACACGTTCGTGTTGGGCGACGCGCCGAACGCGGCGGAGCAACCGCAGAACATCTTCGACGCCGTACGCAGCTGGACGTGCGTCTCGAGCCCGATGACCGTCTCCCAACGCCCCCCTGCGGCCGCCGCCATCACGCCTCCTCGGTCGCGGGCACGACCCGCTCGAGCGCGTAGGCCGCCTCGATCATCTCGTCTTCGAGAAACGCCTGGCCGATGAATTGGCCACCGATCGGCAGACCCTTGATCCGCCCGATGGGGATGGACATCGCGGGGAGCCCGGCGAGGTTCGCCGTCACCGTGAAGATGTCCGAGAGGTACATCGCGATGGGATCGCCCAGTTTCTCCCCGGCCTTGAAGGCCGACGTCGGCGTGGTGGGCGTGAACAGGAGGTCCACGCCGCGATCGAATGCGTTCCGGAAATCCTGCGCGATCAGCGCGCGCATCTGCTGCGCCTTGCGGTAGTAGGCATCGTAGTAGCCCGAGGACAGCACATAGGTGCCTACCAGGATCCGCCGCCGCACCTCGGGGCCGAACCCCTCGCCCCGGGTCTTCTTGTACAACGCCCGCACGTCGCGCGCGCCGTTGAACCGCGGGCCGTAGCGGGCGCCGTCAAACCGCGCCAGATTGGACGACGCCTCGGCGGGCGCGATGATGTAGTACGTGGCCACAGCGTACGGTGTATGCGGCAGCGACACGTCGCGCACCGCCGCGCCAAGCTCCTTGAGCAGCCGGATCGCCCGCTCGCATGCCCGTCGTACCGCCGGATCGAGGTCGGGCGGGAAATATTCCTTCGGAACGCCGATCACGAATCCCTGCAGCGACTCCGGTACCGTCGGGAGGCGCAGTGAGTCACGGTCCTCGCAGGTCGAGTCCTTCGGGTCGCGCCCGCTGATCACCGACAGCACCCGCGCCGCGTCGTGGACGCTGCGCCCGAGGACGCCGATCTGATCGAGCGACGAGCCGAACGCCACCAGCCCGTAGCGGCTCACCCGGCCATAGGTCGGCTTAATCCCCACGACCCCACAGAACGACGCCGGCTGGCGTACCGAGCCGCCGGTCTCCGAGCCGAGCGCGGCCGGCACGGCGCCCGCCGCGACGAGCGCGGCCGACCCCCCCGAGGAGCCGCCCGGCACCCGCGTCTTCTCAAACGGGTGCACGGCGCGACCGTACGCCGAGTGCTCCGTCGAGGAACCCATGGCGAACTCGTCGCAGTTCGTCTTGCCCGCGATGAGGGCGCCGGCCGCCTTGAGTTTGGCGATCGCGGTGGCGTCGTAGGGCGAGCGGTAGCCCTCGAGGATCCTCGAGCCGCATGACGTGGTGAACTCGAGGGTGCAGATGTTGTCCTTCACCGCGACCGGCATCCCATAGAGGACGCCCGAGGGGTGCGCGGCCCTCGCCTGTTGATCCAGCGACTTCCGGAGTTCTTTCAGCGGTGTAAGACAGGCATTCAGTCGCTTGGTCTTGACGATGCGGTCGGCCGCCGCCTTGGCGCTCGCGAGCGCTTCGCTCGAATCGCTCACGCCTCAGGCTCCTCGAACGGGCCGAGTTTCGGAACGAGGAAGAAGCCGTCCTTGAACGCAGGCGCGAGCTTGTCCGGCCCGAACGCGAGCGGCCAGGGCTTCATTTCGTCGGCGCGGAACCGCAGCGCATCCGGCCCGGGCACGTAGGGCTTCATTCCCTCGCTCGCGGGTAGGGCGTTGATCTGGGCGACATACTCGAGAATCCGCGACATCTGCTGAGCGAGCAGCGGCAGAGCTTCCTCGTCCACGTCGAGTTCCGCCAGTTGCGCGATTTTCAGCACGTCCTCGTGCGTGACGCTCATGCGCTCTCCCACTCGCGCTCGAGCCCTGCGTAGGCCACGAGCAGCTGCTTGGTCCCGATCTCCTGGTCGTCGAATGCCACCGTGACTTTCAGCTCGCGCCCCGAGCCCGACACGTTCCGGATGACGCCGCTGCCGAACTTGCGGTGACGCACGCGCTCGCCCGCGGCATAGCGCGGCGCGTCTTGGGACGTGACCACCTCCCAATCGGCCTCCACTTCGACCAGGGTGCGCGTCGCCCGGCGCCCCCCGCGGGCGGCTCCCGCACCGGCCGCGCGGTCCCACTGCGGCGACGTGCTGCGCTGCTCGATGACGCTCCCGGACAGGGCGTCGAGGAACCGCGACGGCTCGGACAGCTCGAGCCGCCCGTGCCGGTACCGCGTGCGAGCCCATGAGAGATACAATTTTTCGCGAGCGCGCGTGAGACCCACGTAGCACAGCCGACGCTCCTCCTCGAGCCCCCCGGGCTCCCCCGCCGCCCGCGCGAGCGGGAAGAGACCGTCCTCGAGACCGGCGAGCGTCACCACGGGCCACTCGAGCCCCTTCGCCATGTGGACGGTCATGAGCGTGACCCCGTGCGGTGCTCCCGCGCGCCCCGTACCCTCATCGGCGGGCGTCACCAGCGCCGCCTGGGTGAGGTAGCGCTCGAGCAGGCCGGCTCCGGCCCCCCCCTCCACTCCCTCCTCCTCGGCCAGCGCGGTCTCCGCCCACTCGGCCGCCCCGGCGATGAGCTCCTGGACGTTGTCGAGCCGCTCGATCCCCTCCGGACCCTCCTCGGCGAGATACTGCCTGTAGGCCACGGTCGCGATGACCTGCTCCAGCACCGTCGCCGGGTCGGCGGCGCCGAGCCGGCTCCGCAGCTCGTCGATCAGACGCGCCACGTCCAAGTACGCCTCCCGCACGTTGGGGCGCAGCACGGGGACGCGCTCGGCCGCCCGAGCGGTCTCGAGGAGCGGCTTGCCCCAGTGCGCCGCGGTCCGGAGGAGCTGCGTGAGCGACGCCTGGCCGATGCCCCTCCGCGGGACGTTCACGATCCGCACGAACGCCTCGTCGTCCGCCGGGTTGGCAATGAGCCGAAGGTAGGCCAGCACGTCCTTCACCTCGCGCCGCTCGTAGAAGCTCACTGCTCCGATCAGGCGGTAGGGGATCCCCCGAAAACGCAGCGCCTCTTCCAGCGGCCGCGACTGGGCGTTGGTGCGGTACAGGATCGCCATCGCTTCGTACGGGATGTCGGTCTCGGCCGCACGGCGGGCAAGCTCCGCCGCGAGCCACTCGGCTTCGTCCCGCTCGTCGGCGGCAGTGAGCAGCGTCACGGGCTCCCCGCCCGGCGTCGCCGTAAACAGGGTCTTGCCGAGGCGACGGGTGTTTTCAACGATGACGCCGTTCGCCGCGGCCAGGATCACCTGGGTCGAGCGGTAATTCTGCTCCAGCTTGATGAGCGTCGCGCCCGGAAGGTCCCGCGAGAACGACAGCATGTGCCGCACGTCCGCTCCGCGCCACCCGTAAATCGCCTGATCGTCGTCGCCCACCACGCACAGGTTGTGGTGTTCGGCCGCGAGATACCTCACGAGCTGGTATTGAGCGGCGTTGGTGTCCTGGAATTCGTCCACCAAGACGTGCTCGAACCTGCGCTGCCAGTAGGCGAGCCGGTCGGGGTGCTCCCGAAACAGCGTCAGCGGGTGCAGCAGCAGGTCGTCGAAGTCCATGGCGTTGGCCTGCTTGAGCGCCGGGCCGAGGGCGACGTAAATGTCGACGGCCACGCGCTCCAGGGGGCTGTCGGCCTCGGCGCCGAGCTCCTCCGGAAGGAGCATCCGGTTCTTCGCGCCCGAGATCACGGCGTGGATCGCCCGCGGCGGGTTGGCCTTGGGCGAGAGCCCGCGCTGCTCGAGCAAGCGCTTGATGAAAGACTCGGAATCGTCTTCGTCGTAGATCGTGAAGTTCGGGCCGAAACCGAGGTGGGCAGCTTCACGGCGTAGCAGGCGCGCCGAGAGCGCGTGGAACGTGCCGATCCACAGGCCCTTCGGGTCGGCGCCGAGCAGCAGCGCCACGCGCGAGCGCATCTCACCCGCCGCCTTGTTCGTGAATGTGACCGCGAAGAGGCGCTGTGGGGCGAGGCCCCGCTCCGTGATGAGGTGCGCAATCCGCGCGGTCAGCACGCGTGTCTTCCCCGACCCTGCGCCCGCGAGGACGAGCAGCGGACCGCCTGGGTGCCGGACGGCGGCGTCTTGCTGGGGGTTGAGGGGCAGGATCATGACGATGGCGCGAGAGGGAACTCGAGCACGAACTCGGCGCCCGCTCCCCCCGGTGCGGGGCGATAGCTGAGTCGGCCGCCGTGCTGCTGCTCCACGATACGGCGCGCCAGGGCCAGCCCGATCCCCCAGCCGCCGGGTTTCGTCGAGAGGCCGGGCTCGAACAGCTGGGCCCGTGCCTCGGGTGCCACGCCGGGCCCGTCGTCCCGGACGCTGACGCGCGCCGTGCGCCCCACCGCTTCCACCCTGACATCGATCCGTCCGCCGCGCCCGGAGAGCGCATCGATCGCGTTCTTGAGCACCGCCTCGAGCGCCCACTCGACGAGCACCGGATCACCGCGCGCCGCAGGCCCGGGTCCTGTCGCCGCGAGTGACAGTTTGACCGGGCTCGCGAGGGTGGGGAGACGGGGACGGAAGTAGCTTACCACGCGCTCCGCGACCGCACCCAGCGCGATCGGCTCGCGCCGCGCCGGCCGGCCGATCCGCTCGAACCGCTTGGCGACCCGCTCGAGGCGCTCGGCATCAGCCTGAAGATGGTCGGCGAGCTCCACGGCCGCGGTACCCGGGTTTTCCCGCAGGTAGTCAATCCATCCCGTGAGGCTCATCAGTGGCGTGCCGAGCTGGTGGGCCGATTCCCGGGCCATCGCCACCCACAGGCGATCCCGTGCCGCAGCGAGCCGCGCCCGGTACGCCCACACCGCGAGCAGCCCGAGGCACAGGAATACGGCGCCCTGCAGCACCGCGAGGACGGTGAAGCGCCGGGCAAGCGGCAGCGGACCATAGTGAATGGTGCCGACGCCGGGCTGCTCGATCGGTGCGTTCACGGCATCGAGATCAGCGATCCACTGGCGGAGCGCGGCCGGGTCTGCGTCCCCGGAGAGCGGCGCGTTGTCCATCGCGGTGACGCGGCCCGCCGTGTCGGTGACGGCGATCGGAATGCCAAGGGTGCGGACCTGGGCGGCGAGGTCGAGCAGCGCGTCGGTGGCGGCGTCGGGCCGGGGGTCGTGCAGTCCCGCGAACACGCGGCCGAGCAGCCGGCTCGTGTCGCGGGCATCATCGCGCAGATGGCGCGCGACCACCCACGCGTAGCCAAACGTGATCCCGCCCAGCAGCAGCGCCAGCCCGACCACGGCGGGAGGCCCCGCCCGGCGCAGTGCCGCGTTACGCGCCACCGGGGGGAACCAGGCGGTCGGTCCCCGCGTACGGAGCCAGCACCGCCGGAAGGACCACGGAGCCGTCGGGCTGCTGGTGGGTCTCGAGCAGCCCCGCGACCGTGCGCGGCAACGCCACGCCCGAGGCATTGAGAGTATGCACGAGCTCGGGTTTCTCCCCGGGCTTGGAGCGGCACCGGATGTTAGCGCGCCGCGCCTGGAAATCCGTGAATGTGCTCGAGCTCGAGCACTCCAGCCAGGCGCCGACGGACGGCGCCCACACCTCGAGGTCGTAGGTCTTGGCGCTCGCGAACCCCAGGTCCCCGGCGGCGAGCAGCACGACGCGATACGGCAGCTCGAGCCGTCGCAGGACCTCCTCGGCGTGCGCCGTGAGCTTCTCGTGCTCGGGGGGCGTGTCGACCGCGCGGCAGAAGCGCACCAGCTCGACCTTGTCGAACTGGTGCACGCGCAGCAGGCCGCGGGTGTCCTTCCCCGCGGCGCCCGCCTCCCTCCGGAAGCACGGCGTATAGGCGACGTAGCCGCGGGGCAGCGTCGCACCGTCGACGATCTCGTCGCGCAGCAAGTTGGTCACGGGCACTTCGGCCGTCGGGATCAGAAACAGGTCGTCCGGGTGGGTGCGATACGCGTCCTCTTCGAACTTGGGGAGCTGACCCGTGGCCGTCATGATCTCGCGGCGCACCAGGAACGGCGGCTCCACCTCGACGTAGCCGTGTTCGCGCGCATGCAGATCCATCATGTAGTTGATGAGCGCGCGCGCGAGCCTCGCGCCGAGGCCCATGAACACGGGGAAGCCCGAGCCGGCCAGCTTCGCGCCGCGCGCGAAGTCCACGATCCCGAGCCGTTCGGCGATCTCCCAGTGCGGTTTTCCGCCCGCCGCCGCCGGCTCGCCCCAGGTCCGGATCACCCGGTTGTGCGACGCGTCGCCATCCGGCAACTCGGGGAGCGGCAGGTTGGGAACGAACAGTGCCTTGTGCTCGAGCTCGGCCTCGACGTGCTTGAGGGCCGTCTCGAGCCCGGCGATGCGCTCCCCCAGCCGCTTGCGCTGCTCGCGCACACCGGACGGGAGCTCACCCTGGTCCTTCATTAGGCGCGCGTCCGCTTTGGCCGCCTCGTTGCGCTCCGCCTTGAGCTGGTCGAGCTGACCGGTGAGCGCGCGGCGCTTCATGTCGAGCGCCTCAAGCTCGTCGAGCAGCTTGGTGAGGCTCGGATCGCCACGGCGCGCGAGCGCCGCGCGCACCTGCACGGGCGAGGCGCGCAACAGCTTGAGGTCGATCACCGGCTACTGCTTCGGGAGGCCCGGCTCGAGACCGCGGTAGCCGCAGTTCTCGTTGACCAGGACCTTGAAGTCGAGGCGGCGCGCGGTCGTGTCGATCGCCAGCACCTGCAGCTTGGCGTACAGCGGCACGGTGGCGCCGAAGAGGCAGTTGATGGGCCGCGAGCGCACCACCGCCACGGTCCCCGAGTCCACGACGAGTGGTCGGTCAAACACGTAGCCGCCGGTCGGCGCAATCTTGATCGAGTCAAAGGCAACCGCCGTCCGCTGCAGACCGGAGCCCACGCCGAGCCCCGCCGCGCCGGTCGGCAGGAGCACCGCGCGCTTGAGTGTATCGAAGTTGAAGGCGAAGTCGAAGGCCGGCGACCGATCGGTGCGCACCAGCTTGTCCGCGCCGTCGAGCCGGAACGCCGACGGGGCGGAGACCGGAGTGCCGGAGAGCGCGTAGAGGGTAAAGTCCTCCACGACGTTCGAGATCACGGGCGCGGGCAACCCGATCTCGCCGCCGCACGCCGCGATGAGTAGCGCGAGGGCCATGATGGCGATGGTCGGCGCGACAGAACGACGGGGGGAAGACATTCGGTGGGGGGAAGATACTGGACGTCGTCCAAGTGGGTCAACCCACGGTGGCTGCTTGACTTCGCCACCCCCCGGTCCTAGCTTGGCCGCCGTATGGCGACGATCCGCGAAGTCGTCGAGGCGCTGGGCCGCCGCGCCGGCGTGGACGCCGTAGTGGTCGTGGGCCGGGACGGCCTGCCCATCGATTCCCGCACCGCGAACGGCGTCGACGCAGACAGCGTCGCCGCCCTGGTGCCGTCGGTCATCAATGGGATGGCGCAGCTGGGCCAGGCGGCGGGGCGCGGGGAGTTCGGGACCGGCGTGCTCGAGTTCGGCGCCGGGCTGGCCGTGGTCACCGTCCTCAACGCCGACGCCCTCCTCGCCGTCTTGGTCCAGCCGTCCACCAACGTGGGCGCGCTGCTCTACGACCTCCGTCGCCACCGCTCGGCGATCGCCGGGCTGCTCTGACCGGGAGCGGCCGTGTGACGTGCTCGGCCCGCTCCGCGCCGTAGCCTCTGTGCCCCTCGGTCGGCGGCACCTCCTCGTCGTGGATGACGAACCGCACATCGGACTGCTCCTGCGTCCCCACCTGGAGCGGCTCGGCTACAGCGTGAGCCTCGCCCGCACTCTCGGGGACGCCCGCGCCGCGCTCGCCCAGCCCCGCGTTCCGGTGGACGCAGTGCTCCTCGACCTCCACCTCCCCGACGGTTCGGGTCTCGACCTGCTGCGCGAGCTGCGCGGGACCGCAGCGACCCGCACGCTGCCCGTCATCGTGCTCACCGCCGAGGGGGAAGATCGCGTTCTCGAGGAGGCGGAGGGGTTGGGTACCACGCTGCTCACGAAGCCGTTCTCCCCGACCAAGCTCACCACGCGCATCGCCGGGATGCTGGGCGACACCCCTGACACGCACGGCGAGCTTCGATGAGCCTTTGGGCCGCGATCCTCGCCGGAGGCTCCGGCACCCGCTTCTGGCCGCTGTCGACGCCGCAGCGTCCCAAGCAGCTGCTCCCGCTGGCGGGCGACCGGCCGCTCCTCGTCCAAGCGGTCGATCGGCTCGACGGCCTCGTCCCGCCCGAGCGGATCTTGATCCTCACCGGCCCGTTCCTCGTGGACCAGGTAGCCGCGGTGGTGCCGCAAATCCCGCTCGCCCAGATCTTGAGTGAGCCGCGCGCCGCCTCCACCGCCCCTGCACTCGCCTGGGCGGCCCAATGGATCTCGCAACGTGACCCCGGCGCCCACATGGTCTCGCTGCACGCCGACTGGGCGGTGGGCGACGACCGCGCGTTCCGCGCGGCCGCGCGCAACGCGCTGGGTGTCGCCCAGGAGTACGACGTGCTCGTCACCGTGGGCGTCAAGCCGGACCGGAACGAGACTGGATACGGCTACATCGTCCCGGGCAAGCCGCTGGGAAGCGCGCGCACGGTGCGCCGCTTCGTCGAGAAGCCGAGCGCGGCGCGCGCCGCGCTGCTGCGGCAGCGGGGAGCGCTCTGGAACACCGGCCTCTTCGCCTGGGGCGTGGCGCGGTTCCTGGGCGAGGCGGGCGCCTACGCGCGCGAGCTCAGGGCCGGCTGGCCGAAGCTCAGCGCCGGCGACGTCGCGGGGTTCTTCGCCGCAGTGACCCCGGGGCCCGTGGACATCGCGGTCCTGGAGCGCACCAAGCGGCTCGCGGTCGTCACGGGGACGTTCCGCTGGGACGACATCGGGTCATGGGACGCCCTGCTCCGCATCCGGCCGACCGATGCGCGCGGTAACGTGATCGTCGGAAACGTGACACTGAGCGAGGACGTGCGGCGCTCGCTCGTCTGGTCCGAAAACGAGCACCTTGCGGTGGTTGGCCTCGAGAACATGATCGTCGTGCGCGCCAACGGCCACACCCTGGTCATGCCGACGGGCCGCGCGGAACACTTGAAGGAGCTGGTGCAGCGGCTGTGACGCACCCCTCGCCCGCCCCCCCGGGTCTGTACCTGCTCGATCCGGAGCCCGCACCCGCATGGACCCCGTTTGCCGGCGCGCGGCCGCTCTCGGAGCTGCGGGCAGGAGCGCACCTGATCCGGGAGCGCTGGGAGGCGTTCGTCGGCGCGGAAACGACCGAGATCATGGCGCTGCCCCATCTCGCTGGGTTCGTCGAACCCGGGGTCCCGCCGGTGACCGCGCGGCACCCCGTTGCCGGCGCTGCGATCATCGGCTCGTCCACGTTTGCACCGCGCGGCGTCGCGCCCGCGTTCCCCCACGGCCCGTTCCGGCTCAGTTGCAACGGCGTCACGGTCGGCTGGGGCGTCGGGCGGGGCGCCACGTGGCACGGCCCCCAGCCGCACGCCGCGGCGGTCGAAGTCTCGGGCGTCGTGCTGCACGGCGTCTACGACCTCGTACCGGCGCTGGAGCGGCTACTCGTCGAGGACCTCTTGGCGCTGGTCGGCGACAGCGATGCGATTCCCCGCGGCAGCACGGTGATCGGCGACCCCGGCCTCCTCGCACTGCACGGTGCCGCCATCGAGCCGGGCGTGGTGTTCGACACGACGGCGGGTCCCGTGGTGCTCGAGAGCGGCGTCGACGTCCGCGCGGGAACGCGGCTGGACGGACCGCTGTGGGCGGGCGCGAACACGCAACTGCTCGGCGGGCCGATCAAGGCCTCGGCGATCGGACCGCACTGCAAGGTCCGCGGGGAGCTCGCATCGTGCGCCTTTCTCGGCTACGCCAACAAGGCGCACGACGGATTTGTGGGGAGCTCAGTGATCGGGCGCTGGGCGAACCTGGGCGCCGGCACGATCACCTCGAACCTCAAGAACACCTACGGCGCCGTTCGGCTCGACGTTGCCGGAACCTCGATCGAGACCGGCCTGCAGTTTCTGGGCAGCCTGATCGGCGATCACGCGAAGACCGCCATCGGGACGCTGCTCGCGACTGGAACCGTGATCGGCGTGGGCGCCAACGTGTTCGACGCGGTGCGTCCGCCCAAGTACGTGCCGCCATTCACTTGGGGGGCGGCCGAGGGTGCCCGGCCGGGGGCCGAAGCGGCACGGGTCACCAGAGAGGGCTTTCTGACGATCGCCGAGCGCGTCCTCCGGCGGCGTGACGTCCCTTTGGACGACGCCACGCGTGCCTTGCTCGGACGTATTTACGACTGGGCCACCCGCTAGGGCGCTTGTCCCCGGCGCGCCTGTTGCCCGACCCGCGCCTGCTACCCACATTGTTCAGTTCGGCCCAACCCGAGCTGTATGGCCCATACCGATCAATACCGCAAAGTCGGCAAGTTCGAGCTGCACGAGCTCATCGGCGAAGGAGCCATGGGCGCGGTGTGGAAGGCCTACGATTCGGTCATCCGCCGCTACGTGGCGCTGAAGCTTCTGAGCGCTGCCATCGGCCGCACGCGCGACGCGCGCAGCCGCTTCCTGCGGGAAGCGCGAGCCGCCGGCGCGCTCCAGCATCCCAACCTCGTCACGATCTACGACCTCGGCGAAGCCGACGGGCAACTCTTCATCGCGATGGAGCTGGTGGACGGTCGCGACCTCTCCACGATGATCGCGCTGCACGATCCGCTCGCGCTCGAGCGCAAGCTCGACATCGCGATTGAGGTGCTCCAGGGACTCGCCTACGCCCACGGACGCGGTGTGATCCACCGCGACATCAAGCCGTCGAACGTGCGCATTGCGTCCGACGGGTCGGTAAAGATCATGGACTTCGGGATCGCGCGGTTGCAGTCGGCGGACATCACCGGCTCCGGCGCGATCGTCGGCACCCCGACGTACATGGCGCCCGAGCAGATTACCAACGGCCCCATCACGCCCGTGACCGACCTGTTTGCGGTGGGGTGCCTCCTGTACGAGCTCCTCTCGTACCGCAAACCGTTCGAGGGAGAGACGGTGCACGGCGTGCTGTACCAGGTCCTGACCACCGACCCGAAGCCGCTTCGCACGATGGCGCCGTCGATCCCCGCCGCGCTGGAGCGGGTCGTGGCGAAGGCCATGAACAAGGTGCCGGAAGACCGCTACGAGACCGCCCGCCAGATGCAGTCCGCGCTGTTCGGAATCCGGGCCGCGCTCTCGGGGACGTCGGAGCCGACGGCGCGGCTGAGCCCACGCTGGACACCGATCCCCGCCGCGGCGCTTCGCCTCGTGACCCACGCGCCGCTCAAGTGGCGCGCGGCAGTGCTCACCGCCCTCGCGCTGGTTGCCGCCGTCCTGTACTACAATCCGCACGCGCCACCGCCGGCGGCCGAGGTCCCGCCGCCAGCGGTGGCGATCCTCGCGCCCGTCACGCTCGATCCGCTCCTCGGCTACCCGCTTCCGGCGGGGCTCAACGCCGCGCTCACCGCACAGCGTGACTCGGCGCTCGCCGCGCGCGAGCGGGCGCGGCGCGCGGGTGCCATGAAAAACAACGTGCCGACCCTGCTGCTCGCGGAGACGGTCCTGCTGACAGCGGAGCGGGCCGTGCGCGGCGGCGACCAGGCGCGCGCGGCGAGCGGCTATCTGAGCGCGGTGGCGCAGTACCACAAAGCACAGGGGGAAGCGGACGCGCTGCGGCGCGAAGCCGAGCAAGCGATCACTCGGGCAACCCCCGTGGTGCGCGCGCTCGCGACCCGGCCCGAGGCGGGGCGCGCCGCGACGTCACTCCAGCGTGCCGAATCCCTCCGCCATGCCATGGATTTCGCCCTGGCGAAGCTGGCCGCGCTCGACGCCGAGCAGGTGGGGATCGCGGCCGGCGTGGCGCCACCGTCGCCGCAGCCCGCCGATCCGCGGGCCGCGATCGACTTGCTACTGCAGGACCTGGAGCGCGCGGTGTCGAGCGAGCGGGTGGGCAACCTGCGGGTGCTCATGCCGGGGATGCAGCAGGCGGACGTCGCCGCCTGGGACCGGTTTTTCCGCCGCTACACGCGACTCAAGGCGCGCTACGCGGTCGAGCAGTTCGCTGTCCGTGGGAACGCGGCGAGCGCGACGGTGCGGACGTTCTACGCCTACGTGCCGGCCGACGGCGGAGCGCAAGGGGAGACCCGCCTACGCCAGGAAATCCGTTTCACCAAGACTCGGCTCGGATGGCGCGTCGCCGACATCCGCGACCTGCCCTAGCCGTCACTCCCAGGCGCGCTCGCTGGGCGGTGGCGGCGGCGGAATCGTCGCCGAGTCCGCCCGGGCCGTGGGCGGCCCGACCCGTCGCAGCGTCACGGACTTCTCAAGGTCCCCCCCCGAGAGCGTGAGCCGGTCCGCCTCGAGCTTCATCCCGTAGACCTGCCACACGCCGTCTCCGAGCGTGATCCACAGGCTGTCCTCCACGATCCGCCAACGCGCCACCTCGTCGCCGAACTGAGCTGAGCTGTCGCTTCGCACCATGATATGGCGGATCGCGTCCTCGGTCTTGGCCTGCCACCGGCCTTCGATGCGCGGGCGGCTCTGGCCCGCGAGGACCGCGGGGAGGACGAGGAGGCAGGCGCAGGCGAGCGCCACGCGGACAAGGATCACGGACGGTGAGCGATGGGGAGGCACGGCTAAAGATACAAAAAAACCCGGACGCCCCGGGGCTACCCCGGGGCGTCCGGCGCGTCTGGCATCTGTGCCGCTAGTTCCTAATACATCCCGCCCATGCCACCGCCCGGCATCGGCGGGGCTTTCTCCTTCTCCTTCTTCTCGACGACGACGCACTCGGTCGTAAGCAGCAGCCCGGCGATCGACGCCGCGTTCTGCAGCGCGGTGCGCGTGACCTTGGTCGGGTCGATCACCCCGGCGGCGACCAGGTCCTCGAACGTGTCGGTTTGCGCGTTGTAGCCGAAGTTCTTGTTGTTGGCGTCCCGCACGCGCGCGACCACGATCGAGCCTTCCTGACCGGCGTTCTGGGCGATCCAGCGCACCGGCTCTTCGAGGGAGCGACGCACGATGTCGACACCGACCTTCTCGTCCTCCTCGCCCCCCTTCACCTTCTCGAGCGCCTTCTGGCACCCCAAGAGCGACACGCCGCCCCCCGGCACGATGCCTTCCTCGACCGCCGCGCGGGTCGCGTGCAGCGCGTCCTCGACGCGGGCCTTTTTCTCCTTCATCTCGGTCTCGGTGGCCGCGCCCACGTTGATCACGGCAACGCCGCCCGCCAGCTTCGCGAGCCGCTCCTGCAGTTTCTCCTTGTCGTAGTCGGACGTGGACTTCTCGATCGCGGCCTTGATCTCCTTGATACGCCCCTGGATCGCCTCGGACTTGCCCTTGCCGCCGACGATGGTCGTGTTGTCCTTGTCCACGACGATCCGCTTCGCCTGGCCGAGATCGTTCAGGGTTGCGTTCTCGAGCTTCAGGCCCATCTCTTCCGAGATCACCTGCGGCGCGGCGGTGAGCACGGCGATGTCGACCAACATCTCCTTGCGGCGGTCGCCGAAGCCCGGTGCCTTCACCGCACACACCTTCAGCGTGCCGCGGAGCTTGTTGACGACCAGCGTCGCCAGCGCCTCGCCCTCCACGTCCTCAGCGATGATGAGCAGCGGCCGGCCGGCCTGTGCCACTTTCTCCAGGATGGGCAGCAGGTCCTTCATCGACGAGATCTTCTTGTCGTGAATCAGGATATAGGCATCCTCGAGGACGGCCTCCATCTTCTCGGGATCGGTGATGAAGTAGGGCGAGAGGTAGCCGCGGTCGAACTGCATTCCCTCCACCGTCTCGAGGGTGGTCTCGAGGCCCTTGGCCTCCTCGACCGTGATCACACCGTCCTTGCCGACCTTCTCCATCGCGTCGGCGATAATCTTGCCGATCTCCGGGTCGTTATTCGCCGAGATCGCACCAACCTGCGCGATCTCCTTCC
>JBOHSI010000068.1:0-4408 GCA_050733055.1 Gemmatimonadales bacterium
TTCCGGCGGGTGGTAGCGCGCGAAAGCCTGCTGCCGCCGTGGCGTGACATCCTGCGCGTGTACCGGCGACTCGAGGCGTGCGGGGAGATCCGGGGCGGCCGCTTCGTCGGCGGGTTCTCGGGGGAGCAGTACGCGCTCCCCGAGGCCGTTGGGCTGCTGCGCTCCGTGCGGCGCGAGGCGGCCAGCGGCGAGTTGGTGACGGTGAGTGGAGCGGATCCCCTCAACCTGGTCGGGATCGTCACGCCCGGCGACACGGTGCCCGCGCTCGCGACGAACCGGATTCTCTTCCGGGACGGGATTCCCGTCGTGATCCAGGAGGGCGAGGGACGCGCGGTGCGGCTGCTCGTTGAGGCCGCCCCTGAAGAGGAGCAACTGCTCAGCACGGCCCTGGTGCGCCGGCGGGTGGCGCCCCTGGTGCGGACGTATCTCGGGAAGAGCAGGGCACGTGCGTAGCTGGGCCGCTCACCTCGTCAGGTCTACCTTCACGACGGGTACGTCCCAGTGCGCGACCAGGATCTCGAACCGGCGCTGCTCCTCGCGCTGGAAGGTCTCCTGGTCGGGAAACAGCCGCCGTAGCTCGGCCTGCGGGAACGAGTCGCTGGCCGCCGCCATGCTCTTCCAGACGATGGTGACGCGGTAGTCCCAGCGGCCCTGCTCGGTCGCGTGGTAGCGCGGCGCGACCGTGCTGACCTCGGCGATCCGGCCCAGCTCCATTTGCCGCTTCAGCACGGGCAAGTGGTTCTTCGTGTATAGCCGGAAGAACTCGGCGGCGTAGCCCCAGCGCGCCTGGTAGTAGTAGTCGACCACGAACGGCTGGTCCTGAACCGCGGTCCGGGGAGCGCTCCCCCCGAGCAGCAGCAACCCGGAGAGCAGGAGTACGCCGGGCTGGGGCAGCTGGCGCGTCATTGTGGGTCCTCCGTCAGGTCGGTCCGTCTCAGGCAGGCGCTCCTAGAATACTACCTCCGCGCCGCGGGCGGACGGAGATGCTCTTGCCGTCCCACCGCGTACGCCTCGCGCACCAGCGCGGCGAGCTCGGCGTCGATCTCGGAGGGGTCGCGCAGGCTAAAGTAGTGCACGTAGTCGCCCGGGGGGATCTTCTCGATCCGGTGGAACCGGGGCAGGGCGAGCCGCCGCTTGAGCCACACCGCCCCCTCGAGCCAGCCGCGCCGCACCACGACGCTGGTGAAGCGCGCGCGTGCCTGAAACACGATCCGCGTCTTCTGCGCGTACACCGTCACGGGGCCGCACGATCGTACCAGCGCGCGGAAGCGCCGGAACAGCGCGCGGAGGAGCGGCGGCCTGCCCCTGAAGTGGTCGGCGATCGGGTGGCGCCCGCACGAGTGCCACATGTTGCGGCCCACGAAGCGGTGGCCGCAGCGCGGGCAGGCCCAGAGGGGCTGGAGCTTGCGCGTCGCCATCGCTGCTCCCGCAGAGGGATCGAGTGGCTAAGTTGCGGACCGGGGATGGACGTGGCAAGCGCGCCCGCCCGTCATCCTGCAGCCCGGCGGGCGGCGGCGACGAGCGCGGCGTTGCTCGGGGCGAGGGTGCCGTCGGGCAGGGTAAGGGTGTCCTCGAAGCCGACCCGGGTGTCGTATCCCCGCGCGGCCGCCGCGTCGATGAGCCGCCACGTGGTGCGGTCCACGCCGTGGAGCAGGCGCGGGAGGCCGATGCGGGCGTGGTCCAGAATTCCCTCCATTTGGGCGAGGGCTCCCAGGGCGGCGTCGGCGTCCTGGTCCTGAGGCTCGAACATCACGCGCAGGTAGTGCCCGGCCAGACCTGAGTCAAGGAGCACTTCCGCGGCCCGGGCGTTCGAGAGCCCCGCCTCGATACCCACCCCGCGCGAACGCAGCAGCTCGGCGAGCTCAGTCGCGCCGTCCTCGTGGAAGTTGACCGACGCGAAGTCCGGCAGGAGTGACCAGTGCCCGACCGCCTGGAGCCGTGCTGCGGGGTCCGGCACGATCCACGCGCCGGTGCTGACGCCGATCGCGATCCCGGGAACAGCGGCACGGATGGCCGTGAGTGCCCGGGCGACGTCCTCCGGGGCCAGGCTTTCTCGCTCATCTGGGCCGCGGACGTGGACGTGGATCGCACCGGAGCCCGCCGCCACCGACTCGGCGGCGGCGAGCGCCTGCTGCTCCGGCGTCGTCGGAATCGCCGGATGCTCGGCCCTCGTGCGCGGGCCGTTGATTGCCGCCGCGATGAGCCGGACCAGGTGCGGTCACCCCCAATCCTTCGACTCCGGCGCTACCCGCCGCATGGTCTTGAGAAATGCCATTGCGGATTGCGGATTGCGGATTGCGGAATCGACGCCCGACTCGTCCAATCCGTAATCCGCATTCCGCAATCCGCGATGCAGCCCCCGGACCTCTTCCGCGAGAATATTCACCGTGCCGTCGTCCTTCGCGAGCTTGCCGCGCACCCACAACAGCGGCTCGCCGCGGATCGCCGCGCGATGCTCGCGGAACACGTCGGGCCGCACGATCACGTTCACCATCCCTTCCACGTCCTCGAGCAGCACGAAGATGAACCCCTTCGCCGTTTCGGGCCGTTGGCGCGCCACGACGAGGCCCGCGACCTCCACCCATGCACCGTGCGCGAGACGCGGGAGCGCGTCGCTCTGCACCACCCCGGGTGGCAATGCCTCCCGCAGCAGTTCGAGCGGATGGCCGCTCGTGGCGAACCCCAGGACGGTATACTCGGCGACGAGCCGCACATCTGCTGCGAGGCCTCCGAAGTGCAAGCGCTCGAATGGGTTATCGAGTGCGAGCTCGAGCTGGCGCCGGCCGCGGGCGCCGTCGCCGCGCTCAGCCTCGGGCGGGAGCCATAGCCCCACCTGCCACAGCAGCTCGCGCCGCGTCAGCCCGAACCCGTCGCATCCGCCGACCCACACCAGGTGCTCGATCGCGGTACGCTTGAGCCGCGGCGGCGCGCGCCGCACCAAGTCGCCGACACCCTGGAAGGGACCGTTCCGCTCCCGTTCGACGACGACGGCGGTCGCCGTCTCCTCGCTCCAGTCGCGTACGAACCCGAGGCCCACCCGCACCGCGCGGGCCCCCCCCTCCACCGTGCACCAGACATCGCTCGTATTCACGTCTGGCAGCAGGATCTCGATGTCGTTGCGCTGGGCGTCGCGCCCCAGCGCGTCGAGCGAATAAAACCCCATCGGTTGGTTGTTGAAGAGCGCGCAGTAGTACTCGGCCGGGTGGTAATGCCGCAGCCACGCCGACTGATAGGCGAGGAGCCCGAACGCAGCCGCATGCGACTTCGGGAATCCGAACTCCGAGAACGCGATCACCTGCGCGAACACGCGGTCGGCGATGTGCTCCGGAACGCCCCGCGCCGCTGCGCCGTTCCGGAACTCCTCCCAAAACCCCGCCATCAGCTCGCGGCTGCGCCGTCGGCTCATGGCGCGCCGCAGGGCTTCCGCCTGTCCCGCCGTGAACCCCGCGAGGGCCTGGCACACCTGCAGCACCTGGTCCTGGTAGAGGATCACGCCGAGCGTGTCGGCGAGCGCCTCCGCGAGGAGCGGGTGGTCAACCGGAGGCTCGTAGCGGCGGCCCGCGGCTTCGGCCCGGCGCTGTTCCTCCCGACGCCGCACGTACGGGTTCACCGCGCCGCCCACGATGGGCCCCGGTCGCACGATCGCCACCTCGACGGCGAGATCCTCGAGGTTCTTCGGCCGGGTACGGCGGATCATCTGGATCTGCGCGCGGCTCTCGATCTGGAACAGCCCGACGGTGTCGCCCCGGCAGATCCGGTCGTACACCGCCCGGTCGGCGAAGTCGATCCGCGAGAGATCGGGAGGCTTGCCCTCGCGTGCCGCGACCAGCTCGACGCACTCCTCGACGAGCGACAGCATGCCGAGCGCCAGGAAGTCGATCTTGACGAAGCGCGCGTCGTCGCAGGAGTCCTTGTCCCACTGACACACGACGCGGTCCTCCATCGCCGCGCGCTCGAGGGGCACGAGCTCCACGAGCGGCCGGCTCGAGATGATCATCCCGCCGACGTGCTGCGATACATGTCGGGGGAGCCCCGTGATCTCTTCGGCCAGCTCGCACAGCTCCTTCCACAGCGGCGCGGTGCTCCGGGTCTCGAAACCGGGGAGCTGCTGCAGCTCTTCCGCCAGTCCGCCCGACCGCCGGTCCGCCAGCTTGGCCACCTGCTCGAGCTCGCCAACGGGAAGGTCGAGCGCCTTGCCGATCTCGCGCACCGCGGACCGCAGGCGGTACGTGGGGAACGAGCAGACGAGCCCGACGTGCTCGTCGCCGTAGCGCTTATACACGCGCCGGATCAGCTCTTCGCGGATCTCGCGCGGGAAGTCGAGGTCGATGTCGGGCACCGACGCGAGCGTCTCGTTCAAAAAGCGGCCGAGGAACAGCCGGTTCGCGATCGGGTCGATGTGGGACAG
>JBOHSI010000069.1:0-21331 GCA_050733055.1 Gemmatimonadales bacterium
TGCCGCTCCGCCCGGGCCAGCCGCCAGTCCGCGATCTTGAGGTACAGGAACCCGGTCCCGAAGCCGCCCAGGTGCGCGAGGTGCGCCACCTTGTCGTCCGTGGGGACCAGCGCGAGGACGAGTGAGATCGCGGCCGCGAACGTAACGAGCCATTTCGCCGGAATCGGCTCCGGTAGCGGGAAGACGTAGATCGGGCGGTCGGGCCAGGCCCATGCGAACGCCAACAGGACGCCGTACACCGCCGCCGACGCGCCGACAACGAGCGGCACCTCTCGGAACTGCATCAGCAGGTACGACAGCGCCGCCCCCCCCAAGCCGCACAGCAGGTAATAGCCGAGGAACGGCCCGCTTCCCATCCGCTCCTCCACCGCCGATCCGAACACGAACAACGCCAGCAGGTTGAACCCCAGGTGCAGCGGCCCGACGTGGAGGAACATGTACGTCAGGAACGTCCACGGCTGCGCCATTGCGCGTAGCGGCACAAACCCGAACGTGGCGAGGAATCCCTGGTTGACGAAGATCGTCATCTGGAGGAGGAAGACCACCAGGTTGGCGACGAGTAGCCGCCACACCCAGGGCGTCATGCCGAAGATCCGCTGCGGGCCCATCGAATCTTATCCCCCGCGCCCGTTCCCCGAGTTCCGCGCCAGCCGGCAGATCCGCTCGCACAGCTCCGGGAACTCGATCCCCGCCGCCCGGGCGGCCTGGGGAAGGAGGCTCGTCCGCGTCATGCCGGGGAGCGTGTTCGCCTCGAGACAAAAGATGTCGCCCTCCGGGCTCAACCGGAAGTCGACGCGGGAATAGCCACCCAGCTTGAGTGCGCGGTGCGCGGCGAGCGCCAGCTCCTGCAGCCGGCGCGCCAGTTGTGCGTCCAGCTTCGCCGGGAAGATCTCCTCCGACATTCCCGGCGTGTACTTGCACTCGTAGTCGAACAGCTCGTGCTGCGGCGTGATCTCGCCCACGGGAAGCGGCACGTCGCCCAGGATCCCCACGGTCAGCTCGCGCCCGGGGATGAATTGCTCGGCCATTACCTCGTCGTCGTACTGGCGGGCGAGCTCGACCGCGGCATCGAGGCCCCGGGCGTTCTTCACGAGCGTCATCCCGACCGACGAGCCCATCTTCGAGGGCTTGACGATCACGGGCCAGCCGAGCGCCGTAGTGACGTCCTCCGGCGCGACGGGGGGAGGGGTCATGAACCAGCCGGGGACCGGCACTCCGGCCACGCGGAACAGACGCTTCGAGAGGTCCTTATCCATCGCCAGCGCGCTCGCGAGCGCGCCGCTGCCCGAGTACGGGACGCCGATCACGTCGAGGATCGCCTGGAGTGTCCCGCCCTCCCCGCGTCCCGCGTGTAGGCAGAGGAACAGCACCTCCGCCCCCTTCACGACAGGGAGTTGCGCGAGACCGTCGGAGAGGAAGGCGCGCTCTCGCGCGTCGAGCTCGGCGACCGAAGGCGGCTCCCTGCCGACCGCACCCGTGAGAAGCCGCTCCTCGTCGTCCCGCCCCAAGAGTCCGCCGCACGTGTCGACGACGTAGACTTCGTGGCCCCGTCCGCGCAACGCTTCCACGATCTGGGCGGCGCCGGCGAACGCAACGGTGCGCTCTGCGGTCGCGCCGCCCGTGAGCACCGTGATCCGCATCAGCGGATCCCGGCGAGTTGATGCAGCACGTCGTAGCGAGTGACGATCCCCGCGATTTTTCCGTCGCGCCGCACCAGCGCGGCCGGAGTCTCGCGGGATAACAGCGCCGAGAGCCGCTCGACCGGGAGGTCGGCGTCCACCACGGGGAAGGGCCCGTCCATGACCTCCTGGACCGCCTGGTCGAGCGTCGCGGGCCGCTCCAGCGCCTTGGCCATGAGCGCCTGCTCGGAAAGCGCGCCCACGCCGTCGCCGCCGTCGAGCACGGGGAGCTGCGAGATGTTATAGGTGCTCATGAGGTTGAGCGCCTGTCGCACCGTCGCCGTCGGCGCCACCGAGATCAGCGGCGGAGCGCCCGAGTTCTTGGCCTCGAGCAGCCGCACGACCGTCACGCGCTCCGCCTCGAGAATCTGATTCTCCCGCAACCACTCGTCGTTGTAGACCTTCGATAGGTAGCGCTCGCCCGTGTCGGCCAGCACGGTGACCACCAGGGCTGGCGCATCGTTCACGCGGCGCGCCACCGCGAGGGCGGCGACGACGTTCACCCCGGTCGAGCCGCCCACGAACAATCCTTCCTCCCGCGCCAGGCGCCGCACCAGCAACATCGCGTCCTTGTCCGACACGGTGATCCACTCGTCGATCACGTCCCAGTGCAGCGCCGTCGGAATCTTGTCGCCGCCGATCCCCTCGACCTTGTAGGGGTGACCATCGATCTTCTGACGCGTCGTCGCGTAGTGCGTGTAGATCGAGCCGACGGGATCGCCGGCGACCACCCTGATCCGGGGGTTCCGCTCCTTCAGGAAGCGCCCCGCCCCGCTCACGGTGCCGCCGGTGCCCGGCGCACACACGAAGTGCGTCACTCTCCCCTCGGTCTGCTCCCAGATCTCGGGGCCCGTCGTGCGGTAGTGCACCTCGGGGTTCACCGGGTTGTAGTGCTGGTCCGCGAAGATCGCGTTGGGGTGCGCCGCGGCGATGGTGCGGCCCTTCATGATGTAGTTCTCGGGGTGGTCAGGCGGCACCGCGGTCGGGGTGATGATCACCTCGGCCCCCAGCGCGCGCAGCAGGCGCGCTTTCTCCTGCGACATCTTGTCCGGCATCGTAAAGATGCAGCGGTACCCCTTGACCGCCGCGGCGATCGCGAGCCCCACGCCCGTGTTTCCCGACGTCGCCTCGACGATGAGCCCGCCGGGCTTGAGGCGCCCCTCGCGCTCGGCCGCTTCAATCATCGCGATGCCGATCCGGTCCTTCACCGAGCCGCCGGGGTTCCAGTACTCGGCCTTCGCGTAGACCGGCGTCCGGATCCCCTGGGTCACCTTGTTCAGGCGGATCAGGGGCGTCCAGCCGATCGTCTCGAGGACGTTGGCGTACGGCTTAAGGTGCGACGGCACTGGTGTCCGCCTTCGCGGCGCTGTCCGGCTGCGCCGGGGTCGGGTCCGGCCGTGCGGTAGTCGTCTCCGGCCGCGCCCGGCTCGTGTCTGGCAGCAGGATGCGGGGAAACGTATCTCGCCGTGCCGGGGCGGGGGCGGGGGCGGGGGCGTTGGTGGGGGCCGCTCTGACCGTGTCCGGCCGTCCTCTGATCACGGCGTCGCCGGCCCGCGGGTGACGGAACTCGATCGGCTGCAGGAACGCCGTCGCCGCCGGAACGCCGCGCCGCCGCGCGGGGGCGAACCGCAGCTTCCGGGCCCCGGCGAGGGCCGCGGAATCGAGCGCCGGGTAACCGCTCGACTCCGCCACCTTGCTGGACTCGGGGATCAGCTGTCCCGTCGAGTCGGTGTACAGCCGCAGCACGACATCGCCCTCGACCTTCTGGTCGTAGAGCCTCGGCGGATACTGGATCGGTGAGTCCGGGTTCACGGCCACGGGCGGTTCCTGATCGGGAGGCGCGGCCGACAGCGCCCTTCCCCCGGTCTGCTCCGGCGGCGGTGCCGACTCGCCGCATCCGGCTGCCGCGAGCGCCACGGCGCTCGCGAGCACGCTGCGCCACACCGTCACGTGCCCTCCTCGAGTTGCCTCTTCCACGCCGCGAGCTGGTTGAGCGCCTCGAGCGGCGACAGAGCGTTCACGTCCAGACGGTCGAGCGCGGCGAGCAGCGGGTGCGACCCCGGCCCGAACAGCCCCAACTGGTGCGCGTCCGCCGCGGCGGGCAGCGGCTGCCGCGCCACGTGGTGCCCCGCTTCGAGCAGCCGGAGCACCTGCCACGCCCGCCCCACGACGGGGGCGGGCAGGCCCGCGAGCTGGGCCACGTGGATCCCGTAGGAGCGGTCCGTGCCCCCCGGTTCGAGCCGGTGCAAGAACACGACCTCGTCTCCGGTCTCGCGCACCGCCACGTTGAAGTTCCGGGCGTGGGCGAGTTCTTCCGTGAGCTGGGTCAACTCGTGGTAATGCGTCGCGAAGATCGTCTTGCAGCCAACGACGTTGTGCAGGTGCTCGGTGACGGCCCACGCGATTGCGACGCCGTCGTACGTCGACGTCCCGCGGCCGATCTCGTCGAGCAAGACCAGGCTCCGCGCCGTCGCCCCGTGGAGGATGGCGCTGGTCTCGCTCATCTCGACCATGAAAGTGGACTGGCCGCGCACCAGGTTGTCCGACGCCCCCACGCGCGTGAACAGCCGGTCCGCCACGCCGATCGCCGCGCGGCGTGCCGGAACGAACGAGCCCGTCTGCGCGAGCACTACGCACAGCCCCACCTGCCGCAGGAGGGTGGATTTCCCCGCCATGTTGGGTCCGGTGAGCAGGATGACCCGCCCCGCCTCGTCGAGCCGCACATCGTTCGGAATGAACGCCTCGCGCGGCATCATCCGCTCGACCACCGGGTGTCGGCTCGCCTCGAGCGCGATGGTGAATTCTGCGCTCACCTCCGGCCGCACGTAGCCCTCCCGGTGGGCGACGTCGGCGAGGGCCGCCCAGACATCGAGCCCGGCGAGGACCGCGGCGGTCAGCTGGATCCGCCCGATCGCGCCCGCGACGCCCGCGCGTAGGCCGTCCAGCAGCTGAGCCTCCCGCGTCGCGATGCGCTCTTCCGCGCCCAACACCTTCGCCTCGTACTCCTTGAGCTCCGGAGTCACGAACCGCTCCGCGCCCGAGAGCGTCTGACGCCGCTCGTAGTCGGCGGGAATGCGGGCGCGGTGGGCGTTGGTCACTTCGAGGTAGTACCCGAACACCTTGTTGAAGCCGACTTTGAGGGACGCGATCCCGGTGCGCTCGCGCTCCCGCGCTTGCAGCCCGGCGATGTACTGCTTCCCGCCGTCGCGCGCGCCTTTGAGCCCGTCGAGCTCTCCGTCGTATCCGGCCCGGATGGCGTCGCCTTCTGAGGCCTGCGCGGGCGGCCGGGCCACGAGCGCGCGGGCGAGCTCGTCGCCGAGGTCCGCGAGCAGGTCGAATTGCTCGGCGGCCTGCTCGAGCAACGCGGCGCGGCCCCGCGCGTCGAGGCCACCGAGCGCCGACTGCACGTCGGGGAGCCGGAGGATGGAGTCGCGCAAGGCGCCGAGCTCGCGCGGCGTCGCGCGACCCAACGCCGCGCGGCTGGCCAAGCGCTCGAGGTCGCGTACGCCGTCCAGCGCCTCCCGCAGGCGGTCGCGGCCGCAGGCGTCGCGAAACAGCACGTCGACCGCGTCGAGCCGCGCCGTGATGGCCGCGGGATCGACGAGCGGCGCGAGCAGCGAGCGGCGCAGCAGCCGGGCGCCCATCGGGGTGAGCGTGCGGTCGAGCACCTCGAGGAGCGTCGCTCCTGGGGCTCCGGCTCGCAGCGGCTCGACGAGCTCGAGATTGCGTCGCGTCATCTCGTCGAGCGGCAGTACGTCGCCCCGGCGCACGATCCGCGGCCGCGCGAGATGCGGGAGGCCACCGGGCTTGAGTTCGCGCGCGTAGCGCAGCAGAGCCCCCGCCGCTCCGACCGCGGCCCGGTCTCCCGCTTCGATACCGAGCCCGTCCAGCGATGCGAGCCGGAACGCACGGGCGAGATCCTCGCGCGCGAGCTCGGTGTCGAACTCCCACGCTTCGCGCTCGGTCCGCGTCCTGATCGCCGAGAGCGCGACGGCGGCGCCCGCCGGGACGACGAGCTCGGGCGTCTCGTAGCGGGCGAGGGCCGATGCGAGTTGTTCCGTCGGTACGGTCTCGAGCACGAGTTCGCCCGTCGTCAGATCGAGTGCGGCCAACCCCGCGTCGGCGCCGCGAGGGTCCAGCGCGACGAGGAAGTTGTTCCGGTTCCGCTCGAGCCAGTCCTCCGCGAGCACGGTGCCGGGGGTGACCGTCTCCACCACTTCCCGGCGCACCAGCCCTTTGGCGAGCTTCGGGTCCTCGACCTGCTCGCAGATCGCGACCCGATGCCCCTTGGCGATGAGGCGCCGCAGGTACTCGGTCGCGGCCTTCACGGGGACGCCGGCGAGCGGCACGTCCGCGGCACCGCCGTTGTTGCGCGACGTGAGCGCGAGCCCGAGCTCACGCGCCGCCAGCCGCGCATCGTCCTCGAACATCTCGTAGAAGTCCCCCATCCGGAAGAACAGGATGGTGTGCGGGTGGCGCGCCTTGATCTCGCGATACTGCTGCATCAGGGGCGTATCGGTCTCGACCCGCGGCGTCACGGCTCCTCCACCACGAACGGCTGGCCCCCGAGCCGGGTCTTGACGCGGCGCTGCCCCTGCTGGGCCGCCTCGCGCGTCGGGTACCGGCCGACCCGCACTTTGAACAAGCCGCTCGTATCGCGCACGACACGGGCGTCAAATCCCATCACCTTGAGACGGGTGAGCATCTCGTCCACTTGCGCGGCGCTCTTCACGGCTAGGACCTGGACGGCATAGATTTTCGCGCTGCCGGCCCCCTCCCCTGTCGGCGGCAGGCTGTCGCCGGCGGGCCCGACCGTGATAGTGCTCGTGACCCGAGTGCAACGGGCGGCGTAGAAGCTGACTTGGTTCTGGAACTCCACGTCGCCTCCGGCCCCGTCCAACGCGTCGCGGATCAGCCCGCAGCCGCGCGCGTCGTCCCTTAGGTCGAAGTAGCCGCGGGCGCCCCAGAAATCGGCGCGCGCCTTGAGCGGCGAGTCGGGGTAGTCGCGGCGCAGGCGCTCCGCCGCTTGCACGGTCGCTGCCGGATCGCCCTGCGCGAAGTAGAGCTGCGTGAGCAGCACGAGCGCCGAGTCCGCCCACACCGAGCGTCCGTACTCGATAACGACGCGCTGCAGGTTCGTGGCCGCCGTAGTGGCGTTCGCGGCGATCCGTCCCGCCGTAAACAGGGCGCCGGGGTAGAGCGAGTCCTGCGGCGTGAGCCGAGCGATCAAGCGCCGCATCATCGCGCGCGCGGAGTCGGGGCGCGTCTGCGCGACGCGGAGTGCGGCGGCGCGGACGGTGTCGGGCTGCTGGGCGGTCACGCGATCCGGCGGTCCGGCGGTCAGCAGTGCCGCCGCGACGCCGACCGCCCGACCGCCCGACCGCCCGACCGCCGCCGCTCTCACGCCGCCTCCTGCTCGAGCATTCCGAACGACAGCACCAGCTGCACCAGGATTCCCCGTTCGTCCGTCACCGTCGTCGATTTGAGTGCGCGGTCCGCCTCGAGGGCGAGCCGCAGCGCCCTGCGGAGCCGCGGCGCGGTCCACCGCTCTGCCCACCCGGCCCAGCGCGCGGCAGTCTGGTCCCCCCTGCCGAGCCCGTAGGGCCGGGTCGCGCGGAGATGGCCGAGGATGATCGTCTCGAGCCGCCCGCGCGGAGCGCCACGGTCGAGCTCCGCCCGCGCCAGCGCGGTGCCGAGCAGCGCGGTGCCGAGGGTGGTGAGCATCCGGACGCCCGTCATTCCCCCCTGCTCGAGCACCGGCTGCACGAGCCGCGCCGCCGCCGCGGCCCGCCGCTCCAGCGCCGCATCCACGAGATCTTCCAGTGTTTCGCCCCGGCGCACACCGACCAGTGCGCCCACGTCGTCCCGGGTCGCGGGTCGCCCGGCTGCGAGGGCGGCGAGCTTGTCCAGCTCCTGCCCCAGCGCACCGAGGTCGTTCCCAACCACCGTAACGAGCAGCTCGGCCGCGTCGGGCTCGAAGGCGAGCCCGAGCTGCCCCGACCGATGGGTCACCCATTTGCGCACGCGCTCCGGTGGGAGCGGCTCCGCCGCGACCGTCGTCGCGGCGCGCACGAGCTCGACATCCGGCGCCTCACCGGCCCCCTGGACGAGGATAAGCAGCGTGGTCGGGCTCGGGGAGCCGAGGTAGCGGACCAGCTCCTGGCGCACCTTGGATGTCTTCCGGAGCTCTTCGAGGCCGCGAATCACCACCGCTCGCCTGGCGGCAAGCATCGGTGGGGTGTTCACCAAGGAGTGGAAGCTGTCTGGGTCGAGGTCCGCCGCGCTCCTGCGGTCGAAATTGAAGTCGCGCGTGCCGGGCTCGAGCGCCCGGTCGAGCAGCGCTCGGACGGCCTCCTCCTTCAAGACGTCCTCGTCGCCGTGGAGATAATAGACCGGATCAGGCGCCGTTCCGGGCTGCTTGAGGCTCCGGCGTAGCGCGTCGAGCGTGAGAGCCCCCATACGCGCGGAAGTTACCGCGGGCGGGGGCCCGGAGAAAGGTCAACAGTACAGTATCGAAAAAACGCCTAGCGACCGGCGGTGGCGGGCTCGACGAGCGCGGTCCCGTATGGATACGGGTTGCCGGACACCACGCTGGCGCGCGGGTCCTGGAACGAGACGAACGGAACGCCGGCGCTGGCCACCGGCTTGGGGAAGGGGACCGGCGGCAGGGCTGGGGCCCTCGCCACGTCGGATTCTCGGGTCCCTTCGAGGGCGAGCAGCGCGATCGCGGCCGCCACGAACAGCGCCGCCGCGACGCCCGCACTGGCTCGAACCTCGGCGCCCGCCCGGCGCTCCCGCTCCAGACGCGCTTCGAGCCGGCGCCGGAAGTCCGGCGACGGCTCGATCCTCTCGGCGGCCTGTAACGCGAGCACTCCCCGCCGGACTGCGGTGTCGTACCTGCGACAGGTGGGGCACGTCGCCTGGTGGCGCTCGAACCGGCGGAGCTCCGGTGGGGCAGTGATCAGCCCGTCATGGAACTCCGTGTAGCGATCCAGAAACTCGGCGCAGGTCATGACGGCTATTCTACCGTGAGGCCTTGGCAGAGTTCCAGGGCTATTGCAGCAGCGGTCCGATGAGCTGGGCGAAGCTGTTGCGCGCGCGGTTGAGTCGGCTCTTCACCGTTCCCAGGTTGCACCCCGTGATGTCGGCGATTTCGGCGTAGCTCTTGCCCTCGAGCTCCCGCAGCACGAACACGGCCCGATGGTGGGTGGGGAGCTGCCCCACGCACTGATCCACGGCCTCCTTGAGGTAGCGCTTGCGGTACAGGTCGTCGGGCCGCGCCGACGCGTCCTCGAACTGCAGCGGCCGATGATCGGCCTCCCAGTGCTTCTTGATCGTCTGGAACAGCACCAGCGGGTTGCGGCTGCGGTTGCGCAGCTCGTTCTTCGCCAGGTTCGAGGCGATGGTATAGATCCACGTCGAGAACTTCTTCGTCTGGTCGAACCGGTGCAGGTGCCGGAACACCCGGATGAACACCTCTTGCACCAAGTCCTCGGCGCGCTCCCGGTCGCCGATCGTCCGGTTGATGAAGTTGAGCAGCCGGGTCTGGTAGCGGTCGACCAGGGTGCCGAACGCCTGCGGGTCGCCAGCGAGATGCTCGAGGACCAGCCGGCCGTCGTCCAGCTCGTAGAGCGCCTGGCGCTCCAGCGCGCGTGCCGTCACGACAGCTTGGGGTTTGCGCTTGATGGATGCTCGCATCGATCACCCCGCAGTTTCAGACAGAAACACTCACAGTCCCGAGTGAGGTACGTCATCCACGGTTAAGTAAGATGCGGCACGAAACGTACCCGTCGCACCCCTGTTTTACAAGTTCTTTGTTGACAACGCGTTTGGGCTTGACCCCCGGGCCCTGGCCCCTGCAATATCGTCCCCAAGCGGGGACGGCGCAACGCTACAGCCCCAGCTTGAACCCCGCCATATAAAGGATTGCGACTATTGTCTTGGCGTCACGGATCTCACCGTCGCGAATCGCGGCGAGCACGTGCGACAGGGGCTGCGGCACGACCTCAATGAACTCGTCGCGCTCGGGCGCCGCCGTCCGCGCCGAGAGCCCGCTCGCCATGTACAGATGGATGACTTCGTCGGTGAAGCCGGGCGTGGTCCAGATGGACGTGAGGAGCTCGAGCCGTGTCGCCATCACTCCCGCTTCCTCGAGCAGCTCGCGCCGGGCGCACGCCTCGGGCGACTCGCCGGGTGCGAGGGTGCCGGCCGGGATCTCCCAGAGCGGCCCGCCCGCCGCGTAGCGGTACTGCTTGATCCTCACGATTGTGGGGTCGCCATCCGCGGGGTCGGATGCGCACGGCACCACGGCCGCGGCGCCGGGATGCCGGATCAGTTCCAGCTCCCCGGTGGAGCCGTCGGGAAAGCGGACAGTATCGACGTCCAGCCGCACGACGCGGCCCGCGTAGATCGAGCGCGTGGCGAGTTGCATCTGCGCCCCCCCCTCAGCGGTTGAAGAGCCAGGTGACGGGAACCTTGACGCCCTCGGCGAGGAAGTAGCCGGCGTTCAGCCGGGGGTTGGAGCGGATCGGCGAGCCGGGCGCGGGAGACGTGAAGGGGACCAGCCCGAGCCGGCGTGCGATGATCTCGAGCCGCAGCATGTGGAACCCGTCGGACACGAGCAGGACCCGGCGATTGTCGTGCCCGCTGAACCAGTGGGCGACGCCGTCGAGGGAGGCCGTCGTGCTCGAGCCCGCCGGAAGCGCGACCACCGCAGCGTCCGCGAGCCCTACCCGGAGGAGATAGCGGCGGCCAACCTCCGACTCGCTCAGCGTGTCGCCCATGCCGACTCCGCCGGTGACGAGCACGACCGGCGCGAGGCCGCGCTGGTACAGCGCCGCAGCGTGGTTGAGCCGGGCGCGGAACACGGGCGACGGCCGGCCATTGTACTGGGCGGCGCCGAGCACGACGATCGCGTCGGCGCTCTTCGCCTGGTCGCGGGCGGCCGTCAGCGCCACGGCCACTACAACCGTCGCCCAGGCCAGCGCGACCGCAATGGCCGCGACGACGGCTGCCGCGACCCTGCGCGGCATGGTCCAGAAAGGCATGGGGGGAAAGACAACAGGGGAGGGAGGAAGACGGAAGGGGGAAGCGGGGTCAGGGCCTGGTCAGGAGCTCCTCGAAGAGCGCCAGCGCCCGAGAGTCGTCGGACTGGCCGAGCCAGAAGATCGCTGTGCGGCGCACGTGGGGATCACGGTGGGTGCGGGCGATCCGGATCAGGGCGGGGACGCCCTCCTCGCGGGGCCGCTGCGACAGGGCGAAGACGGTGGCTTCACGGATCTCGCGGTCCATCGTGTCCGCCGCCACGAGGTCGTCGAGACCTCGGGTCGCGGCCTGCTCGGCAGCCTGGCCCAGCCAGAACACCGCTGTGCGACGCGTGCGGCGGGGGATTCGCCCGTCGCGGGCGATCCGGAGCAGGTCAGGGCCCAGGGTTACGCTGTCGGCGAGCGTCGCGGAGAAGATGGCCCTCTCCCCCGCCCCCGGTGTCGCGGCGCGGGCGAGGGACAACAGATAGCGCGCGGCTTCCGGAGCACTTACAGTGCCCAGGTCCGTGGTCCCTGCGGCGACATGCCATGTGCCGCCTACATAGGTGTGGAGCCGGGTCACGTCGTTCCCGCGCTTCGTGAGGGAGACCCGGACCGGGCCCGAGTCGCACTCGGACCGCCAGCTGTCCTGGTTCACCTGGGAGCGGTGTCCCTCGACGTGCTGGCTCTTGCACCGGCCCACCTCGCAGTCCCAGGTGATGGTGTTCGCGGGCGTTCATGGCGCGTCCTGGTTGATGATTTGGAGCAGCAGCTCGGCGACGCGGGGGTCGCGCGACTGGCCGAGCCAGAACAGCGCCTTCTTGCGGAGCTCCCTGTCCGGGTCGGTCCGCGCGATTGCGAGCAGCCTGTCCACTGCTTCGGGCTCGCGCCGCTGGGAGTACACGAAGATCAGCTGCTCGCGCATCTCGAGCGCGTCCGTCCGATCGTACAGCGCCACGAGGTCGGTGATGGGCGCGTGCCCCTGCCCGGCCCAGAACAGCGCTTTCTTCCTGATCTCTACGCTTTCGCTCTTGTTCAGTGCGACGTCGAGCAGCCAGCGATCGGTTCGGGCCACCCGCATCTGCGAGAACGAGAACAGCACCTTCTCCTTGAGCTCGTCGTTGTCGAGCTTGACAAACAGGCCCTTCAGGAACTCGGCCGTCTGAGGCGAGCCCTGCTGGCTGAGCCAGAAGATGGCTTGCTCGCGGATGCGGTGCGGGACGTCACGGCGCTCGGCGTAGCTCCGGAGCGCCGCGGCCGCGCGGGGGCTGCGCTGCTGGGACAGCGAGAAGATGGCCTTCTCCTGCAGGGTCTCTTCGGTGGCATGTCGCAGGATGGAATCGAGCGCCGCCACGGCTTTCTCGGTGCCTACCTGCGATAACCAGAAGACCGCCTGCTCGCGCACTTCGGAATCCGGATCGTTGCGGGCCGCGTCGAGCAGGATGTCCTCGGTGTCCGCGGAGCGCTTCTGGGACACGAGGAACACGGCCTTGCGGCGCAGGCAAGTCGATCCTTCGTCGCGCCGTGCCAGCACGGTCTTCAAGATGGGGACCGCGCGGTCCTCGTCCATCTGAAGCATCGCGTTCAGCGCGGCCACTCGGATGTCGTCCTCGTCATCGCAGTGGGAGGGAGCCAGGCGGGGCGGGGGCGCGGGTCGCCCTGGGCGCGGCTGAGGTGGAGGCCGGGCGGGCCGCGGTTCCTGGGCGTGGGGCGCGGGGACGGGGGCGATGGTGTCGACCTCGTGCGTGATGGCCTCGGCCGCCTCGGCGTCGCCGCGCCGCGCCAACTCACCCTGCACCCGCCGCAACAGGACTTCGGCGTCCCGGTGCGTCGCCGCATCGGGATGACGCGCCGCTTGGGTGCGCAGCGCCGTGCGGGCCGCGCGTAGCCCGTCCTCGGACCCCGTGCGATACAGCGCAAACGCCTCCCAGTAGTACGCGTCGGGCGCGTACGTCGATTGCGGGTAGCGACTGCGCAGCTGCTCGAACAGCTCGGCCGCGCGGCGGTACTGGCTGCGGTTCAACGCCTGGCGCGCGGCGCGATACAGCGAGTCGGCGGGATCCTGTTCGTCGAGCGCGAGCGCCACGTCGCCATCGTCCAGCGCGTCGAGCCCCGCGAGTCCCGGTAGCGCTTCGGCGCCCTGCAGCCCGTCGAGCTGAGAGAGCGCGCGAGGGGCTGCAAGCCGGGGGGCGGCCGGCTGCTGAACGCCCACGACGGCCGCTAACACGAGCTGCATCACCTGCATCACAGTGCTCCTTGCGCGCGCGTTGGGCCGGGGCCGGCGGGGACCGCCGAGCGCAGCCGCAGCAGCACGCTCCGTTGTTCCAGTGCTTGATCGATCAGCTGCACGTCTTCCCGGTGCCCGCTCGACGGCAGCTGAGCAATCTGCGCCAGCACCAGCTCCAGGTCCTCGAGGAGGCTCTTCAAGCGAGGGTCCTTGCCGGCGGGCGAGTCGAGCATCAAGCGGGTCGTGCCGAGCAAGTCGCGTGCTTGCGCGGTGAGCTGCGCGTCGCGCGCGCCGGCGCGGGCCTCGGTCCGAAAACCGGTGAGCAGTGCCTCGGTGCGACTCAGATGCCGGGCCGCCGCCACGCGGTACGGGAGCGCTGGCAGATCGCCGCGGGTGGCGGCGACCGTCAGCCTGGCCGGCGTGCTGCGCGCCGACCAGCGACCGATCCCGATACCCAATGCGAGCACCGCCGCGATGCCCATGCCCCACCGCAGCCACGGGCCTCGCACGACCACGGGCCGCCGCCGCGCTTCCCGCGCGGCCGCGATACGCCGCCACAGGTCTTCGCGCGGGGTCTCGGGCGGGCGGTGATAGTCCTGTGCCGCATCGCGGAGCAGCCGTTCGAACCGGTCTTCGGTCATGACACCCACTCTCCTGCGAAGTCGGCGAGTGCGTCCCGCAGCTTGGCGCGCGCCCGTGACAGTTGCGCTTTCGACGTGCCCGTCTCGATGCCGAGAGCGGCGCCGATCTCTTCGTGCGTGTAGCCCTCGACGTCGTGCATCACGAACACGGTTCGATAGCCGTCCGACAGTGCGTCGATCGCTCTCGCCAGGCGCCGCTTGAGATCCGGCTCCGCCGCCCGCACCGTGGCCGAGAGCCCGTCGGCGTCCTCGAGATCCGTCTCCCGGTGCCGGAACCGCTTCACCTTCCTCAGCCCGTTCAGCGCCACCGACGTGGCGATGGCGTGCAGCCACGTCGAGAGCTTCGCCTCGCCCCGGAAGGAGCCGAGCCGCTCGAACGCGCGGACGAAGGTGTCCTGGGTGAATTCGCGCGCGAGCTCGTCGTCACCTGCGAGCCGGTAGGCCAACCGGTACACGCGATCCACGTGCGCGTCGTACAGCACACGCTCTGCGGCGCCGTCCCCGGCGCGGACACGGGCTATGAGTTCGCGTTCGTCCACCGGGCTCCGGAGCGGCATCTCGGCTAACGGTCTGACAGCGGGGGGGGTGGAAGGGTTGCGTGACAAGCGGGAGCGGGGAGCAGGGAGCAGCACCCACCGCTGCGACGCGTGCCATCGGACCGGAAGGTACCGCTCCCCGCTCCCCGCTCCCCTAGTGCAGCAGCATCCGCATCCCCACGCCACCCAGCACGGCGAGCAGGAAGGACGCCAGGGTGCCGATCAAGAAGTACTCCCCGAACTCACGGTCTTCCAGTGCCTTGAACCGGGCGAGCGACTTGGCCGCGATGATCCACCCGATCGCGCTGTATTCCCCGAGCAGCACGAGGGTGAGGGCGATGGCGCGCTCGAGGGCGCCGATGGCGCGGCCGCGGGCGATGTCGATCGCCCCCGCCGTGCGGTCCTCGTCGCGACGCATCTGCAGCGTGGGGAGCTCGAGCACAGCGCGGATCAGGACCATCCCGCGACCGCACACATAGAGGTATCCCGTGGCGAGGAACCCGACCTGGCCCCAGAACAGCCCTTGCGCCCGCGGCACGACGAGCGGTGCGAGCAACATCCCGGCCACGACGACCGCGATCACGATCAGGGCTTCCACGAACAGCACCGTGGCGCCGCGCCGGCGGCGGTCCACCTGTTCGGGCCACAAGTTCGCGGCCAGGGTGTATGCGAGCAGCGGTACAACGAACAGCGGGTTCACAGCGCCTCCACGAGGACGGCGCGGAACATCTTATCTCCGGCAGCGACGAGCGGCCAGGCCATGCGGCGCTTCAGATGCGAGACCGCGCTGCGGTGGATGTGCAACGCACGGGCGACGTTGAGGGCGGACTCGGACCAGCGCAACAGATTCGCCACCCGTCGTTGCCGCGGCGTCCAACTCCAATACAGTGCCGAGTAATAGTCCACGAAGGCGTGGACGTCGGAGGGAAAGCCGCCGAACGCCAGAAGGAGTCTGTTGCGCTTGGCCGTTTCCATGGCGGCGCGCGCGGTGTGAAAGCAGGGTCCGTCCACTTCGGGCGCGGTGACGCCCTTCCCCAGTGGGGTGGCGACCGGGCCGCGCCCGCACGCGACGGTCCATTCGACGTCGGGAAACCTGGAACGAACCGCGTGGCCGATTTCCCAGATCGGCTGGGCGGTGCTCAGGAGGCACTGGAGCTCATCGCCCAGCGTGACGGCGAAGCGGGCGGCGAGGGCCTTGCGCCAGCGGCGGTTGAGGTCGGGGAGGGCGGCGCGGAGCGCCCGCTGGAGGCGCGCGCGGCGTTCCGGGGCGAGTTCGCGCGACGCGGTCGCGTCTGCGATCAGGGCGATGTAGGCTTTTGACATTTTATGTCACATTGCACTGAAATGACCAATAACGTCAAAATGTGGCATTGTGACATAAATTGTCAATCTGGCCTATCTGGTACCGAACAGCCGGTCTCCGGCATCCCCGAGCCCCGGCAGGATATAGCCGTGCTCGTTCAGCTCGCGGTCGAGCGCGGCGGCGAAGATGGGAACGTCGGGGTGGGCCTGGAGCATGCGACGCACGCCTTCGGGCGCGGCGACGAGGCAGAGGAAGCGGATGCGCTGGGCGCCCGCGTGCTTGAGGGCGCCCACCGCGTCGACGGCGGAGCCACCGGTCGCGAGCATGGGGTCGAGGATGAGGAACTCGCGGGCGTCCTCGCCGGACGGGATCTTGAAGTAATAGTCCACCGGTTCGAGCGTGTCGTGCTCGCGGTAGATGCCGATGTGGCCGACGCGCGCCGAGGGGATGAGCTGGGCGATCCCTTCGACCATGCCGAGGCCGGCGCGCAGGATCGGCACGAGGGCGAGCTTCTTCCCTGCCACGCGGGTGCCGCGCATCCGCTCGAGCGGCGTCTCCACGTCGACCGGCTCGAGCGGCAGCTCTTTCGTCACCTGGAACGCCATCAGCATCGCGATCTCGTTCACGAGCTGCTTGAAGTCGCGCGTAGTGGTGTTCTTATCGCGCAGCAGCGTCAGCTTGTGCTGGATCAAGGGATGGTCCAGCACGGTCAGATTCGGGAACTCGTGGGGCGGCATCAGCGGGAAGCTACCAGCGGCCGCTGCCAGTTGCGAGCCGCCCGGCGGGCGCTAGAATATCCTTCCCCTGAACCCGAAGGTGGCCGTCATGAAACCCGCCGTCCTCGCCGTCGCTATCCTCTCGAGCTCCGCCACCCTCGCCGCCCAGCACAACCCGTTCCGGCCGGTGCCCGGGAGCGTCAAGTCGGCACTGGTGCAGTACACCCTGAGCGGCGATGAGACCGGGACCGAAGAGCTCGCCTTCACACCCGAGCGCTCGGCCACACGATCGAACACGACGACGCGCGTACTTGGCAAAACCATGAAAGTGAACCGGCTCGACATCGAGACGCGGGACTCGAGCTTCCACGTCGACCTGGAGAAGAAGGAAGGCTACCGCGCTCGGTCATCGCTGTCCGATATCGCAGCGGAGTACGACAAGCTGTCCGCCGGCGAGAAGCAGCGGTTCGAGCAGAATGTGCAGGAGCTGGCGAACGTGTTCGCGCAGGCGCTCGGCGTCGGGGCGATTGCCGGGGCGGCCCAGGCGAAGGGGAAGGAGACGATTGCGGGGCAGACCTGCGAAGTGCATCAGCTCGGGAGCTTCAGGAGCTGCAACTTGGTCGGCGCGCCGGAGATCCCGCTCAAGCTCGAGGGGGAGCTGTTCTGCATCCGCACGAACAAGGTCGCCAGCCTCGTGTCGCTCAACGCGGCGGTGCCGGCCGACAAGTTTGTTGTGCCGGCGGATATCAAGTGGAAGGACGCCCAGCGTGAAGCGATGTCGGACGAGGACGGGCGGCGGTTCATACGGTTCCTCGCGAGTCAGGAGCTCGCCGATTCGCTCGCCAAAGCGAAGGAGCAGATCAAGGCGGCCCAGGACTCCGTCAAGGCGCACGGGCAGCAGCCCGTTGACACATTGACCGCCGAGCAGCGCGAAGAGGTGTGCAAGACCATGCGGGACGGCATCAAGCTGCGGGTCGAGGTGTCGCCGCCCAACCCGGGGAAGATGATCGAGGCGGGGGTGACGGAGCGGATGGCGAACGCACGCACGCTCGCGTCGGCCATGCTCTCGGCCGTGACCGAGGAAGCCAAGGGCCGCGCCACGGAGGGGCTCAAGAAGAAGCTGAAGCCGAAGTTTCCCTGAGCTGCGAGAACGACCTCATGCGACGGAGCGGGAACCCATGAAGCTTACGATCAATGGCGCCGAACACGAAGTCGACGCGCCGCCGGACATGCCCCTGCTCTGGGTCCTGCGCGACTTGGTCGGGTTGACCGGCACCAAATTCGGTTGCGGCATCGCCCAATGCGGCGCGTGTACCGTGCATCTGGACGGAGCGCCGCGCCGGTCGTGCGTCACGCCGGTGTCCGCGGCGGTGGGCAAGGCCGTCACTACGATCGAAGGGCTGTCGCCCGAAGGCGGTCATCCGGTGCAGCGCGCCTGGGCGGAGCTGGACGTAGTGCAGTGCGGCTACTGCCAGTCCGGGCAGATCATGTCAGCCGCGGCGCTGCTCGCCGCCAAACCTGCGCCAAGCGACGCCGACATCGACGCCGCGCTGACGGGGAACATCTGCCGCTGCGGCACGTACCAGCGCATCCGCGCCGCGGTGCACCGTGCCGCGGCGCTGGCGAAGGGAGGCGCTTCATGAACTCCGTGACACCTCCGTCCCGCCGTGAGTTCTTGAAGACCGGCGCGCTCGTCTCGGGCGGCATGGTGATCGCTTTCGTGGTGCCCGGCGGCAAGCGGTTCGCGGCTCCGCAGCCGCGGCGGGCTGGCCGGCCGTTGGCGCCCAACGCCTTCTTGCGAGTGGGCAGCGACGACAGCGTAACCGTGCTGCTCGCGCACTCGGAGATGGGCCAGGGCATTTGGACCGCGCTCCCGATGCTCATCGCCGAAGAGCTGGACGCCGATTGGTCGAAGGTGAAAGTCGAGCATGCGGACGCGGCACCGGCGTACGCCCACACCGCCTTCGGCATGCAGATGACGGGCGGCTCGACCAGCACCTGGTCGGAATTCGACAGGTACCGCCAGGCTGGCGCGACCGCGCGCGCGTTACTGGTGCAGGCCGCGGCGCAGCGCTTCGGGGTGAAGCCAGCCGACTGTCGCACCGAGAGCGGCGTGGTGATCGCCGGGAATCGGCGGGCCCGCTACGGTGAGCTGGCCGAAGCCGCCGCCACCTTGCCGGCGCCGAAGACGGTGCCGCTCAAGGATCCCAAGGACTGGAAGATCATCGGCAAGCCGACCAAGCGCCTCGATACGCCGGAGAAAACCACCGGCCGGGCCCACTTCGGTATGGACGTGCGGTTTCCCGGGCTGCTCACCGCCGTGGTGGCGCGCCCGCCTGTGTTCGGCGCCAAGGTCAAGTCGTTCGATGCGACCGCAGCCAAGGCGGTCGCGGGCGTGCGCCAGGTCGTCCGGGTTCCTACCGGCGTGGCCGTGGTGGCCGATCACTTCTGGGCAGCCAAGCTCGGCCGTGACGCGTTGAAGATCGAATGGGACCTCGGGCCCGGTGCGACGCTGGACAGCAGCGCGCTGCGCGCGGAGTTTCGCCGGCTTGCGGGCACGAGTGGCGCCATTGCGGAGCAGGCCGGCGATGTCGCCGACGCGCTCGGCAAGGCGGCCAAGACGATCGAGGCCGAATACGCCGTGCCCTACCTGGCACACGCGCCGATGGAGCCGGAGAACTGCACCGTGCGCATCGGACCAGCTAAGTGCGAAATCTGGACCGGCACCCAGTTTCAGACGTTGGACCAACAGCTGGCCGCGCAAATCACGGGCCTCAAGCCCGAGCAGGTGGAGCTCCATACCACCTTCCTGGGTGGCGGGTTCGGCCGGCGCGCGAACCCGACCTCCGACTTCGTCAGCGAAGCCGTGCAGGTCGCCAAGGCCGCGGGCGACGCCGCGTCCGCGATGCTGAAGGCGGCGCGGGTGGTGGAGGCCGAGTACGACTTCCCCTACCTGGCGCACGCGCCGATGGAGCCGCTCAACTGCACGGTGAAGATCGACAAGGACCATTGCGAGATCTGGACCGGCACGCAGTTCCAGACCATGGACCAGCAGGTCGCGGCGAAGATCACGGGACTCAAACCGGAGCAGGTCGATATCCACACGACCTTCCTCGGCGGCGGATTCGGCCGGCGAGCGACGCCGACATCCGACTTCGTCACCGAGGCGGTGCACGTGGCGAGGGCCGCGGGCAAACCGGTCAAGACCGTGTGGACGCGCGAGGACGACGTGCACGGCGGCTATTACCGGCCTGCCTATGTGCACCGCGCGCGCATCGGTCTTGGCACGGATGGCCTGCCCGTGGCGTGGCAGCATACCGTGGTGGGGCAGTCGATCCTGGCGGGCACGCCGTTCGAGGCGTTCATGGTGAAGAACGGCATCGACGCGACCTCGGTCGAGGGAGTGGCCGATTCACCGTATCTCAAGGACATTCCGAACCGTCGGGTAGATCTGCACTCACCCAGGACCGGCATCCCGGTCCTGTGGTGGCGCTCGGTTGGGCACAGCCATACCGCATTCGTGATGGAGAGCTTGATCGACGAGCTGGCTCACTCCGCCGGCAAGGACCCAGTCGAGTACCGCCGTGCGCTGCTCAAGAACCACCCGCGTCATCTCGGCGTACTGAACCTGGCGGTCGAGCAGGCCGGCTGGGGCCGGCGCCCCCCCAAGGACCGCGCCCGCGGCGTGGCGGTGCACGAGTCCTTCGGCAGCTTCGCCGCGCAGGTGGCGGAGGTCTCGGTGGAAAACGGCCGCATCCGCGTGCACCGCGTGGTTTGCGCCATCGACTGCGGGATTGCTGTCAATCCTGAGACGATCGCCGCGCAGATGGAATCGGGCATCGCCTTCGGTCTGAGCGCGGTGCTGCACAGCGCCCTGCACTTCAAGGACGGCCGCGTGCGGGAGTCGAACTATCACGACTACCGCGTCCTGCGGATGAACGAGATGCCGATGGTCGAGGTACACATCGTGCGCAGCAGCGAGAAGCCCGGTGGAATCGGCGAGGTCGGCGTGCCGCCGATTGCGCCGGCCGTGGCCAACGCGGTGGCCGCGTTGACGCAGCAGCGGCTGCGCGAGCTGCCGCTCATGCTCGCGTCCTGAGGAGATCGCCATGCGTGCACGGACCGTTCTGCCGCTGCTGTTCGCGCTGTCGGCCGCCGCCTGCGGCCCGCGTCCCACGGCCGAGGAGCGCGCTCAGGCGCTGGTCGCCTTCGCCACAGTGCAGCAGGTGTTCCAGCACCCGCGCTGCCAGAACTGCCACATCCCGGGCGATGCGCCGCTGCAATTCGACGCCGGCGTGACGCACGCGATGGGGGTGACGCGCGGTGCCGATGGCCACGGAGCGCCGGGCTTGCCTTGTGCAACCTGCCACGCTGAGTCCAACCCGCCCGCGAGCTACGGCCCCAATGCGCCGCCGGGCGCACCGCACTGGGGGCTGCCGCCGCCCCAGCACAAGATGGCCTGGCTGGGTCTCTCGCCTGCACAGCTGTGCGCAACGATCAAGAGCAAGCGGGAGAACGGCGGCCGCGACTTCGCGGCGCTGATCACGCATGTCGGCGAGGACAAGCTCGTGCTCTGGGGTTGGAGTCCCGGCGGCGGACGTGCGCCGGTGGCGGTGCCGCACGAGGAGTTCGTCGCCAGGTTCAAGCAGTGGGCGGCGGCTGGCGGGCCGTGCCCCTAGCGAGCGACTGGTGTGTAACCGTCGATTCGTTCGAGCAGACGGAGGGACCGTCTTGGGCTCGACTCCGTACGACCGCCCGTCCCCACTCCCCGGAGTCGCCCGGCGACGGTCCCTCCGTCTGCTCTGCCGCGCTGGCAATGCGCGTCACCCAAGCCGCGGCGCGCGCCACAGCGCCAAGCCAGCCGCGGCGAGGAGCTCACCGATTCGCTCGGCAAGGCGAAGCAGCAGATAAAGGCGGCCCAGGATTCCGCCAAGGCGCACGGGCAGCAGCCCGTTGACACGCTGCCGCCGAACAGCGCGACGAGGTATGCAAGACCATGCGGACGGCATCAAGCTGCGGGTCGAGGTGTCGCCGCCCAACCTGGGGAAGATGATCGAGGCGGGGGTGACGGAGCGGATGACGCACGCACGCACGCTTGCGTCGGGCTTGCTCTTGGCCGCGACCGAGGAAGCCAAGGGCCGTGCCAAAGAGGGGCTCAAGAAGAAGCTGAAGCCCCGGTTTCCCTGACGTGTTCAGTCGGTCGGGT
>JBOHSI010000070.1:0-8800 GCA_050733055.1 Gemmatimonadales bacterium
GACTGCTGTCGTCTGAGCTTCGGGAGCCCCGGATCCGTTTCGTGCTCCTTGTGAAACGGCGCCCGCGGCCTGCGGATCGGGAGCAGGTGCGCGATCGAGTTGGCATAGAACTCGAGCAACGGGCGACCGTGGGGCAAGACGACGAGGCTCTCCCCGTCCTGCACGGCGAGGCGCCGCATCCGGAGCATCCGCCAGGCACGGTCCCACACGTCGAGGATGCGGGCGTCCCCGCGCACCACCTTCGCGTTGACGTCGTGCAGGCGGTCCCGAAGCAGGTCCATCCGCTCGAGCACCGACCGCCGAGGGATCACCGTCTGCTCGAACGAGAGCAACGCTGCGGCGGCCAGCGGCACGGGGGTCACGGGAATGATCGCGCCAATGCGGGCCATCAGCTCGCGCGCGAGCGTCTCGAGCTCGGGGAGCCGCTGCTCCTTCGGGAGCTCCAGCATGTGAGGGCCCGCCGCCTGCAGCCACTGCCGTAGCGAGAGCGGCGCGCCGAAGTTGACCGCCACCCGCCCGTAGCGCTTGAGCCGTCCCGTCAGGAGTCGGAAGACATTGCTCGCGAGGTAGCCGGCGACGGTCCACACCTGGGACAGGCGGCCCGGCCGGTCGCGCTCGTCTACCAGCTCGCGGATCAGTGCGCGGTCCTCGAGCACCCGGTCGAAGTTGATCGCCACCGGCACGAACCAGATGTCCGACGTGAACTCGGGGTCGAGCAGCGTGCGACAGACATAGTCGAGCAGGCCGAGCTTGGGCGGCGCGAGCCGCCCGTCGCGGGACAGCCGGCCTTCGGGGAAGAACCCCTGCGTCACCCCGTTCTTCGTGATGAGATGTACGTAGCGCTCGAGCACGGCGTGGTACAGCGGCTCCCGGAAGCCGCGCCGGACGAAGTAGGAGCCGAATGACTTGAAGACGTACTCGAGCGGCCACACTCGCGCCCATTCTCCGACGGCGTAGCTCACGTGCGCCCCGTAGGCGAGCACGTAGGCGACGACGACGTAGTCGACGTTGGAGCGGTGGTTCATCAGGTAGACGACGACGTCCTGCTTCGGAATCCGCTCGAGGGCCGCCTCGTCTTGGTAGTCGACCGTCACTCGGTACAGCAGGTTCAGGATGAGCTTCGCGAAATTGTAGCCGATCTTGTAGTAGGAAAGCACGTTGAGCTGGGGGACGATTTCGTCGATATACCGATCGACGCGGCGCCGCACGTGCGCCTCCGTCAAGCCGTGCTCGCGCGCGTGCCGGATCATCGCTGCTCGAACGACGGGGTCCGCCGCGAGCGCCGCCTTGGCGAGCCCGCGTTGCTGCAAGTGGTAGCGCGCCAGGCGTGTCCGGAACTCGTGGAGGGTACGGAGGGCCCGGCGGCCGAGCCACCCGGTCACGAGGCGATGCCTCCGTCTTTCTTGATCTGCGCGTAGCCCATCCCGCGCAGGATAGCGATCCGCTTCGCCATCGGGGGATGGCTCGCGAGGAGGTCGGCAACGAAGCCCTCGCGTGCCGTGAACCGCCGCCCCAAAGGATCCGCGATGCACAAGTGAGCGGCACCACGCTTGATCTTGGCGGTGGGCGCGGCGGCGCTCTCGATCTTCTGCAGGGCGCTCGCGAGGGCGAGCGGGTTGCGCGTAAACTGGGCGCTCATCGCGTCGGCCAAGTACTCGCGCTTGCGGCTCACGGCGATGGCGAGTAGCTGGGTGATGAGTGGCGCCAGGATCCAGGAAACGATCCACACCACGAGCAGGATGAGGAGGAGCGCACCGCCGCCGCCCTTCTTGGCGCCGCGTGAGCCCCCCCCTCCTCTCCAGCCCACCCGGATTCCACCCCGCAGCACCCGCGTGGCGCCGTCGTGCATCAGGGCCACGGCCCCCACCAAGGCCGCCAGCGTGGTCATCAGACGCACGTCGAGGTTCTTCACGTGGCCCAGCTCGTGGCCGATCACGCCCTGCAGCTCGTCTCGGTTGCACGCCTTGAGCAGGCCCCGCGTGACCGACACGTGGGCGTTCGACGGCTCGGTGCCGGTGGCGAAGGCGTTGGGATCGGCGTCGTCCACGATCCAGATCCGCGGGCGGGGGACGCCGGCGGCGATGGCCATTTCCTCGACGACGTTGACGAGCTGCCTGTCCTTTGGGTCCTGCGGGTCGACGACCTCCCGGGCCCCGGTGGCCCAGAGCACCTTCTCGGGCCCCGTCTTGTAGGCGTACCACGCCATCGCCAGGGCGACGAGCGACAGCGCGATACCGAACCATGGGAAGGAGTGGTGGTACTCACGGGGCGACGCTTCGCGGGTGTAGAGGTAAAGAATGTAATCGCCCCCGAACCCCAGCCAGGCGAAGAAAAGGACGAAGCCAACCACCAGCCAGAAGGTCCGCCGGCGATTGGCTTCCTGCTGTTGAAAGAGGTTGCGCGAGGTGTCGTCGCTCACGCCCTGGGCTTCGTGGACAGGTCGACTTTCGGGACCGCACGCTCCGTTTGCTCTTCGATCTCCCACAGATCGGCGACCTGCGCCTTGGCGATCCCCGCCACCAGGTTGGTCGGAAACTGTTGCTGCTTGGTGTTGTATTGCGTCGCCGTGTCGTTGTAGAGCTGGCGCGCGAAGGAGACCTTGTTTTCCGTCGACGTGAGCTCCTCCTGCAGCTGCCCGATGTTGCCCGTCGCCGTGAGCTGCGGGTACTGCTCGACCACCACCATCAGCCGCGACAGCGCGCTCGAGAGCGCGTTCTCCGCCTGGGCGATCTGCTTCATCACCTCGGGGCCGGTGTGGCTGATCTGGACCGCCTGATTCCGCGCGCGGATCACCGACTCAAGCGTGTCGCGCTCGAAGTCCATCGCGCCCTTCACCGCGTTCACGAGGTTGGGGATGAGGTCGTGTCGGCGCTTGAGCTGGACGTCGATCTGCTTGAAGGCGTTGAGCGTCTGGTTCTTGAGGGAGATGAGCCCGTTGTACGCGCTGATCAGCCATCCCACGACGAGCACGACGATCGCCAGAAAGACGAGCGAGCCCATGGACGCTCCCGGTTGGAGAGTGTGCTGCCCTACGCACTGGTGTGGGGCATGAGTTTCGCGAGCGCCTGCCGGACCGCATCGGCGACTGCGTCGTCGCCCGGGCCGAGCCGCGCGAGCGGGTGGGCCGCCTCGACGTGCAGCTCGATCCCGCGGCCCAAGGAGATGCGCCGCCACGAGCTTGAGACTTCCGGGTCCCGCTCGGCGTCACGCGTCATCCACGCCGTCAGCGCCCGGCCGGACTTGCCGCGCGGCGGGCCGCCCTTGCTGGCGAGCGGCAGCCGGTCGGGGACGGGCAGCGACGCGCCCAGCGTTTGCGCCGCGCGGCGCTCCAGCACGTCGCCCGTTTGGTCCTGCATCTCCTTCGTGATGGCCGTGAGCGTAGCCCCTTCCATCTGTCGCAGCTTGATCCAGAGCAGCTGGAGGAAGTGGCGGTAGGAATACGTAGCCGCGGTGCCCCGCCCCTCGGGCGGGCTCACCAGGCCCTTCGTCACGTAAAAGCGGATCGTCCGCTCGCTGGGCTGCGCGCGGGCCGCCGCGTTGATGGGGGTGATCGCCGAGGCGTCGAGCACCGCGCCGACCAGCGCGGCGAGGTCGCGGAGGTTCCACGGTGCGAGGTTGCGGTACTCTCGCAGCACGTGCAGCGGGTCGTGCTGCTGGGCTCCCGCACCCGCGCCGCCGCCCGTCACGCCTCGGCCCCTCCGCGCTTCGGGGGACCCGCTTCGCCCAACCGGAGCGCCGCCGCGAGCCAATCCGTGATCTCTTTCAGGTTGAACGGCTTGCGGATCACCGTGCAACGGTGGCGCTCGAGCCAGGCGCGCACTTCTTGCGCCTCCGCATCGCCGGTCATGATCGCCACGCGCCCCTCGAGCGCCGGCCAGCGATGCACGATCGCGAGGTAGAGCGCGAGCCCGGACATCGTCGGCAGGTGGATGTCGAGCAGCACCGCGTCGGTTTGCGCGGCGGCGAGCAGCTCGTAGGCCGTCTCGGCACTCCCCGCGCCGACCACGCGGTACCCCTGGCGTGTGAGTGATCGCTCGAGCACGCGCCGCAGCGGCGCCTCGTCGTCCACGATCAGGACGGAGTAGGGTTGGGCACTCATGATGCGGCCGAGATCCGGGCCTCGGCCCGCTGCGGTGTGAGGAAACGCTGCAGCACTCGCGTCAGGGCTTCCGCGGGGGTGAGCGACAGACGCATTTTCTCCGTCAGGCCCAGATAGGCCCGCGCGTGCAGCTGCAGCGTCTTCGCCTGCGCGTAGCCGAGACGCTGCGCGACGTCTTCGACCGTGAACCCGGGGTCCTGGAGCAGCCGGTGCGCGTACAGCACGCGCGCCGCCGCGAGGAAACAGCGGGGTGACGGGAGCCCGATCCGTGTGAACCAGCGCTCGCACGTGCGCCGGTCCACACGGGCGCGCGCGGCCACCTGACCGACGGTCTCCACCTCACCTGGGGAGCGGAGCGCCTCCTCCAGCACCAAGCGCAGCTCGCTCGGCAGCGGGGCGAGGGCGCTCGCCAGCTCGTCGAGCAGCTGGCGTGAGGAGGACCGCGCCTCCTCCTGCCCCAGTACCTCCCGCAGCCGGCTCGGGTGGTCGTCGTAGCGCGAGAAGACCACGCGCTGGATACCGCGCTCACCCAGCGCCAGCAGCACCGCCGCCGTCTCGGGGGTGAGCGTCGTGTACAGGATCAGGGGCAGGGACGGGAACAGCACGCGCAGCCGCTCGATCTCCTGGCTGCGCGCCTCGCCTGAGAGCAGCGGATCCACGACCGCCAATTCTACCGGACGGCTCCGGATGGCCGAGAGGACGGCGTCCCAAGTCGGGGCGTGCGCCACGGCGAACCGCGCGGCAGCCACGCGGCGCAGTGTGTCGTGTTGGGCCTCCGGTATGGCGGCTAGAACTAGCATAAATGTCGCAAAATCGCCCTACGTTGCCGCAAAAACACCCTAAAAACGAGACGCCACCGCATCCAAGTTGGGAGGGTCGCTGCCTGCCTCGTCCCAACTTGGTTCGTGGAGGTCTCCATGTCCCGTCGGATTCGCGCGCTCCTCACCCTCGTCGTCGTGTCGTTCGCTCTCACGGCCGCTGCTTGTGCCGATGCCACCGGCCCGCGGTCGGATTCGAAGCCCTGCGATACCAACGGCAGCAATACCTGTCGCTGATGCCGTCACCCGACGAGCTGCGCGAGCGAGGCCGACACCTCCTGCAGCTCTTCGGTCTGGTACACGGGCTCCGCGGCTGCCCGAGCCTCCACTCGCAGCACGCTCTCGCAGTCGCGGAGTCCGGCTCTAATTCGCTCGACGCGGAACTCGAACTCGTGTAGCCCGCCGGCGCTCGCTATCTCGAGAGCCCTGTCTATGAGCGCCTCCGCGCGGCGGAAATGGCCGAACCGGGCCTGTCCGATGCCCTGCTTCAGGTAGAAGTCCGTCTGGATGTTGGGCGGCATGTCCGCCGCGCGCGCCTCACAGCGCTCTCGCCAGCGGGCGAAGCCAACCCGGTCGCCCCGGAATGACGCCCCGTGCATCAATTCGATGAGCGCGTTGCTCACGGTCTCGTTCGCGCCGCCACGCCGAACCACCTCCGACAGGGCTCGCTCAGAGGCCTGCGCGTCTCCGAGCATTAGGAGCATGGTGCCGACGTCTCCCAGGGCACGCAAACGCGACTCGTCGTCCTCGTACAACTCGAAAGCCCGCCACGTGTGCGGGATCGCTTCTGCCGGCGCCCCCATGTGGTGCAGGGCCACGCCGATGTCATGCTCGGCGCGCGCTTCCGCGTCCCGCTCGCCTGCAACACGGGCGTCCGCGAGGACCCCGCGGAGGCTCCGTTCCGCTTCCGCCAAGTTGCCGCGGCCCAACACGGTGTTGGCGCGCCCGATCCGGCTCAACAGCTCCGAATACCGGTCGCCAGCCGCCGCCGCCATCTCGCCCGCCTCGGTGTATGCCGCCTCGGCGTCGTCGAACCGGTTGAGCTTGCGATGCACCCGCGCGATGCGCAGCCGCGCCGCTACCCCGTCGGGCGACGGCAGACGCTCCCCCCCCACCCGCACCAGGGTCCACAGGACATCGAGCGCCTCCTCGAGGCGCAGCACGTCTTCGAGGAAGTGCGCGTACGCGAGCAGCGCGGGCACGAGGAGGCGCACGTCTCTCAGCCGCTGCGCGTCCGCCGCGCTCGTCGCGATGCCGTGTACATGGGCCCCTTCGGTCGCGGCCGCGCGCAGCTCGCGGCAGAAGCGGTCGGTCGCGACGCATTGATAATGGAACGCTTCGCGGGAGACGGGCTCGCGGTCAGGCGCGAGCAGGTCCACCAAGCGCAGCGCCAGGAACGCGCCCTGACCCAACCGGGCCTCGAGGGATGCGGCGGACGATTGAGCGGTGACCCGTTGGAGGAAAATCGCGTGCGGCAAGGCCTCGAACTTCAAACGCGAAACCGGCATTCCTGCGCTCTCCAGGGTGTGGAGCGTGTGACCTAGCTACCGGCTTCATGGGCAGCCGCGATGCCTTCGCCGCAACGTCCAACGGGCACACAACATAGCCTTTTCCGCCCCGTGGCGTTAGCCCGCACTTCCCGCGTTTTCTGGCGTTTCGCCGCAAGGTTCGGATGACGGGATTGCCAGCGCGCGCCCCCTAATTGGTGGGTCATGCGCCGTGGTTTCTCCCTTGCCGAACTCGCCGTCACCATCGTCGTCTTGTGCGTTGTGACGGCAGTCACACTGCCTCGTCTCAGAGGTCTGCTGGACTGGATTGCCGTCGACACCGCCGCTCGCGAGGTCACCACCGCGCTCGCCACAGCTCGGCACGCCGCCGTGATGCAGGCCTCGAAGAGCCGCCTTCTGATCGCTGGGGACTCGCTCCGGATAGACCAGTGGGGGCTCACCGGCTGGACCCCCTTCGCCCGGTGGCCGGGGCCGGCGGGCCACGAGGTTGAGCTGGAGGTCTCGAACCCTGAGGTGGCGTTCGGCCCTACGGGGACGGGCTGGGGAGCCTCGAATACCAGCGTGGTGCTGCGGCGGGGACGCCACACGGAGACGATCACTGTTTCTCGCGTGGGCAGAGTGAAACGTTGGTGAGCCGTGGATGGCGACCCCTGCAACCATTCCGGGGGCTTTGTGCGTCTAATAGACCGGGCAGGGGAACGGGAAAAGAGAGAAGGCCTGAAACCTTCCGGTTTCCGTCCCGTACAAAAGGCAGGTGACTATGGTCGCGGCCGGAGTGTGACGGCCACTTCGCCCGACCGCCAACCCGGGGAGCATTCGGCCCCGGGTTTGGTTTTTCATTGCCCCTGCAAGCGAATTCCCACCGCCTCGAGGGTGAAAGTCACCCGGTCCGCCACCCTGACCATCCCCGCCGGGCCGCCTCTGTATGGCTTGATCCCGAAGTCCGTTTGCTTGACGGAGAAGGTGCCTGTCGCCCGCAGAGTATCCGCGCCGATCTCGGCCTGCAGATCCACGGTCACGTCACGCGTCTGGCCGGCGAGGGTGAGCTCGCCCTGCACCCGGAAGCCGGCGTCAATGGGCGTCACCGCCTTGGACCCGAAGGTGATAGTGTGGTAGTCGGCGACGTGCAGGACCTCATTCCGCATCGCTTCCGTGACCTTGCGGATCTCGGCCGTGTCCGCGGGCGTGAGTACTTCGAGGCTCTCCGCCGGGACCACTATTTCCACGTGAGAGTCGGCCGGGGTGTCCAGGTAGTACACGATGCGTCCCGAGAACGCGTGTGCGCTGACGACGTGGCTGTGGCCGGCGAAGCCGAGCAGGCCGGCCTTGCCGGTCTTCACCTGGAACCGGCTCGCGGGCGAGAGCACGTAGACGATGGAATCGCGCGGTTGCTGGACGGCCGTGAGGGCCAGGAGGAGGGGCAGGACCGGCGGTGCCATCGCCCTTACCTACCCTGCGAGCCGAGGTAGCGTTTCAACCCCTCCTCGAACGGGAGCGGCTCGATCCCGAACACCGAGTGGATGGCGTTGGCGGGCGTGACGCTCCCTTCGACAAGCATCTGGAGCTGGTCGCCGGTGAGCGGCGCAGCAGCACCGAGCAGGTCGAACAAGCCCGCGGCCGCCCGCACGACCCCGAGGGGCACGTGCACGAGCGGGCGGGGATAGCCCGACGCACGGCCGATCGCCAGCACGAACTCCTCGTACGTCAGGACCTGCGGACCCCCGAGCTCGAAGGCCCCTACGCGGTCGGGCTGTTCGGCGGCGAGCGCGAGCGCCACGGCGACATCCCCGATCCAGACCGGCTGTGTGGGGAAGGTCCCGTCCCCGAAGACGGGAATCACGGGGGACCAGCGGTGCAGCCGCGCGAGCAGGCGGATGGGAGCACTCTCCGGGCCGCTGATGATCGAGGGTCGGAAGATCGCATGCGACAGCCTCGAGCCGCGCACCAGCTCCTCGGCTTGCCACTTCGTACGGTGGTACTCGGTGGCGCCGGGCTCGTCCCGGGCTCCCACGGCACTCATGTGGACGAAGCGCGGGACCCGCGCCTCGAGCGCCGCGGCGAGCAGGGCGCGCGTCCCCTCGACATGAACCCCGTGGAAGGTGGCCGTGCCCTGCTCGATGATGATCCCGACTAGGTGGATGACGGCGTCAGCGCCGTGAGTGAGCTGCCCGAGCGCCGCGGGGTCGTGGAGGTGACCCGGTACGAACTCGATGCCTTGCTCGGCGCGGAAGCGGGCACTTCCTCGAGCGAGGTCGCGGACGAGCGCGCGCACCCGGTGACCCCGGCCGAGCAGGGTCGCCGCCACGTGTCGGCCGACGAACCCCGTACTTCCCGTGAGGGCAACAAGCATCGCAAATGCCGGCTCAGTCCGACGT
>JBOHSI010000071.1:0-7990 GCA_050733055.1 Gemmatimonadales bacterium
CCCCTCCATAGTGGCGTGATCGTTCCGGCCGGTCTTGTCGAACACCTCCTTGACCCGTGTCAGGAGGAAGACCTCGTAATCCATTGAGAGCCCGAACACGATGGCGAAGATCAGCACGGGGGCGACGGCCCAGATGGCCTGCGTCGGGCCCTCGAGGTGGAACAGGCTCCCCCCGTGCCCGTGCTGGAACACGAACACGGTCAGCCCGAAGGCGGAGCTCACCGAGAGACAGTTCAGGAGCACGGCCTTGAGCGGCACGAGCAGCGAGCGGAACGCGACAAACAGCATGATCGCGGTGATCCCGAGCACGAGGCCGACCGTTTCGGGGAAGCGGCGCAGCAGCTCGTGCTGGGTATCCACGTGGGACGCGGCAAAGCCACCAACAACGATCTCCGCGCTGCTGAGGCCGCGGATGCCCTTGCGCACGACGGCACGCACGTGCCGAGCGACGTCCATCATGCCGGTCAGCGAGACCGTATCCGCCGGAATCACGTCGAGGAGCGTGACCCGGTGGTCGGCGCTGAGATACGCGTTGAAGAACTTCGGGTTCTTGGCGCGCACGGCTTCCGCGTCGCTGTAGTAGATAGCGAGCTCCAAGGTCGACATTCCGGGCTTGACGGTCGCGATACCGGTCACTTTGCGGACGCGAGGGTCCCTGCGGAGCGAGTCGGTGAGCGCCTTGAGGCCTGGGATGCGGCGTCCCGAGAGCGCCGATTCTCCTTCGGGAAGCTGGACGACGACCCGAATCGGCTGGATCGCGCCGCTCGCCCCCAGGGTGTCACGCAGCACCGCGAGCCCCCGGCCGGACTCCGATTCGCGCGGAAACCAGTTCGTAGCGGGGAGGCCGAGTCGGATCTGCGCGAGCGGGGCGGTGAGCAGAGCGACCCCGAGCCCGCCGAGCGCGACGGCGCGCCACGGGCGGTGGCCGAGCCACCGGGCCCACCGCTCCCACCCCGTCGGCGTATGGAACCGGGCCAGGGGATGGGCGAGCCACTTGGGGCGGTCGATGTTGCGGCCCAGCACGGCGAGCAGGGCCGGCAGGAACGTCGTGGCGAGCAGCACCGCCACTGCGACGACGAGTAGGCCGCCGACGCCGACCGATCGCGTGTCCGAGAGGGGCGTCGTGAGCAACGCCGCGAACCCCACGATCACCGTCAGCCCGGACGTAATCACGGCCGACCCCGCGGTCTCGATCGTGCGCACCGCCGCATCAACGGGTGAGAGGCCCCGGTTCAGCTCCTCGCGGAACCGCGTCACGATGAGCAGTGAATAATCGATGCCTACGCCGAGGCCCACCATCGTCGTGATGTTCAGCACGAATACCGACATGGGGACGTAGCGCGCCGCGATCGTCACGAGTCCGAGGGCGATTGTGATCGCGAGCAGCCCGACGATCACCGGCAGCATGGCCGCCACCAGTGCGCCGAACGCCACGATCAGGACGAGGAGTGTGAGCGGCAGCGCCCGCTGTTCTCCCCGCTCCGTGTCTTCAGCGCTGACCGCGCGGACGTCGTGGTCCAGCGCCGGGAAGCCCGTCACCATCACGTCGAACCCGTCGGCGCCGGACACCCGCGCGAGGGCTTCCCGGATCGCCGTGCGCAGGTCGGGGACGACGCTTCTGGTGATGTCGCTCGTGAACTCGGGACTGAGAGCGGCGATGAGGAACGTTGTGCGCTTGTCCTTGCTGACGAAGCTCGATTCGCCGAGCTCGCCGGCCGGCACGACCTGGCTCACGAAGCGCAGCCCCTCGGTCGCCGCCTTCAGGGTGTCCAGCACGGTCTGGAAGCGCTGGCTGGTCAAGCGGACCGGGCCGTGCACGACGATGGCGACGTAGTCGGCGAAGGGGTTGGGGAAGGCCTGCTTGAGGAGCTCGGTGGCGCGCGCGGACTCGGTGCTCTCACTGGCTCCGCCGCGGAGCGCCAAAACCTGCTGGACGTGACTCGCCCGCGGCGCGAACAGCAGCGCGAGCGCCGCCCACGCCGCGATGACCCACCCACGCCAGCGGATGAGAGGGACCCCGGGTAACGCGAACACCTACTGTCCAAGCATAAGCCGGCCACAATGATAGAGACGCCCGGGAGGCAAAGCTAGCGGCGCGGGCCCGCGTTTTCCCATATTGCCCCGATGACCGAACGCCGCATGTCCGTGTGGGTCGCCGGGCTCATCGTTTTTCTCGTTTCGGTCGGGCTGTGGCGCGCGTCCACACCCCCCGGGCGCCGGGCCGTGCCGGCCCCCGGCGTCGGCGCGCGCTCGGACCCGAGCGAGCCCCCGACCTTCACCACCCCGCGCTACGGTACGGTCCCCCAGACGACCGAGGCGCCCCAGCCGCCCCCGTCCGTTTTGCCGCTCTTGGACGAGGGCCCAAGCTACTTCGAGCTGGTCGCGCGCGCTGCGACGCGCCGCCGCATCCGCCTGAGCGCGGGCACCACCTACCTCAACGAGGTCGTGGCCCAGAGCGAAGACTCGATGCTGCACCGATGGGACAACCGGGTCCAGCGGCCGGTGCGCGTCTTCCTCGGCCCCGGCGCAGCCGGGAACTTCCAGCCGACCTTCCTCGACGCGGTGCGCCGCGCGTTCCAGCGGTGGCAGGAGGCGGGCGTGCCGGTCCGCTTCAATGTGGACGCCGACTCGGGATCGGCCGAGGTGTACCTCCGGTGGACGACCCAGTTCGACATCGAGCGCACCGGCCAGACGGACCTGACCTGGGACGGTGACGGTCACCTCGTCAATGGGGTCGTGACGCTCGCGGCGTTGGATCCTAAGGGGCAGCCGTTGCGGGCAGACGACGTCCACGTCGTCGCACTGCACGAGATCGGGCATCTCATTGGCCTTGACCACTCCTCCGATGCGGCGGACCTGATGTACCCGACCACCAAGGTACGGGACCTCTCGCCGCGTGACATCGCTTCGGCCCTGCTCCTGTACGAGCTGCCGCCCGGGAGCCTCCGCTAGCCCTTCGGGATGGGTATATTCGGAACGGGGAGCAGGTCATGACGCATCGCGGGATCATCTCCTTTCTGACGCACGAGGCGCCCGACGGCGGGGCCGCAACCCTCGCCCAGGTGCTGGAGGCGCGCGTGCGCGAGGGGGAGCTGATCGCGAGGCTCGAGGGCGGTGCGGTGCGCTGTTTCGCCTGCGGGCATCGCTGCCTCGTGAAGCCCGGCCGCCGCGGCATCTGCAAGGTCCGGTTCAATAAGGATGGGACCCTGTATGTTCCCGCCGGCTACGTGGCCGCGTTGCAGTGCGACCCTACCGAGAAGAAGCCGTTTTTCCACGTGCTGCCAGGCTCTGACACGCTGACGTTCGGCATGCTGGGCTGCGATTTCCACTGCGGCTACTGCCAGAACTGGCTCACGAGCCAGGCGCTGCGGGACGATGCCGCGGGTGTGCTGCCCACCGACGTCACTCCCGAAGCGCTGGTGCGCCTCGCCCTGCGGCAGGGGGCGAAGATGGTGGGCTCGTCCTACAACGAGCCGCTGATTACCGCCGAGTGGGCGGTCGACGTCTTCAGGGTCGCGCAGGCGCACGGGCTCAAGACCGCGTTCATCTCGAACGGGAACGCCACGCCCGAGGTGCTCGACTACATCCGGCCCACGACCGACTGCTACAAGATCGATCTCAAGGCGATGGACGATAAGCGCTATCGCGAGCTCGGCGGCGTGCTGCAACACGTCCTCGACGCCGTCCGCATGGTCTATGAGCGGGGCTTTTGGCTTGAGATCGTGACGCTGGTCGTGCCCGGGTTCAACGACGACGCGGCGCAGCTCACGCGCGCCGCCGAGTACCTGGCGTCGGTCTCGCCGGAGATCCCGTGGCACGTGACGGCGTTTCACAAGGACTACAGGATGACGGACCCCGACAACACGTCGCCCGAGACGCTGGTCCGGGCGTGCGAGATCGGGGCTCGAGCGGGCCTCAAGTTCGTCTACGCCGGCAACCTCCCCGGGCGGGTGGGCCGCTGGGAGCACACGTACTGCCCTGACTGCGGCGACCTGGTCATCGAGCGCTACGGCTATGTGATCAAGCAGCAGCGCGTGGGCGCGGACGGCCGCTGCCCCTCCTGCGGCCGCCGGATTCCGGGCGTTTGGTCGTAGCGCTGGCGCTGGCGCTCCAGGCGACCGCCGCGTCGCCTGCGGCGGCCCTGGGCCGTGGGCCCGAAGTTCACGCACCTGGGCGTGCATCGCTCGATGCGGCCACCTTCGATGCCATAATCGTGGCCGGCATCCGGCGCGGGGCCTATCCTGGGGCGGCGCTGGTCATCGGGCGGCGCGATACCATCCTCTTCGCCAAGGGTTACGGCCGCCTCACCTGGTCGGCCGCCAGTCCGCGGGTCGATCCGGACAGCACGATCTACGATCTGGCCTCGCTCACCAAGGTGATCGCGACGACGACGTTGCTCATGCGGCTCGTGGACCACGGCGCGGTGCAACTCGATGCGCCGGTGGCGGCGTACATCCCGGAGTTCAAGGGTGCGGGCACGGCGGGGATCACGGTTCGGCGGCTCCTCACGCACACGTCGGGCTTGCGGGCGACGCTGCCGTTGTCCCGGGAGGCCCGAGACTCGGCCGAAGCGCTCCGCATCGTGTTCGCGCAGCAGCCGCTGGTCTCGCCCGGGACGCGGGTCGTGTACAGCGACGTGAACGCCATCCTCTTGGGCGAGATCGTGCGGCGCGTGAGCGGCGCGCCGCTCGACGCACTCGCCAGCCGCGAGCTGCTCGCCCCCCTGGGGCTCGGGCAGACGATGTTCCGTCCGGCGGCGCGCCTGCGACGCCGCATCGCGCCGACCGGAGTGTGGCGCGGGCACGCCGTGGCGGGAGTCGTGAACGACCAAAACGCGGTGAAGCTCGGCGGGGTCGCTGGTCACGCGGGGCTATTCGGCACGGCGGCCGACGTCGGGCGCTTCGCGCAGTTCATGCTGCGGGGCGGGACGCGCCCGGACGGGCGCCGGCTGGTGAGGGCGGAGACCGTGCAAACGTTCACCGCGAGAGCCGTGGATTTCGGCCGAGGCACCGAGGCGCGCGCGCTCGGCTGGCAGGCGGTGCCGACCGGAGAAGACGTGTCGAGCGCTGGTACGCTGTTCGGGCCCAGGAGCTACGGCCACACCGGCTGGACGGGGACGTCGCTCTGGATCGATCCGGACCGGGACGTGTTCGTCGTGCTGCTGACGAACCGTGCGTTCGCGCCGCGCGCCCGGCGCCCGTTCACTGTGGTGAAGGAGGTTCGGGGCCTCGTTGCCGACGCCGCCGCGCGGGTGGCCGATGCGCGCTGACCGGGCGACCCTGATCTACGACGGGGAGTGCGGGTTCTGTCGGGCGTCTGCGGATCTCGTGCGACGCTGGGACCGGGCACATCGCCTCACGCTGATCCCGTTTCAGGACCAGGCTCGCGTGGCCGCCTTCGGGATTCCGCTGCCGGCGCTCGCGGCGGCGATGCACCTCATGCTCCCCGACGGACGCGTCTTCGCTGGCGCGGACGCTGCGCCGGAAATCCTCCGCCTGCTTCCGGGAAAGCAGTGGCTCGGCTGGGCGTTCCAGGTGCCGGGTGTGCTGCCAGTGGCGCGGCGGGTGTACGCGTGGATCGCGCGGCGGCGGCGCTGTCTGGTGCGCGGCTATGCCGTCGCCGATAGCCGTTCCAGTCCTGTCGCGCTCAGCCACCCGACGCGTGATCCGGTGGCAAACCAGCTGGAACGGCACTAGGTTCTCCAGGAGGAGGGTGGAGCGGAATGCTCAACGATGAGGTCGTGCGCAACGCGCTGCGGCAAGTGAAGGACCCCGAGCTCGACATGAACATCATCGACCTCGGACTCGTGTACGACGTCGCGGTCGACGACGGCGCCGTACGCGTGGAGATGACGCTCACCTCGCCCGGCTGCCCGGCAGGGCCGATGATCACGAACGACGCGTACCGGGTGATCCGCGCGCTCGACGGCGTGAAAGACGTGGACATCGAGATTGTGTGGGAGCCTTACTGGACGCCGGAGCGGATGGACCCGAAAGTGCGCGCCGTGATGGGTCTCTAGCTGAGCGCCGCGAGCAGCGCGTCTCCGAGCACTTGGATCTGCCAGCGCCGGAGCTCCCCAACCCGGGCGAGCCCGGCGCGATCATTTGGCGCGGGCGTAGCCCGGGTCACCGCCTCCAGCGTTGTGCGGCCGCACAGCACGCCCGGGTCGAGCCCGAGCTGCTCCGCCACCCGGTTGCGCGCGGCTTTGAGGCGCTCGACCCGCGCGTCGAATGCGGCATCCTTGACCGGCCGGGTGGCGCGCTCGATCCGCGGCAGCTCTGCGTCACCGAGCGCTCGCGCCCGACCGACGCACTCCAGCAGGGCGGGGCCGTATCGTCGCGCCAGCGTCGGCGGGAGCCCGGGAATCCGCGTGAGGTCGGCCGCGGACCCGGGGAGCGCTTTCGCCACGGCGAGCAGCGCGTCGTTTCCGATGATGCGGAACATCGCTTTGTCCTGTTCCGCGGCGACGGCCTCCCGCCACCGGTACAGCTCGCCCAGCGCAGCGAGGGAGCGCGGCGCCAGCGCCTTCGCGCCCTTCACCCGCAGAAACGAGTCCGCACCGTCCGGTACGCCTGTCCACCGGAGCGCTCCCAGTCGGGCGCACTCCTCGTCCGCCCACTCGAGCCGCCCGAGCACCCGGAGCCGCTCGCGCAGAGCGTCGCGCAGAGCCGGCAAGTGCTGGGTGTCCGCTGCCGCGTAGGCGAGCATGGCGGGGGACAGGGGGCGACGGGACCAGTCAGCCTTCTGGTGCTCCTTGGCGAGCCTCACCCCGGCGTACTTTTCGAGCAGCGCCGCGAGCCCGATGGCCGGTTCACCCGCGAGCTGCGCCGCGATGCGCGTGTCGAAGATCCGCGTCGCCCGGAATCCGTAGTCGCGGTCGAGGATCCGCAGGTCGTAGTCGGCGTCGTGGAACACCTTTTCGACAGCGGGGTCGGCGAGCAGATCGCCGACCGGCGAGAGATCGGCGAGCGCGAGGGGATCTACGATCGCCGTGCGCGCCCGCGTCGAGAGTTGGACGAGGAAGATCCGGTCCCGGTAGCGGTGGAAGCTCGCCGCCTCGGTGTCGGCCGCCACGAGCGGTTCGCGGCGGAACGCCGCCACCGTTTCGGCGAGCGCCTCGGGCGTGTGGATGTAGCTCACTCTTCCTTGCTGAGCTGCTCCAGGCCGGCCGCGATTTCCTCGAGCGCCTTGGCGAGCGTCTTGTAGAATTCGGGGTCCGGCGGCTGGGGAGCGCCACCCAGCGGGTCGCCCGCGCACTTGCGGGCGGCGCGTGCGGCGTGGCGGATGTAGTCCGTAGCAACCCGCATCGCGACCTCGTAACCCAGGGTTGAGGGGCAGGCGTGCGTGAAGCGGATGAACTGACCCGAAAGATACGCCGCGCGCTGGCGCCTTGTAGCCTGGGCGACTGGCCCACGCCGCTCGCGCCGGCCCCGGGACTGGCGCGCGCCGTCGGCCTGGTCGACCTCCGGCTCAAGCACGAGGACCGCTCATCCCCACGCTGCGGCGGCAACAAAGTGCGGGGGCTCGAGTTTCTCCTTGCGGGCGCTAGCGCGGGCACGGTGTTCGTCACCGTGGGCGGGACCGGCTCGACGCACTGCCTCGCCACCGCCGTGCACGCGGCAACGTTGGCGTGCCAAGCTGCGCTAGCGCAGTTCCCGCAGGCCGAGACCGAGACGAGCCGCGCCGTTGCCGCCGCGTGCGACGCACACGCCGCCCTCGTCGTCCGCGCGCGCACGCGTGCCGCGTTGCCGCTCGCACTGCTCTCGGCGTGGCGCCGGGCGCGTCGACTCGGGCCGCGCCGCTGGATCCCCGGCGGCGGCGCGCACCCTCGAGCCGTGACGGGCCATCTGCTGGCCGCGCTCGAGCTCGCCGATCAGTGCCCCGAACCCCCGGATGCGATCGTCGCGCCGCTCGGCACCGGCGGCACCGTCGCGGGCCTGCTGCTCGGCGTGGCGGCGCTCGGCTGGCCGACGCGGGTCGTGGGCGTGCG
>JBOHSI010000072.1:0-7535 GCA_050733055.1 Gemmatimonadales bacterium
GCGCAGCGCCCGCTGCCAGGCCACCACGGCCTGCGCCCGCCAGCCGCGGCGCGCCCGCGCCAGGCCGAGCCCGTACCAGGCGTCCGCGTCGGAGGAGTCGGTGACCACCGCCCGGGCGAACCGTTCCTCGGCCTCGGCCGGGCGGCCCTGACGCAACAGCACGAACCCCAACCCGACCTGCGCGCCGTGATCGCCGGGGCACAGCGAATCGGCCGCCGCGAAACTCCGCGCCGCCTCAGCCGCACGCACGGCCCCCTGCCGGTAGGCTCGCCACCCGGCTTCCACGTGGGCGGCAGCTGCGGCCGCCCACGGCCGGGGGCACGGACCGGCGGGATGCTGGAGGCTGAGCGCCGCGAGGAGGGCGAGCATCGGCGTCGCCCAAGATAACGAACGCCGGGTCCCGTGCGGGCCCCGGCGTTCATTGGGAGGCTGGGCGCCTCAATGGAACGTCACGCCCAGCCCGAAGTCAATCACGTTCTGGTTCCACCCCGTTGCGAACGTCCCAGCGCCACCCGAGAGCTCGAGGTCACCGACGCCGCCGAAGAGGAAGTTCACGACCGGGGTGAGCGACACGTTGCGGCCCACCCGAATGTCGTAGCCGATGCCGCCGGTGAAGCCCCACCCGGTCCCGGTCACCTCGGGGCTCGTATCCACAAGGTAGCTCGAGAACCCGAGCCCCCCGGTCACGAACAGACCGCTGGTGGCGGAGGGGTAGTAGTAGACCGATGCCGTGACGTTGCCCATCGTCTCGGTCGCGCCGCCCCGCTCGCGCGACCACCCGTTGAGCGCGCCGCCGATGAGCACGTTGCGGCTGGGCGACCCGCCCAGTTTGAGAAACGCCGTGACGCCGCCTTCACGGCGCCCTTCGACACAATTGTCGCAAGTGATGTCCGCGCCGCCGTACCCCAGCCCAAAGCCGATCCAGAAGCCCTCGCGCCGTTGGGGGTGTTGCGCCCACGCCGCGAACGCAGTGAGCATGAGGATGCCGACCACCCCCACCACACGCCCTGCTGCACACATGGAGCCCTCCGTGAGGATTCGCCGGCGGGCGTCAGGGCGAATTCCATGCCGGGTGACGGGAGCACCGGCGCGGGGCCGGAGTGTCCTCGGTTGGGGTCACCCGCCACCGGGGCCGTTGCGGCGCGCCACACAGGCGGCGAGGGCCGCCGATAGATAGTTCGAGGCCACACCGCCCGCAGCCAGCGCTCACCCCAAGAGCACCAGGGCACCTACCCGAACGGAGTAACCCGAGCTGACGGGGTGTGGCAGCAGTTCGACATAATTTGCACAATTCCGGTGGCGGTACGGCCATTGCTATTCAGGGTGGGGGATGAACTGTCTGTTGAGACGTGCAAAAAGTGCAAAAAACGTTTGACAGCGCGTGTGGGAGGAGTTAGCTTGGCGTTCATGAAACTCATCACCACTATCGTGCGCCCCGAACGGCTCCCTGAAGTCAAGGCAGCGCTGTTCCAGGCCGGCATCACCGGGATCACGCTGTCCCGCGTCAGCGGGCACGGTGGCGAGCAGGAAATCGTCGAGCAGTACCGCGGCACCACGGTCGTCATGGAGTTCCACGAGAAGGTGAAGATCGAGATGGTGTGCTCGGAGCCGTTCGTCGAACCGTGCATCAAGGCGATCCTCTCCTCGGCACGCACCGGCGAGGTCGGCGACGGCAAGATCTTCGTGCAGCCGATCGAGCGGGTCGTCCGGATCCGGACCGGCGAGCTGGACAACGCGGCCCTCACGGCCGTCAACGCGGACGAGGTGCAGCGCGCCGCGCTCGAGAGCGCCCACCACGTCGGCGCCACCGCGGGGGAGGAGCCATGACACCGACGATCTCGGCGGGCGACACAGCCTGGGTGCTCGCGTCCACCGCCTTGGTGATGGTGATGACGGTGGGCCTCGCCTTCTTCTACGGCGGGCTGGTCCGGCCGAAGAACGCTCTCAACACGATGATGATGAGCGTCGTGGCGCTCGGCGTCATCAGCGTGCAGTGGGTCCTGTTCGGCTATTCCATCGCGTTCGCCCACGGGCCGTCGCCGCTGTGGGGCGGGCTCGCCTGGCTGGGGTTCAGGGGCGTGGGAGTCGATCCCGACCCCGCCTACGCCGCCACGATCCCGCTGCAGGCGCACGCCATGTTCCAGCTGATGTTCGCGATCATCACCCCGGCGCTCATCTCCGGGGCGATCGTCGAGCGCATGCGGTTCCGGGCGTACCTCGTGTTCCTCGTGCTGTGGGCGACGTTCATCTACGACCCGCTCGCCCACTGGGTGTGGGGCGGCGGCTGGCTGCAAAAGCTCGGCGCGCTCGACTTCGCCGGCGGCACCGTCGTGCACATCAGCGCAGGCGTCTCGGCCCTCGTCGCCGCCCGCATGCTCGGACCCCGCAAGGACTTCAAGCGCACGCCCATCGTGCCCCACAACGTGCCGCTGGTGCTGCTCGGTGCGGGGCTCTTGTGGTTCGGCTGGTTCGGCTTCAACGCCGGCTCCGCCCTCGCGGCGAACGGCGTCGCGGCGCTCGCCTTCACGAACACCAACACCGCGGCGGCGACCGCGCTCGTCGCGTGGGCCGCGCTGGATCTGTTCCGCACCGGCAAGGTGACGGCGGTGGGTGCGGCGACCGGAGTGGTGGTCGGACTGGTAGGCATCACGCCGGCGGCAGGCTACGTAACCGTGCCGGCCTCCATCGCTATCGGCGCGCTGGCGGCGCTCGTAAGCTACATCGCCATCCAGATCCGATCCGCCACGCGGCTCGATGACTCGCTGGACGTGTTCTCCTGCCACGGGGTCGCAGGAGTGGCTGGGGCGCTGTTGACGGGCGTGTTCGCGACCAAGCTCGCGAACCCCGGCGGCGGTAACGGAGTGCTCGCGGGGAACTTCGCGCAGCTCGGCGTTCAGCTCATCGCGGTGCTGGCGGCGGCGGGCATCGCGGCGGCGGGAACCGCGGCCATCATGACGCTCGTGAAGGCGACACTCGGTGCGAAGGCCGAGGTGCGCGAGCAGCTCCGGGGGCTCGACCTCACCGAGCACGGCGAGGAGGCGTACTTCGGTGGCGAGCAGGGTGTGATCCCCGGCCCCGGCGTGGCGCTGGGCGAGGGCGTCATCGTGTCCGCGGTGCCCGCGGAGCCGCTCAAAGCGCCGACGCCGGCCGTCAGTTAGCCGCTCCGGCGACGGTCAAATCACCAAGAGACCCCGGGACCCCCCGGGTCTCTTGTCTTACCGTCCCCCGATCTCGATGTCCCGCGCGGCGACTGCCGCCGATCGCTCCGTCGCGGCGCGCACCGCGACCCGATACCGCCCCGGTGACAGCCCCGACAGCTCCAGGGCGAGCGCCCGCCCCGCCCCCCCCGCCACGAGCCCGTGCGGTCGGAGAACTTCGCTCCACTCGAGCCGCACCGCCGCGCGGCGTTTCGCCAGGCCGAGCGACTGCGTCGCCCGGCGCAGCCACCCCGCGCGCGCCGGGACCACGTCGACGGCGGTGATCACGGTCTCCCCCGCCGGGTTGAGCCCGTACACCTCCCAGAACAGCCCGAGCCGCGCGTCGGGCCGTGCGGTGACAGAGCCGCGCACGTAGGCGAGGACCGCCGCGAGCTCCGTCGGCAGCGAGTCCGGGGGATCGAACAGGAGAATGTCCGAGACCGTAACGCCGTCCCCGGTAACGTGCGGGTCCGGGGGGGGCTGTACGCCGTAGCGCGCACGGGCCGCGTGACGCCGGTCCAGCGCCACGACCTCCAGGCCCAGAAGCAGCGGCTTACACTCCACCAGGGCGACGATCACGTCGGAGGAGCCGGCGGCGGGGCGCCGCTCGATTACCGGTGCCGCAAGGTCATCCCGAGCCAGCACGAGTGTCGCATCGGGGGGCCCCCGGTCGAACAGCGTGTCGCGACGCACGTCATACGCCGCGACGGCGAGACACGAGTCCCCGCGCCGGAACAAGGCCACCTGGTGCTCAAGCGGCGCGACCGAGCGGGCGTACGCCGGGCCGTAGCGCTCCCGCGGTCGCCGGGCGTCGAGCGTCCAGGCGGTCGACGCGGCGCCGGCCGGATCGTCGAACGCGCGCGCATCGGCGAGGAAATGAAACGAGGGGCTCGGCTCGTGACCGCTGACGATGAGGTCCGACGGCGCACTCCCGCCAGCTGGCTCCTGGGTCCAATAGGTCGGCCAACCGTAGCGAAGCGTGATCTCCCGCAGGTCGTCGCCCCAGGAGACCGCGTAAGGCGTGCGGGCGTTCTCGGCGACATGGGCCAGCGTCGCCCGGGCGAGATGCTCGGTGCGGCGGTCGTTGCCCGGGAGCGAATAGAGCGGCTGGGCGAGCCACCACAGGCGGCCTTCGAGGGCTCGACGCCCTTCGCACCCAAGCCGCCGGTAGCGCCGGCTCAGCTCGCCCTCGAGGAGCAGTGTCAGGTCGGTCCAACGGCAGCGCTCCTCGCGCGGCATGTCCCCCAGAGCAGCCCCATACACACTGTCTGCGCCCGCGAAATCGCCCGCCGTGTGCAGCGCGAAGCCCGCGAGCGCCTGGCACCACCACGCGGCGGCGCCGCACGCCCGGGCGGCCGCGACGGCCTCGGTCGAGCGGCCGCTTTCCACCAGGTAGCCTACCAGCTGGCCGGCGATCCACTCGTCGCCGCGCAGCAGAGCCGCGAGGCTGTCGAGTTGTTGAACGAGTCGGTCCCGTGCCACTCGGATGCGCCGCGGCTCTTCCGGGGGGGGCGGCGGATCCACGCGGTCGTTCGGGTGCCAGAAGCAGAACCGGCCGATCCGCTCGTCGCAGGCGCTTCCTGCGTAGCCGAGGCGCGTCGGGAGGTGGCGCCGCCTGATCCACTCGAAGTCGGCCTGGGCCTCCCGGGCGAACCGCAGGATCTGCTGGGAGTCGCTCTGCTGCGCGGCCGCGAGGCCCAGGAGGAGGCGGAGCGAGAGCATCAGCGTCTCGCGTGCTGGCCGGGGTGCCGGAGGCGGTACAGATTGAGGGCTTTCATGGCGGCGAGGCCGATGAGCTCTCCATCGAGCAAGCGACCAAAGATCGTTGTCGTTACCCCGGTCCGTAATGAGGAGTGGATCCTCGATCGTTTCCTGTCCGTGACCAGCCGTTTCGCGGACCACATCATCATCGCCGACCAGCACTCGACCGACAACAGTCGATGCATTTGTGAACGCTACCCCAAGGTCACCGTGGTCGATAACCCGAAAGAGGAGTACAACGAGCGCAACCGGTCCCTGCTCCTGATCGAGCAGGCGCGCGTGCTCGTGCCCTCACCTCGGATCATCCTCGCCCTGGACGCCGACGAAATCCTGGCGGCCAACGCCCTCGATTCGCCGGGCTGGCAAACGATGCTGAGGGCGGCGCCCGGTACCATCCTCTGCTTCGAGCGGGTCGACTTGTATGGTACGCCGGAGCGCTGCATGCGACATGACCAACTCCGCCCGCTCGGGTATGTGGACGACGGAGCCCTCCATGCCCCGAGGACGATCCACAGCAATCGCGTTCCCGTGCCCGACAACGCTGTACGTCTGGAGCTTCACGACATCAAGTTCCTTCATTATAACGCGCTGCGGCCGGGCGCCGTGGCGGCGAAGATCCGCTGGTATTCCGTCCTGGAGAAGGGCCTGGGCACGTGCCCGTTCGTGCTGAAGCGCCGGCTTCGCTACGCGACGTATCTGGACTATACGGGGGCCGGCACGGTCGAAGCCTGCTCCGCGGAATGGTTCGCCGGCTGGGAGCGGCAAGGCATCGATATGCGTAGCGTGGTCCAGCACAAATACTATTGGTACGATTTCGAGGTGCTCAGGTATTTTGAGAAGTACGGTTCGCGAAGCTTCTGGCTGGACGACATCTGGCAGTTCGACTGGGAGGCGTGCCGTCTGTATGCCAGGGCCCAGAGCATCCCCGGCGTAGCGGATGCCCGCGTGGCCAAGCCGCCCGGTCTGCTGAACCTGGCGATGCGATTCCTGAGCTTCGTGCATCGCCACCAGCGCCGGCTGCGGCACCGCCTCACCAGGCGGGCGAGCTCCGCGTTCAAGTGACGGCGGCGAAGGTCGCTCTTGTGGCCGTGGCTGTCTGCGTCACGCTCTCGCGTGTGGCGGGCGCGCAACACCCGGCCATCGATCCGACCTGGCTCAGGTTCGATGCGGCGGCACGGACGCTCCAATTCCAGCTGCTCGCGGGGCTCACCGGGCGCAACGGCGGCCTGAACAGGGAGCCGCCCATGATCACTCGATGATCAACGTGAGCTCCGTCGGCGAGTTGAAGAGGATGGGCCCGCGGTAGATTCCCCGGATGGCTGCCATGAGCGCACGGTCCCTAGTCCTGCCGCGTACTTCGAGACCGAGAAGGGCCGGCTGCGAAGCCCGCCCCCCTCTACGGCTGCGGAGCGGCCGGCTGCGCCAGCGATACTGCAGGGTCTTGTATCGGAAGGCAAACCCAGCCGGGAGCGACCCCACCATGCGCGGCGGCACCTGCCCCCAGCTGTCACTCGGAGGAAACGCTCCATCGGCGGCGTACCGGTCCATCGCGGCGGTGCGGATCGCGCCGAAGTCGGCGATCACGTGCACCGCATCCGCCTTCCGCTGCACAGTCGTGATCGCCGGAACGGCGAGGTTCACGAGAATTCCGAACACCACGAGCGCCACCATCAGCTCGATGAAGGAGAATCCGCGCCGGTTCACGGCCGGCCTCCCCGCGCGAGGGCAGCGTAAGCGGATGCGAACGGCGCGAGATCGTCTCCGCGTCGATAGCTGAGACGCTGTGGGGCATGCTGGGCGACGATGGTATAGGTCGAGTCCCCAGGGACGAGTGAGAAACCCTCATCGTCGATCCCCAACGCCGCCAGCGTCGTCGGGAGCGCACCGGTCGACTCGCGATACGCCTCGACGGCTTGGGCCGCGAGGTAGATGCGAAAGCGCAGGGAGGCCTCCCACTCCTGGGGGCTGTAGACCGCCGGGGGGTCGGTCGCGCGCACCACGTTCCACCCGGTGAGCCCCAAGAACAGCCCGACCAGGCCCAGCAGGTAGAGTGGCTGCCGCGCCCGGCGCGGGCGCGCCAAGGCAGCGGCGCGGGCGTCCCGCGTCTCCTCGACCCGTTGCTTCACGAGGTCGATCAGGATCTCCGCCGCCAGGTCGGGACGGGAGAGACGGTGTTTGGAAGCCCGCGCCCTACTCATCGTGCCGAAGTCTCGTCGAGAAAAAGGGGTCCGTCGAGCTTCCATAAGTGGCGCATGCGCAGCCGCGACCGCCGTGACCCTGCTCACGGTGATCCTGCTCACGCCTGGAGTTGCGAACCTCAAGTGACGTGGAAGGTCGAGAGCGGGACATCTGGCGGGTGTGCGGGCCTAAGCGAGCGCCGCATGAGAGGTGTATAGAGAACCACGACCGATGCGAAGACTCACCGCCGTCACCGTGGCCCTGCTGCTCCTCGGCGCCTGTGGCCGGGAGCAGGCCGAGCACGCGGACCGCGTCGCGAGTGCTGCCGTGCCCGGTGCGGGCACCGCCCCCCCCGCCCCCCCCGCTTCCCCCGCCCCCGTCGCAGCCACGGTGCAGGAC
>JBOHSI010000073.1:0-4256 GCA_050733055.1 Gemmatimonadales bacterium
GCCGAGGGGACGGCGCGCAGGGTGAACGCGCCCGCAAGGAGCAAGCCGAGGGCGACGACGACCAGAGTGCTGGGCATGTCGGTCGTCAAAGCTATGGTGTTCAATTAGTCTTAGGTATGCCTGCGACCGAATCGGCAGGGCGGGTCGTGAAGCCGCCGCCCCCCGACTGCGGCGGGATTCTGAGCCCCGCGGCGGTGTCGTTCCTCACCGCGCTGGCGCGGCGCGTCGAGCCGACGCGCCAGGAGCTGCTCGAGCGCCGGCGGCTCCGCCAGCAGCGGATCGACAGCGGCGAGCTGCCGGACTTCCTGCCCGAGACCCGCGAGATCCGCGAGCGCGAGTGGACGGTCGCCCCAATCCGGCCCGACCTGCTCGACCGGCGTGTGGAAATCACCGGCCCGGTCGACCGCAAGATGATGATCAATGCCCTCAACTCCGGGGCCAACGTCTTCATGGCAGACTTCGAAGACTCGAACGCTCCCACGTGGGAAAGCAGCCTGCGCGGCCAGCAGAACCTCCGCGACGCGGTGGCCGGCACGATCTCGTACGCGAGTCCCGAGGGGAAGCGCTACGAGCTGGACGCGCGGACGGCGACGCTCGTCGTGCGGCCGCGGGGCTGGCACCTCGTGGAGAAGCACCTGCTGGTGGACGGCCGGCCGATCTCGGCGTCGCTGTTCGACTTCGGGCTGGCGTTCTTCCACACCGCGGCCGCGCTCGCCGCGAAGGGCTCCGGCCCGTACTTCTATCTCCCCAAGCTCGAGAGCCACCTCGAGGCGCGTCTCTGGAACGACGTCTTCAGCTTCGCCCAGGACGCGCTCGGCATGCCGCGCGGAACCATCCGAGCCACCGTGCTCATCGAGACGATCCTCGCCGCGTTCGAAGCCGACGAGATCCTGTGGGAGCTGCGCGACCACGCGGCCGGCCTCAACTGCGGGCGCTGGGATTACATCTTCAGCTACATCAAGAAATTCCGGCACCGGCGCGAGTGCGTGCTCCCCGATCGCAAGCTCATCACCATGGACAAGCCGTTTCTGCGCTCGTACGCGGAGCTTGTGATCCGCACCTGCCACCGGCGGGGCATTCACGCCCTCGGCGGGATGGCGGCGCAGATCCCGATCAAGCGCGATCCCGCGCGCAACGCCGAGGCGCTCGACAAGGTCCGCCAGGACAAGCTGCGGGAGGTTCGCCAAGGCCACGACGGCACCTGGGTGGCGCATCCGGCGCTCGTGCCCGTCGCTAGAAACGTCTTCGACGCCCACATGCCGGGGCCGCATCAGGTCGACGTGAAGCGCGAGGACGTGCGGGTGACGGCGCGGGATTTGTTGGCCGCGCCCGAGGGGGAGATCACCGCTGCGGGCCTGCGCACCAATCTCGATGTGGCGCTCCGCTACCTCACCGCCTGGCTCGGGGGGATGGGGTGCGTCCCGATCTACGATCTGATGGAGGACGCCGCCACCGCCGAGATCTCCCGGGCGCAGGTGTGGCAATGGCTGCGACACGAGGTGCGACTGCGAGACGGGCCCCCGGTCACTGCCGCACTGGTGCAACAAGTCCTGGCCGAAATCGTGGAGACCCTACCCGAACGGGTGGCTGCGGAGGGTGCGGCCCGGGATAAGATTTCGCTTGCGGCGCGGCTCCTGGCCGAGCTCGCGACCGGCCCGGAGTTTGCAGAGTACCTGACGACGGTCGCGTATGACTACCTCGACTAACGCATCGGACAGGGACGGCATGGACAAGCACGAGTTTACCAGCGCGCTCGAGCGCGAGTGGGCAACGGACAGCCGCTGGGACGGCGTCAAGCGGCCCTACGCCGCGGGCGACGTGTGGCGGCTGCGGGGGACGGTACAGATCGAGTACTCGCTGGCGAAGCGCGGCGCCGCGCGCTTGTGGCAGCTGCTGCAGGAAAACGAGCCCATCGCGGCGTTGTCCGCCATCACCGGCGCCCAGGCGGTGCAGTGCATCAAAGCGGGGCTCAAGGCGATCTACTGCAGTGGCTGGCAGGTGGCGGGCGACATGAACACCGCGCTGCACACCTACCCCGACCAGAGCCTGTACCCCGCCGACTCGGTCCCCCACCTCGTCCAGCGCATCAACAACGCGCTCGTGCGCGCCGACCAGATCCATCACATGCAGGGTGACGACTCGGTCGATTGGCTGGTGCCGATCGTCGCCGACGCGGAGGCCGGGTTCGGCGGGCTGCTGAACGCGTACGAGCTGATGCTCAACATGATCGTGCACGGGGCGGCGGGGGTGCACTACGAGGATCAGCTCGCGTCGCTCAAGAAGTGCGGGCACCTCGGCGGGAAGGTGCTGGTCCCGACGAGCGAGTTCGTCACCAAGCTCGTCTCGGCGCGGCTCGCGGCCGACGTCGCGGGCGTCGACACGATTCTCATCGCGCGCACCGACGCGCTCAGCGCTACCATTCTCGCCAACGACATCGATCCCTACGACCGCCGATTCGTCCTGGACGAGCGCACCACCGAAGGCTTCATACGCGTGAACCCCGGTATGGAATCGGCCATCGCGCGCGGCCTCGCGTACGCGCCGTACGCGGACCTGCTCTGGTTCGAGACCTCGAAGCCCGACCTCAAAGAGGCGAAACAGTTCGCCGAGGCGATCCGGGCCAAGTATCCGCGCAAGCTGCTCGCGTACAACTGCTCCCCGTCCTTCAACTGGCGCAAGCACCTGAACGACGCCCAGCTCGCGTCCTTCCAGAAAGACCTGGGCGCGATGGGCTACAGATTCCAGTTCGTGACCCTGTCCGCGTTTCACGCCCTGAACCACAGTATGTTCGCGCTGGCGAAGGACTATAAGGAAAGGGGCATGGCCGCCTACGCCGACCTGCAAACCCGCGAGTTCGCGTCCGAGGGGGACGGCTACGAGGCGATCCGGCATCAGGAATTCGTCGGCGTGGGGTACTTCGACGAGATCACCCAGATCGCGACGGGTGGACTGTCGTCGGTGACGGCGATGGAGGGCTCGACCGAGAAGGAGCAGTTCCACGAGTCCCCCTCCGAGCGCCGGTCGGCGGCGGCCGGGGGACATTGACCGGCGGATACCGCGGGGTGTCACCGCAAGCACGAGAGCCGAGCGGCCGGGCGCCGCTCGGCTCTCGACCTTTCCGGACGGCGTTCATACCTTAGGGCCATGAAACGGTCTACCCTCTACAGCCTCGCCGCGGTGTTCGCCGTGGCCGCGCTGTTCTTCTTCATGACCACGGCCCGCGCCAAGGTCGAGTGCCGTGTGTGCCTGGACTTCCGCGGTCGCACCAACTGCGCAACGGCCGTCGGGCCCACCGATCAGGCGGCCCGCGAGGGCGCGCAGACCACCGCCTGCGGCCCGATCGCGAGCGGGATGGACCAGCAGATCGCCTGCGGCCGCACGGCGCCCGCCGTGGCCCAGTGCCAGCCTCGCTGACCCAAGCTGTGTCCGACTTCTCGCTCCCCCGCACCGCCGTGCCCGCGCACGTCCTCCTGACGCAGGGCGTCTCCCGTCCCGGACAGATCTACGTCATGGAGCGCGTCCCGCAGCACGACGGGCCCGAGACAGTGCTGGAGATGCTCAATCGGCCGGAGGGTTTCTTCGCGTTTCGCTCGACGGAAGCCGAGGACGTGCTGCTCGTCTCCAAGGTGCACACCATCTCGGTCTCCGTGGACCGGCAGGCGCCGATCGCGGATCCGGCTCGGCTCTCGGCGGCCAAGCTGCTGGGCGTCGAGATCGTCCTGGCGGGCGGCTCGACGCTGGCCGGCTGGGCGAGCGTCGAGCTCCCCTCCTACCACTCGCGATTGCTCGACTATCTGAACGCGTCCCACGACCCGTTCTTCGCCGTGTGGACCCACGCGGCCACTCACTACGTCAACCGCGCGCATGTGCTGTACGCGCGCCCGCTGGATTGACGGATGCCCGCCCGGATCGATCCGTTCGTCGATGTCCTGTTGCGCGAAAAGGGCGACCAGCTCTACCTGCTGCCCGACGAGCCGGTCACCTTGATCAAGGACGGGAAGCCGCGGAAGGTCTCGAAGCAGCCGTTGACCGACCAGCACATCTACGCCTTGCTCGTCGAAGTGGCGCCGTCCGAGTCCGCGGACCACATCGATCGAGGAGCCGAGACCGAGTTCGAGTATGTGGCGGACCGCGGGCTCGTGCGAGTGCGCATCGTGCCGGAGATGGGGCGGCTCACGGCGGTCGTGGCGCCGATTGTTCGGGAGGCGCCGCTCGAACCGCTCGCAGCGGGGACCCCGGCTCCGGCAGCCCAGCGG
>JBOHSI010000074.1:0-13475 GCA_050733055.1 Gemmatimonadales bacterium
AATCCGACGGCCTGGCGCGTGTAGGCATCGAACTCAGAGCGCCTCTCGGCAAACACGCCGAGACTCGCCGTGTGGCGCGGTGACAAGAACACTGGCTGACGCAGAGTCAACCCGATGCTGTAGTTCACCGTGTCCGCCGTCCTATCGGATTGCAGAAAGCGGCACACGTTGTCGCGAAGCCGGGCGTTCGTCGGGAACCCGACGCCAAGCTTGGACACCCGACCCGTCAGGTCGAGGGCGCGCGCACCGCCGAGGAAGTCGTACCCCGTCCACCCGGCCTGGAACCGGAAGCAGTCGAGGGCCGCATAACCGGCCCCTATGCGGATCCGGCGCAGGGGCGCCTCGCTCACACGCACCAGGATCCGCACCGTCGAGTCGCCGGTTGGGGGTGGCACGGAGTCGGCGAGGACCACGTTGACGGTGCGGAACATCCCCAAGCCGTAAAGGTCGCGCTGGGTTTGATACAGGCGGTCTTGCCGGAACAGATCGTACCGCTTTACTGACAACATCTTGCGCACTGTGCCAGTGTCCACCTGCCGCGTGCCGGTAATCACAACCTCCCCGACGCGCATCCGCGGCCCCGGCACGGCCTCGAGCGCTGCGCTCGCCTTCAGCGCCGCCGCGTCCACATCGAAGCTCCGGAAGAATTCGGCGAAGGGATAGCCCCGATTCCGCAGGCGACTCACGATGGTGTCGGCAGCCGCTTGAAACAGCAGGCGGTTGAACGGGTCTCCCTCGCGGATCGGCAAGGTCCGCTTCAACTCCTGCACGTCAAAGCTCGACTCGAGGCCAAGCACCTCTAGCTTCTCGAGCCGAACCGGCTCGCCCTCGTAGATCCGGAACGCGATGTAAACGTCGCGACCCGTACGGCGCACTACGGTGTCGACCACCGCGGTCATATAGCCGCTCTGCCGATACAGGAGCATCAGGCGAACCACGTCGCGGCGGAATTCGAGCTCGTCGAAGACGCGCTTCACGCCCAGGCCGAGATGGCGGATCAGCGGAACGCGCGCAAACCAGCTCGAATTCGACGTCGCGATCGCCGTCCTGAGCGTGTAGCCGTCGATGGCCCGGTTTCCCTCGAACGAGAGACCGCGCACGACTCGCTGCTCTTGCTGCGCGGCGAGGGAAGCCGCCGCGGACACGGCGACGAGCAGGACAAGAACGAGGGGACGCAATTGACGCAGTGGGGCTGCTTCCGTATGTTGGCTACCTCCCCCCGGCACTGTCAACCTTTTCGACTCCAGAACACATGCGCGCGCTCCGAGTCACTGTCCCCGCGGCCCTCGTCGCGACCGCTGCGTGCAGCGGCGAGCGACCGGGAGGAAGCGGGGCCGGGGGCGTGCTCACTTACTACGAGACCTACGACCCGCGATCGCTCGATCCCGCGCTGTCTACCGACGTCCCGACCGGCGAGATGGTGACCTTGGCGTTCGACGCGCTCACGCAGTTCGACTCGGACGGCAGGTTGCTTCCTGCGCTCGCCGACCACTGGTGGGTCGAGCGGAACGGCCAGCGGTACGTGTTCCACCTGCGAACCGGCGTCGAGTTCCACGACGGCACCCGTCTGACCGTGGCCACGGTGCGCCGGAGCTTCCTCCGGGTGCTCGCACCCGGCACGAGAGGCGGGCGCGCTTGGCCCCTGTACCCGATCGCCGGGGCGCTCGACTACGCCTCGGGCCGGGCGAGCGACGTGCAGGGCCTCCAGCTGCTCGGCGACTCGGGGATAGCCTTCGACCTCACCGAGCCGCTCGCCATCTTCCCCAAATTCCTCGCGATGCCCGTGACGGCGATCGTCCCCGACCCCCCGCCGGCCGACCTCGGCCAGCGGCCGCGGGGCACCGGGCCGTGGCGGTTCATCCGCTGGCAGCACGACGACTACCTGCTGTTCGCGAGGAACCCGGACTACTGGGGCGGTCCGCCCGCGGCCGAGACGCTCGTGGTCCGGATCATCCCAGAGCCACTCACGCGAGCGGCCGAATTCGAGGCGGGGCGCCTCAGCGTGCTCGAGGTGCCGTTCGGGGAGACGGCGCGCTGGCGCCAGCGCCATCCCGAGCTGCTCATCGAGAAACCCGCCCTGCGAGTCGTGTACGTAGCGCTGAACAACCGGCGGGGCCCCCTCAAAGACGTCCGGGTGCGGCAGGCGATCAACCACGCGGTCAACGTTCCAGAGATCCTTGCCACGGTGTACGGTGGCCGCGGCATCCTCGCCCGGGGCGCGATTCCCCCGGCGCTGCCGGGGAGCGACACCGCCCGCGCGGGCTATCGCTACGACACGGCCGCGGCCAAGCGGCTGCTCTCGGCAGCGGGTCACCCCGAGGGGTTCGACGTCCAGCTATGGCGCAGCGCGAGCAATGTGGAGCTCGCCCGAGTGGCGCAAGCGGTGCAGGCCCAGCTCGAGGCTGTGGGGATCCGGGTAGAGCTGGTCGAGCGCGACGCCTCGAGCCAGCGTGAGGCGGCGCGCAAGGGCGAGACCGACATGGTGATCCTCGACTGGTGGGCGGACTACCCCGACGCCGAGAACTTTCTGTACCCCCTCTTTTATTCCGGAAGCTTCGGCCTCGGCGGCAATTACGCGTTCTATGCGGATCCCGTCACGGACTCTCTGATCCTGCGGGCCCGTCGCACGACGGACGACGCAGTGCGCATCGCCCTGTACCGTCAGGTCGACGACCGTGTGTACCGCGCGGCACCGTGGCTCTACTTGTGGTTCCCGAAGGACCTCTGGGCCAAACGTCCGGACGTCGCCGGCTGGGACATCCCGATCATCTTCAACGGGCAGCGTTGGACGGGGGCGCGGGTCCTCCCCCCCGTTCCGTAATGCGACTGATCGGACGCCGCTTGGTCCTGACCGTGCCCACCCTGTTCGGGGTGCTCGTCGTCGCGTTCCTGCTCCTCAACGTCGCGCCGGGCGACCCGGTGATGGCGATGGTGGGCGAGCGCGCCGACTCGGCGACAATCGCCCGGCTGCGTGCCGAGCTGCGCCTCGACGATCCCCTCCCGATCCAGTTCGGCCATTACCTGTGGGGCGTGGTGCGAGGCGACCTCGGCCGGTCGTACATCACCCAGCGGCCGATCGCCCAGGACTTGGCAGCGCGCTTCCCCAAGACGGTGCAGTTGGCGCTCGCGGCGATGGTGCTTGCCGCGGCGTGCGGCATCACTCTGGGCGTCCTGTCGGCCATTCGGCCCGGCGGCACGTTCGACCGGCTCGCCATGTTGCTGTCCTACCTCGGGGTATCGTTCCCCGTCTACTGGGTGGGCCTGCTGCTGATTCTCCTGTTCGCGGTGGCGCTGCGCTGGCTCCCCCCCTCGGGATCGGGCGGACTCGCCTACCTCGTGCTGCCCGCGCTCACGCTCGGGATGCGCTCCATCGCGTTCCTCGCGCGCATGACCCGCTCGGCGATGTTGGAGGTGCTGTCGAGCGATTTCATCCGCACGGCCCGCGCCAAGGGGCTTTCGGAGAGTGCCGTGGTGCTGCGGCACGGGTTCCGCAACGCCCTGGTCCCGGTGATCACCGTGCTCGGGCTCGACACCGGCAACTACCTCACCGGCAGCATCCTCACGGAGACGATCTACGGCTGGCCCGGCTTGGGACGTTACGTGCTCACGGCGATCGAGAAGCGGGACCTCCCGGCGATCCAGGGCAGCATCCTCTTCATGTCGGTCGTGTTCGTCGTCGTCAACCTCCTCACCGATCTGCTCTATGCGAAAGCTGATCCTCGCATCGCTTACGATTAGCCAGACGCTGGCGGCTCAGGGGGCGCAGCCGCGGACCACACCGCTCCACGGCTCGCTTACACAGCGGCTCACGACGTTGCTCGACCAACCGCCCTTTCACCGCGCGAATTGGGGCGTGTACGTCGTGGACGACCGCGGCCGCGTCCTGTTCCAGCGTGGTGCCGACCGCTTCTCCGTGCCGGCGAGCAACACCAAGCTCGTCGTGGCCGCGGCCGCCGCGGTGCTGCTCCCGGCGGACTACCGGGTCACGACGAGTCTGTTCGTGAACGGGCGGATGGACAACGGCGTGCTGTACGGGGACCTGATCCTGTACGGCCGGGGCGACCCAACGTGGTCCGAGCGGTGCTTCTCGGTGGACACGCTCGCCCCCGGCGCGTGCGACTCGGCGTTCACCGCGATCGACGCCATCGCCGACTCGGTGCGCGCTCGAGGGCTCCGGCGCATCACCGGGAAGCTCGTGGGTGACGGGTCCTTTTTCGAGCCGACCCTGGTCCACCACGCATGGAACGCCTGGGACCTCAACTGGTGGTACGCGGCGCCGGTGTCGGGGCTCGGCTTCCGCGACAACAGCGTGGATTTCCACATTGCCCCTGGAGCCGCGGTGGACGAGCCGCCGATGATCACCTGGTCGCCCGACCTCGGCCTGATCACGTTCGAGAACCGCGCCCGCACCGCGCCCGCAGATTCGGGGTCCACGATCGGCGATAACTTTTTCCGGAAGCCGGGGACGTGGGACATCTGGGCGGAGGGCACCGTGGCGTTGGGCCGGAAGCCCTGGGTCGAGAGCTTCGCGCTGCCGGACCCGAATCTGTACGCCGCACGCGCATTAGCGGCATCCTTAAGGACGCGGGGGATCTCGGTCGAGGGCGGTGCGGCGAGCACGACCGACTCGGTCGCCTACCGCAGTGCACGCGGCTGCTGCTCCCCCCTCGTCGAGTACCGCGGCCGTCCGCTGCCCGACATCATTTTCCCGATCCTCAATACCAGCCAGAACTGGTTCGCGGAGATGCTGCTCAAGATCCTGGGCCGGGAGCTGCGGGGGGACGGCTCGTGGAACGCGGGACTCGACGTCGAGCGCCGCTTCTTGATCGATTCGGTGGGGATCGACTCGACCACGTTCGCGCTCAAGGACGGCTCGGGGCTGGCGGCGGGGAACCTCGTCACGCCGCGTGCGTTCACGCAGCTCCTCGCGTACATGCGGAGGCACCCCAAGGCCGCACCGTTCCTCGCCGCCCTGCCGCGCTCCAAGCAGCCGGGGTCACTCCTGAAGCGCTTCGTGGGCACTCCGCTCGAGGGCCGGGTGGTCGCCAAGACGGGCAGCATCGAACGGGTGAACTCGCTCTCCGGGTACGCCGAGCGGCCGGACGGCCGGACGATCACTTTCAGCGTGCAAGCGAACACGCACGCGGTGCCCTACCAGCAAATGTTGGCGCAGATCGATTCGGTGGTGGTGCAGCTGGGGCGGCCCTAGTCCTCCGTTTGCCCGAAAATCGCCATGTTCGACGAATGCCCCGGCTCGATCTTCGCCGCGGGGTTGATGAAGTGCACGGCGTGATTCACGGCGATCGCCGCCTCCGCCACGCCGGTGGCGATGAGCTTCAGTTTCCCCGGATAGGTCGTCATGTCTCCGGCGGCAAAGACGCCGCCGATGTTCGTCTCCATTATCTGCGACACCTTGATTTCGCCCTTCTCGATGTCGAGTCCCCAGTCGGCGATGGCACCGAGCGAGGAGATGAAGCCGAGCTGGGGAATCACGCAATCGACTGCAACCGTCTCCTCGGCCTTCGTCTTGCTGTTGTGGATGGTCACCCGCTCGATGGTGTCGCCGCCGTGGATCTCTTTCAGCTCCCAGAAGGTGCGTAGCTCCATCTTCCCCGCCGCGCACAGTTCCAGCACCTGCCTGATGGTCGCCGCGTGGGCGCGGAAACCGTCGCGGCGATGGATCATCAGGATGCGCCGCGCGATTCCCTGGAGGTTTACCGCCCAGTCGAACGCCGAGTCGCCGCCACCCACGAGGAGCACGCGCTTCCCGGTGAATAACTGCAGATCGAGGATGCGGTCGTAGAGCCCCCGGCCGTACCAGCGGTCCACGTCCTTGAGCGGCAGCTTCCGGGGCGTGAACGCGCCGATCCCTCCGGCGATGAGCACCGTGCGCGACGGGTAGACATCCCGGTCGGTGCTGATCGTGAAGACCGGCTTGCCGTTCTCCGACGCGCGCTCCAAGCCCATCACCTTCTCGCCGAGGTGGAGGGGCGCCTTCCACTGGAGCCCCTGCTCGGCCATCCCTTTGACGAGGTCCTTGGCGAGGATCTTGGAGAAGCCCGCGACGTCGAAGATGTACTTCTCCGGATACAGCGCGGTGAGCTGGCCGCCGACCTGGTCAAGGTTGTCGATCAGCCGGCAGGACGCCCCGCGCATCCCGGCGTAGAAGGCGCCGAACAAACCCGTCGGGCCGGCGCCGATAATCGTGATATCTTTGACGTCCTGCATAGGGGCGAATCTGACGGGGGGCGGTAGGCGACGGTAGGGGGCGGTCCGGGTGTTACTAGACCAGTACCCGCCGGCCGCCCTGCACCGCCCATTGCCGCCGCGGGAGGAGCGGGCGTGGCCAAGATCTACACGAAATCCGGTGACCGCGGGGAGACAGGGCTCTTTGGCGGCCAGCGGGTGCCGAAGGATCACCTGCGGGTGGAGGCGTACGGGCAGGTGGACGAGTTGAACGCGGCGATCGGGTTGGCACGCGCGCTCGACCCCCCGGGACTTCACGACGCGCTACTCCAGACGATCCAGCGTGACCTGTTCACGATCGGAGCGCAGCTGGCCACGCCGGACCCCGCCACGCTCTCCAAGACGCTCTCCCGGAGCGGCGCGCCGATTGGCGAGTCGGAGGTCGGCGCCCTCGAACACGTGATCGACGCGGCAGAGGCGAAGCTCGAGCCCCTCAAGAGCTTCATCTTACCCGGCGGGACGGCGAAGGCGGGAGCGTTGCACGTCGCGCGCACCGCGTGCCGCCGGGCCGAGCGCGCCGTCGTCGCGCTCGCACGCGCGGCACCGGTCAGCCCGGCCATCCTCCAATACTTGAACCGCCTATCGGACCTCTTGTTCGTCCTCGGGCGCGCCACGAACGCACACGCCGGCCGCCCCGACATCAAGTGGTGAGAATCCGCGTCCCGATCTCGGAGCACCGCGACGCTTCCTACGAGATTCTCATCGGCCGCGGGCTCCTCGCCGAGCTGCCTGGGTTACTCGCGCAGCACTGCGGGGCGGCGCGCTACGCCGTCATCGCGGACTCGCACGTGGCCAGGCTGTACGGCGAGCGGGTAGTCGGAGCGCTGAACGACAACACCTTACCTGCCGAGCTGCTGGCGTTCCCTGCAGGAGAGTGGAACAAGACGCGAGAGACCTGGGCCGCCCTGTCCGATCGGCTGCTGGCGGCCCGGTTCGGCCGCGACTGCGCGGTCATCGCGCTGGGCGGTGGGGTGGTCGGCGACCTGGCCGGCTTCGTGGCCGCCACTTACCTGCGCGGCGTACCCTATGTGCAGGTCCCGACGTCGCTGCTCGCCATGATCGACTCCTCGATCGGCGGCAAGACGGGCGTGGACGCTCCGGCGGGCAAGAACCTGCTCGGCGCGTTTCACCAACCGCGCCTCGTCGTCGCCGATCTCGACGTTCTCGGCTCCCTCGCTCCCGCGCAGCTCGCGGCCGGCATCGCGGAGGCCGCGAAGCACGGCGTGATCGCGGACGCGACGTACTTCGCGTTCCTCGAGCAGGCGCAAGGGGCCGTCGCCGCCAAGGAGGCGAATACCCTGGAACAGGTGGTGCGCCGCTCGGTCGAGATCAAGGCGGAGGTCGTAGCCGCGGACGAGCGGGAAGTGGGACGGCGGGCGATCCTGAACTTCGGACACACCGTTGGGCACGCGATCGAGGCGACCACCAAGTTCAGGGTGCTGCACGGGGAAGCCGTGGCGATCGGGATGGCGTACGAGTCGCGGCTCGCGGAGACTCTCGGTGTCGCGCAGCACGGGACCGCGGACCGGATCCACCGCCTGCTCGAGCGTTACGGTCTCCCCCTCGACCTACCCGAGAGCGCCACGGTCGACGACCTCGTGGCCGCGTTGCAGGTCGACAAGAAGGCGCGCGGGGGGACCGTCCGCTTCGCCCTTCCCCGCGCCGTGGGCGCGATGCACGGCGACCCGCAAACCGGATGGACCGTCGCGGCGCCAGAGGAAGTCGTGCGGGAGGTCTTAGGGGCTGCGTGCTAACGAGCAGGGGCGCAGCTGGCTGCGCCCCTGTGATTCGATCGTCACTGAGCCTGCTGCGCGCGCTGTTTGCGGATGCGCCAGACGCCGCGCCCCACCAGTAGCACACCGACGACGGCGAGCGCAGTGCCACTGTTCGTCCCGATCAGCGCCAGCGTGCCTGAGAGGCCGCCGACGATGAAAATCAGGCCAATCACGATGTTGCCCACGTGGGCTCCTGGTTCGAGGACCGCGTCATCAAAGGAGCGCGCTGATCTGCCGCATAGGGCGTCGGTCACGTTCAACTAGTAATCACATACGCGTCAACAACTTCCCACATGGTTTTCACGTCTCCACATCGCGGGGAAAAGCAACGTCCACACTCCATTAACAGCAAGTTGTCCACAGGTGTGTGGATAGTGGACAAACAGCGTAGTGGTGAAGTGATTCAGTAATTTGTGATGTGCAAAACCGCAGAGATTTGCACCATTTAGGGGTGATTCCTATATTGGCGGCGTTGTTCCAGCAGCATTCGGGACGCTCCCGGCACCAACCCCGTTACCCAGCGGCGGAGCCCTAGCTATGGCGCGGTCGAGCGGAGGCAAGGCCAAGGCGTTCTTCCGAGCCAATCCGTCCGGAGCCTTCGACCAGTACCTGCAGGACATCCAAAAGCTACCCCTGATCAAAGACCCCGCGGAGGAGCGCCGCCTGGCGCGGCGGGTTCAGCGGGGCGATGAAAAGGCCGCCGAGCGGCTCGTGACAGCCAACCTCCGATTCGTCATCTCCTACGTCAAGAAATACCAGGGTCACGGCCTCGACCTCTCCGAGCTGGTCGCTATCGGCAACGAGGGGTTGCTCAAGGCGGTGAAGAAGTTCGATCCCGACCAGGGCGTGAAGTTCATCTCGTACGCGGTGTGGTGGGTGCGCCAGGCAGTCCTCAAGGCCCTCGCCGAGCAGACCCGCAGTGTTCGCATCCCGCTGAATCAGAATTCTCAGCTCATTCGCATGAGTCGAACCGAAACTTATCTCTCTCAAGAGTTGGGTCGGGAGCCGACGGACGACGAGATCGCGCTGGCGCTGGAGGACACCGTCGACAACGTGCGCACCGCGCGGCGCATGACCGCAGCCGAGCTGTCCCTCGACGCCCCGGTGGACCGCACCGACAAGGACGCGGCCACGCTGGGCGAGCGGTTCGCAGGCCAGGAGGGGGGAGAGATCGAGGAGAAAACCGACGGCAAGCTGATGCGTGAGTTCATCGACCGCATTTTCCACAAGTACCTCACGCCGCGGGAGCGCAAGATCCTCTACCTCTATTATGGGCTCGAAGAAGGCAGCGAGGCGATGACACTCGAGAAGATCGGGGCGCTGATGGGGGTGACGCGGGAGCGAATCCGGCAGATCAGGGAACGGGCCTTTGAAAAGCTCCGGGAATCCCCGGATGGCAAAGCGCTCAAGGGCTTCTGGCGAGCCGCCTGAGGAGCTGCAACGACTAGACGCACAGACGCACAGCAGTGAACAGGTTGAGGGGTCAGGACGAGTTTTTCCTGACCCCTCTGTGCTGTTCTCCGCTGCGCGTCTAGTCGTTGCGTTTTCGGTATACTATTAACCATGCCTCGGGAACTTCCCATTTTTCCGCTGCCGATCGTCCTGTTCCCCGGAGCTCCGCAGCCCCTGCACATCTTCGAGCCCCGCTACCGCCGGCTGCTCGACGACTGCCTCGAGGCCGACGAGCGACTGGGGATCGCGTACGTCGCGCCGGATCCCGCGCCGGGGGCGGATCCGGTCCCGTCGCCCGGGGACGTGGGCTGCATAGCGTTGATCCGGTCGACGCAGCGGCTCCCCGATGGGCGCTCCAACATCCTCACGGTCGGCGAGCGGCGGTTCGTCCTGTGTCGCTGGATCTCGAGTGACCGCCCGTATCGGGTCGGCGAGGTCGAAGAGTTCGATGACGAGCCGGTGGACCCAAGCGAGGCCGCGGCGCTCGCCGCCGACGTGCACGAGGGGTTCCGACGCGTCGCCCAGGCCCTCACCGGGCACGAGGACGCGCACCTCGCGCTGCCGGCCGACCCCCAGCTGCTGTCGTTCCAGGTGGCGTCGGCGCTCGAGCTCGAGCCGGAGGCGAAGCGTAGGTTGCAGGTGGTCCGCAGCACTACCCAGCGGCTGCGCCAGCTCGCCGCGCTGCTCGGGCCGCTCGCGGCGGACGCCGAGCGGCGGGCCGTCGTGCGGCGGCGGGCGGAGGGAAACGGGAAGGGCGGCGCGAATCCGCAGATCGAGCGCGCGCCATGATCGACGTACGGCTCATCGAGGGCTTAGCGGGAATTGTGGGTTTGCGGCACGTCCGCACGGCCGCGGCGGAGCGGTTGACCTACGCGCGCGACGGCCTGCCGACCCACCGGCATGTCCCCGGCGTGGTGGTGCTGCCAGGCAGTCGCGATGAGGTCGTGGCGGTGGTACGGTTGCTCGCGGCGCACGGCACGGCGCTCGTCCCGCGCGGCGCCGGAACGGGGCTCTCCGGCGGTGCGCTTGCCGGGGCCGGGGCCGTACTGATTGTGCTGACACGCCTGAACCGAATCCTCCACGTCGATCCGCGCAACCGCCTCGCCGTCGTCGAGCCGGGCGTCGTGAACGCGAAGCTCTCCGCCGCCGCCGCCCCGTATGGGCTGCACTACGCGCCGGACCCGTCCAGCCAGACGGCGTGCACGATCGGCGGTAACGTCGCCGAGAACGCCGGCGGGCCGCACTGTCTCAAGTACGGCGTCACCGCGAACCACGTGCTGGCGCTCGAGGTGGTCCTCGCGAACGGCCGCATCGTCGACCTGGGGAGCCCTGGCGGCGAGCCGTGGGGACCGGACCTGGTCGGCCTGTTCGTGGGCTCTGAGGGCACGTTCGGCATGGCGACCCGGATCGCCGTCCGACTGTTGCCGTTGCCGCGCGCGGTGCGCACGCTGCTCGCCGACTTCGGATCGCTCCGGACCGCGGGCGAGGCGGTCTCGGGGGTCATCGCGAGCGGCATCGTCCCCGCTGCGCTCGAGATGATGGACCAATCGTGCATCCGCGCCGTCGAGGACTCGGTGTACGCGGCCGGCTACCCGCGCGACGCCGCCGCGGTGCTGCTGGTCGAGCTCGACGGCGGCTCGGAGGCCGCGGTGACGGCTGACGCGGACACGGTCGAGGGGATCCTGCGCGCGCGTGGCGCGCGCTCGATCCGCGTCGCCTCGGACGAACAGGAGCGCGAGCGTTTGTGGCAGGGGCGCAAGAAAGCCTTCGGCGCCATGGGCCGATTGTCGCGCGATCTCGTGGTGCAGGACGCGGTCGTCCCGCGCTCCGCACTCCCCGACGTGCTCGACGCGATCGGGCGGATCGCCGCGGAGCACCGGCTCACCGTGAGCAACGTGTTCCACGCGGGCGACGGCAACCTGCACCCGAACATCTCCTTCGACGGTCGCGTACCCGGCCTCAGGGCGCGGGTGGACGCCGCCAGCGCCGAGATCATGGCGGCGTGCATCGCGGCGGGAGGGACCATCACGGGCGAGCACGGCGTCGGGGTGGACAAGCTGCGCTACATGCCGCTCATCTTCGACGGCGAGTCCCTCGCCGCCATGCGGGCCGTCCGCCTCGTGTGGGACCCGGAGGAACGCGTCAACCCAGGGAAGGTGGTGCCCGTGCATGCGTGTCGGGAATGGACGGCGGTGCGGAGTGGGGAGTGGGGAGTCCGGAATGGACGTGCGACGTTCGCTTCCGCCCCCCCCACGCGATTCTCCGCACCGGTCGGGGAGCCAACCCTGTGACGATCGTCGAACGAGTCCGCGCCCTGCTCGGCAACGACGCCGTGGAGGTCACCGGCGGACCGGACGCCATCCCCCGCGTGGCGCCTGCGTCACCCGACGCGGTTGCACTGCTTCTGGGCACCGCGCGCGAAGAAGGGTGGCGCGTGCGCATCGAGGGCGCGGGCACGTGGATGCCCGCTGACGCCCCGGCCGATCTCGCGCTCACCACCCGCCGGCTCGACCGGATCCCCGCGATCGAGCCGCAGGACCTCTCGGCCACCGCGGAGGCGGGAATCGGCTGCGACATCCTGCGCCAGCAGCTCGCCGACCGCGGGACCTGGCTGGCGCTCGATCCGCCGGGGCTGGCCGGCCGCACACTCGGCTCGGTCGTGGCCACCGCTACCGCCGGGCCGCTGCGCCAGGGGTTCGGTGGCGTGCGTGACCACGTGCTCGGCGTCACGTTCGTCACAGGCGACGGGCGACTGGTGCAGAGCGGCGGCCGGGTGATGAAGAACGTCGCCGGCTACGACCTGACCAAGCTCGAGGCGGGCGGGTTCGGCGCGTTCGGCGTGATCGTGCTCGTGCACCTGCGGCTCCGCGCCCTCCCCCGCGCCGACCAAACGCTCGTCCTCGAGGGGACGCGCGAGGACCTCACCCAGGTGGCGGAGGACATCCGCGGCGCGGGGCCCGTGCCCGCCGCGCTCGAGCTGATGTCGCCCGCGCTCGCCCGCCGGGAAGGTTGGGTGCTGGCCGTGCGTTTGGCGGGATCGGCCGCCCTCGTCGCGGCCGAGGAGGGGGGGCTCCGTGCAGCGAGCGGTGGGCGATTCACAGCGCTGCGCGCCGAAGATGCGCACGGCTTCTGGATGCGCGCGGCCGAGAGCATCGCGACCCGGCCGGTCGCGTTCCGGATCGGGGGACTCCCCGACTCGAGCGACGAGCTGCTCGACCTGCTGCAGCACCAGGTAGGGGACGAGTGGGTCTCGGCGAGTCCCGGCGTCGGCGCGATCCGTTGGGCTGGCGACGCGACGGCGGATCGGATGCGCCGCCTCCGCCGCACTCTCGCCGGGCTCGAAGTGCCGCTCACGCTGGAGCGCGCCCCCTGGCCGACCCGCAGCGCGGTCGGCCATTTCGGCGCCTACCGCGAGGGCGTCGGGCCGCTCGTCGCCAGCCTGCGGCGCACGTTCGATCCCGGCGAAGCATTCGTCGTGGCCGTCGAAGGCGCCGACTGAAGGCAGTGACGACCGACCGGGGGGGGTTCGAAGCGCTGGACCCTTGCGTTCACTGCGGCTTCTGCCTGCAGGCGTGCCCCACCTTCCTCGCCACCGGTGACGAAGCCGACAGCCCACGCGGGCGTATCGAGCTGATGCGCGCGCTCGAGGTCGGCGAGCTCGCTCCCGACGACCCAGCGGTCGGCGTCCACCTCGACCGCTGCCTCGGCTGCCGCGGTTGCGAGCCTGTGTGCCCGTCGGGCGTCGGGTACGGCCGCGGGCTCGAGGCCGCCCGGGCGCTGCTCGCCGCGAGGCGCGGTCTCCCCTCGCTCGCCCGCGTCGCCCTCTGGGCGCTCACGACGCCGGGCGCCTCGCGGATCGTCTATGCGCTCGCGCGGCTGCTCCGCGCCTCCGGGCTCCCCCGGCGACTCACGGGGTGGAGCCGGTTTCGGTTCGCCATGGGAATGCTGGGCGCTACCGCGCCCGGGAGCAGGGAGCGGGGAGCGGTTCCTTCCGGTGCGAGC
>JBOHSI010000075.1:0-4076 GCA_050733055.1 Gemmatimonadales bacterium
CGACTGCTACGTGGTGGTGGAGTGCCCGCGCCCGCGCGCGACCACGCGACTCGATCCGTTCGATGTCGCCGGACTCCTGGCCCCGCAGGGGCCCGTGGCCCGCGCCCGCGGCAGCTTCGAGGACCGGCCCAGCCAGCGGGACATGGCGGCCTACGTCGCCGACGTCTACAACGACGGTGGGGTGGCGCTGCTCGAGGCCGGAACCGGCGTCGGGAAGTCGTTCGCGTATCTCGTCCCGGCGCTCCTGTGGGCGCGCGAGAACGGCGAGCGCACCATCGTCTCCACCAACACGATCAATCTCCAAGAGCAGCTCGTCGGCAAGGACCTCCCGATCCTCGCCCGCGCGCTGGGCACCGGCGACCACTCGCCGACGTTCGCGCTGCTCAAGGGGTGGCGGAACTACGTCTGCCTTGCGCGGCTGGAGCAGGCGCGTGCGGCGGGGGGATCGCTGTTCGACGACGAGCGCGGCGCAGAGCTTGAGGCGCTCGCCGCCTGGGCCGGGCGCACCAGCGACGGCAGCCTGGCCGACCTCCAGGACGAGCCGAGCGCCGAGGTGTGGGACGCCGTGGCGGCGGAGTCCGACCTCTGCACCCGCCTGAAGTGCCCCCATTTCGAACGCTGCTTCCTGTTCCAGGCGCGGCGTCGCGCGGCCGAGGCGGACGTCGTGGTCGTGAACCACCACCTGCTCGCGAGCGACCTCGCGGTCCGCATCGCGTCCGACAACTGGCAGGAAGCCGCGGTGCTGCCGCCCTACCGACGGCTCGTGCTCGACGAGGCGCACCACCTCGAGGACGTGGCCGCGATGCACCTGGGCGCCCAGGTGAGCACACTCGGCGTCCAACGCCTCCTGTCGCGGCTCGAGCGGAACGGCCGCGGGCTGCTGCCGACGCTCCGCACGGCGCTCGCGAATCGCGACGATCTGCTCTCCGCGGCGAGCCGCGAGCTGGTGCAGCAAAGCCTGCACGATGCGCTCGCGGCGGCGCGCCGGGGGGCGGAAGAGGTGTTCGCCCTGCTCGCGCGGCGGCTCGAGTCGGAGCCGGGCCAAGCCCCAGTGCTGCGGCTGCGGGACGAGTTCGCGGAGGACCCGGTCTGGTCCGAGGGGCTGGGCGTGGCGCTCGACAACCTGCTGCTCGCGTTCTCCCGACTCTCCGACGGCGTGGAGACGGTTGCGGACCGGCTGTCGCTCAACGATCCCTCGGAGCGTCGTGCGCAACTCGTGAGCGAGCTGCGCGGCGTGGTGCGCCGGCTGGATGCCGTGGCGACTGGCCTCGCCGCTGCGCTGCGGCCCCCGCCCGGCGGCCCCGCGACCGTGCGCTGGTTGGAGCGCCGCGGGCGGAAGATCGCGAATCTGGCGCTCGCGGCCGTGCCGCTCGATCTGGCCCCCGTCCTCAAGGAAAACCTGTTCGACCGCGTCGAGACGGTCGTGCTGACGAGTGCCACCCTCGCCGCCGGGGGTGAGTTCGCTTACCTCGAGGAGCGCCTCGGGCTCGACCTGCCGCCGTCGCGCGTGAAAGCGCGCGAGATCCACGCGTCACCGTTCGATTTTCCGTCCCAGTGCCTGTTCGGCATCCCGACCGACCTGCCGGAGCCGCGCGACGACGAGCCGGGGCACGATCGGGCCGTCGCGCGGGTGCTCGTCGAACTGGCGCACGCGTCCGACGGCGGCATGTTCGTGCTGTTCACGAGCCACGGCGCGCTGCGGCGCGCGGCCGATGCGGTGCGGCAGGAGATCGGCGGGCGCTGGCCCCTGCTCGTCCAGGGCGACGGGCAGCGCGACCTGCTGCTGCGCCGGTTTCGCGAGGCGGGCTCCGCGGTGCTGCTCGGCACCGACTCCTTCTGGGAGGGCGTGGACGTCCCGGGCCGCGCGTTGCGCGTGTTGATCCTCGCGAAGCTCCCCTTCAAGGTGCCGAGCGAGCCGCTCACCGCGGCGCGGCTGGAGCGGCTCGAAGCGCGCGGGATCAACGGCTTCATGCACTACCTCGTCCCCAACGCGGCGCTCAAGCTGAAACAGGGCTTCGGGCGGCTGATCCGCAGCACGACCGACGTCGGCGCGGTGGTGTTGCTCGACCGGCGGGTCGTCACCAAGCGCTACGGGCAGCTCATCCTAGAGGGCCTGCCGCCGGCGACGCGCGCAGTGGGCCGGTGGGAGGACGTGCGGCGCGCGTGCGACGACTTCTTTGCCAGGGCGGGGATCGGAGCGGAGGCGGCAGGGGCGGTAGAGGCGGTAAGAGGCGGTAAGGGGCGGTAGGGGATACATTGAATGCTCCTCGTGCTGTGGATGTTCGAGGCAAAGGCGGGCGCTGAGGACGACTTCGCCCGAGCGTACGGGCCGGACGGCGACTGGGCCCAGTTGTTCCGGCGCAGTCCCGGATACCTCGAGACGCAGCTCATTCGGGACGTCGCCGTCCCCCGACGGTTCCTGACGATCGACCGCTGGGCGTCGCGACAGGCCTTCGAGGAGTTCAAGGCGTCCTGCAAGGGAGAGTACGACGCGCTCGACGCCCGTTGCCAGCAGCTCACTCGGAGCGAGCGGCTCATCGGGCATTTCGAGCAATAAATAGCGCGTCTGGGTGGGGAACCCCCGGGCCTCCCACCGAGGTTACCAAACCGTCACGTCATGCGTAGGATCACATAGGTGACTACGTGACCCACTTCAGCAAACGTCTCTCCGCCTTGCCCAGCTACCCGATGGCCGAGATCCCGGCCATCAAGCGCCGGCTGATCGAGCGAGGCGTGGACGTCATCGACGTCGGCGCGGGGGACGCCGATTTGCCGCCGCCCCGGGTGGCGGTCGAGGCGCTCGCCCGCGCCGCGCGCGATCCGGCGATGAGCCGCTACGCCTTCCAGCTGGGGCTGCCGGCGTTCCGCGAGGCGGCGGCGGCGTACCTCGAGCGGCGGTTCGGCGTGCATGTGGATCCGTTCACCGAACTCCACCCGCTGCTCGGCTCAAAGGAGGGGATCGCGCACCTCGCGATGGCGCTGCTCGACCCGGGCGATGTGGCGGTGGTGCCCGAGCCGGGCTACCCCGTGTACGAAGGGGGTACGCTGCTGGCGGGCGGCGAGCCGTACCGTTACGCCCTGACGCCGCGCACGGGATTCCTGCTCGAGCTCGACGAGGTCCCTGCCGAGGTGCTGCGGCGTGCGAGGCTCGTCTACCTCAACTATCCCAACAACCCGACGGCCGCCGTGGCGACGCGCGAGTACCTCGAGCGGACGGTCGCGCTGTGCCGCCGGCACGACATCGTTATCGCGTACGACAACCCGTACTGCGAGATCACGTTCGACGACTACGTGGCGCCGAGCATCTTCGAGATCCCCGCGGCGCGCGATGTCGCGGTCGAATTTCACTCGCTCTCGAAGAGCTTCTGTATGACTGGTTGGCGGCTCGGCTGGGCCGCGGGACGCGCGGAGCTTATCGCCGCCCTCGCGCGCGTGAAGAACTACGTGGATACGGGCGCGTTCCTCGCGGTCCAGGCCGCCGGCGCCGCCGTGCTGCCCCAGGCGGAGCGGCTGGTGCGCGAGTACGTGGCGCAGTTCAGGGAGCGACGGGACGCCGTGCTGCCGGTGCTTCGGGCGCACGGGTTCGAGCCCGAGACGCCGCGGGCCACGATGTACGTCTGGGTGCCGCTCCCCGAGGGCGTCCCATCGGCAGCGTTCCAGCGCCGCGCGTTCGACGACACGGGCGTCGTGATTCTCCCCGGCTCGGGCTTCGGCGCGGGTGGAGAGGGATTCTTCCGCGTCGCGCTCACCGTCGCCGCGCCCCGCCTCGTCGAGGCCGCCGAGCGGCTGGGAAAGGTGTTGGCCGCTGTTTGAGCCCCGGAAGGTCCCGCTCGCGAAGGCGCGGCTGTCGTCCCTCACATGGGTCGCGAGCGCCGCGCTGCACGTCGCGCTCGTCGCGCTGGTGGCGATCGTGTCGTGGCGCATCGACCGCGATCAGCGGTTCATCATCATCATCCCGCCGGAGACGCCCCAGCCCGCACCGCTGCCGCCGTTCGGCGGCACCAAGCGCGGGCCGGGCCCGAGCGGCGGCCTGGGGCGGCCGGTCCCGGCCGCATCCCCGCGGGATACGGTCGTCC
>JBOHSI010000076.1:0-5507 GCA_050733055.1 Gemmatimonadales bacterium
GGCACCCCCAGCGGGGGCGCTCCCGGCAGCGGCGGGCGCCCGCTGGGCCGCCGCGGAGGGGAGCGGCGTCTCGGCGGCAGTCACCGGAAACACGCTGCTGCACACGGCGCAGCGTGCGCGCACCCCACCCGCCGGGACCTTGGCGGGATCCACGCGGTACACGGTCTCGCACGACGGACAGGTGACGTTCACGCTGCGTTCCCCATGCTGCTATCTCGCGCCATCCTCGGCCAGCGCGGGATCGTGACGGCGATCGACCACGAACACCGACCCTGGCTGACTCTTGGCATAACTCTTCATTTCCGTCGCCAGCTCGCTCACCTGCGCCGGATGGGCGAAGCGGCGATACTGGTTCGTGACGATCCCGATCGAGAGCGTCATCAGCGGCACCCGGTGCAACTGACCGCGGCGGTCCTTGCCGAAGTAGTAGCCCGCCCGCCGGTCCTGTTCGTTGTACTGGTACGGGATGATCGTATCGAACACCTCCAGCACCTCGGCACACACGTCGCTGATCGCGTCGAACGGGATGACGAAGATGAAATCGTCCCCTCCGATGTGCCCCACGAACCCTCGGTTGCCAAGCAGCCCCTTCACCACGTCGTGCAGGATACGGGACACGATGTAGATGACGCGATCGCCGTCGTTGTAGCTGTAGCGGTCATTATACTCCTTGAAGTGATCGAGGTCGGCGTAGCACACGGCGAACAGCTCACCGTTCTCCATGCGCCGACGGATCTCCCGCTCGATCTCCGTCGTGCCCGGCAGCCGGGTGGACGGGTTGACGGCCACGTCCCGTTGCGTGCGCGTCATCAGCCCGTCGAGCCGGCTCGCCTGCTCCTGCGGTTCGAACAGGGGGGTGATCACCTCATCCGCCCCGGCGGCGAACCACCGCTGCACCCCTTCCGTCGCATGCCGGCTCGCCAGGACGGCCAGCGGCACAATGGCCGAATACGAATCGGCCTTGAGCCGGGTACACAGCTCGAACCCCTGCGGTCCGCCGTCGGCGTCTATCACGACGAGCCGCGGCAACGAGCGCAGCACCATCTGTTCGAGCTCGCCGGGATCGGGGACCGGGACGATCGTCAGCCCCTTACCGTCGACCCAGCGCACCAGAAAGTCAGGTACCGCACGACCAGTCGGCGAAAAAAACAGAATCGTCGGGCGCGGATCGCGCACCGGGCTCCTCGCGTAAGGGTCGATCAGACTTAAACTTAGGCCGCTTACCCTCGCGTGTCAAACAAACCGCACCGCGATGACGATGGGGGCGTCAGAACTCGAGGGAGAGGCGCAGCTCGGTCGTGGGGCCGACCGTGGTCTGGAGCGCGGCGCGGCGGCCGGCCGCTGCCGACAGCCGGCTCGAGATCAGCGCGTCCACGGCGCTCACCACGTGGTTGGCGAGCAGCACGCCGAGCATGCTCTGGGCGCGGCGGAACGCGGTGTCGCTCTTGCGAATGCTCTCGCGGAACACGCCGTGCTCGAGCGACGCGTCGCGCCACGTCCACTGAAAGTTGGGTCCGACCGCGTTGTCTTGGTAGAACCGCACAGCGCGCAGGTATTCAGGCGAGCCCGGGTCGGGCGGGAGCTCGGGATCCGACCAGAAGGTGCGCCGCGCGAGCAGCCAGATCGAGCCGTTGTACGTCGCGGCATCGATCTCGGGGAGGAGCGCGGGGCCGGGGTCGCGGTCGTACAGCCCGCTCTCCAGGAAGCGTTCCATCGTCTCGAAGTACTCGAACACCGTGTCGCGCCGCACGGGAGAGAACGCCTGCCGCGCGACGTCGAAGGCGAGGTCGCGGTAGCGGTCCCCCTCGCGGCGTCCCTCGTCGTTTGACCGGAGGATGCGGACCAGGGAGTAGACCTCGACCGCGACGTAGACCGCGCCGCGACCCTGGCCGGCGAGGAGCTGCCCGGAGCCGGGGACGAGGAGCGACGTCGCGGGCCGTACCCACACGCTCGGGCGCGGCGCGGGCGCCGGAGGGGGTGAGGCTGCGGAATCCGTGTCCTGGGCGACCGCGCCCTGCCGCGGCGCCGCCAGCGCCGCGATGGCGAGAACGGGAACCAGCGCTCGGCGTCCGCCCCGCACCCTTAGAACACCACGCGAAACGCGAAGAAAGTGGGGGGCTGCGTCACGAGGTCGGAGCCGGTGAGGAAGGTGCGCGCGAGATCCACCCCGATCGACCCGCTCGTCACACCCATCCCGACACTCGGTCCGGAGATGCCGTCGCGCACGAACGCGTACCCGCCACGCAGCCGCACCAGGCGCTGATAGCCGAGGTCGAAGCCCACGCGCATCTCGGAGCTGCCGTAGCTTCCCCACGGGCTGTCCACGTCGGCCGCGACTCGCACATCCAGCCGATCGGTCGCGCCCGCACCGATTGCGCCCGGCAGCGTCACGCGGTAGGTCGCGCCCACCAGGAGGCGCGCAGGGAGCGCGTCGGCCTGATCGCGGTTATTCAGCTGCAGCTTGAAGCCGACGTTCCGCACCGCGATCCCGACGCGCAGCGCCCGCGCCGGCCCGACGGCCACCTGGCCGCCCACGTCGAGCGCGTGCGTCACGCCCTGCCCCTTCGGGAGGTCGCGGCAGTCGCCGGAGCAATCGACGACGAACTCGACGAGCTTGTAGTTGATGCCGAGCGTCACGGAGCCGGCCAGCCCCGTCGCGTAGGACGCCAGAAACGCGAGGTTGCGTGGTGCGATGCGCGCGATCGTGTTGCCCCCCTCGTCGGTCCGCTCGAGGTCGCCGTAGTCGACGAGGTACACCGAGCCGCCCAACACCCCGAAGCCGTGCGCGGCGAAGTAGGCCGTGAGCGCGTGAGTGGTGCCGGCCACGAGGGTGGCGCTGTTCAGCGCGACCTCGCTCTGTTCCATGGTCGCGAGGCCCGCCGGATTCCAGAACGCGGCCTCTCCGCGCCCCTCGAGCGCCGCCGCCGTCTGGCCCATCGCGACCGCCTGGGCGCCGACGGGAAACAACAAGAAGAGCGCGCCGGAGTTGTTGGCCGGCTCTTGGGCGGATAGACGGGTAGGCGGGTAGACGGTTAGCAGCAACAGAGCGAACGACACGGTCTGTCCGCCTAGCCGTCTAACCGTCTGACCGCCTCTAGAAGTGCTTCGCCTCATCGATCAGCATGATCGGGATGTCGTCTTCGACCGCGTAGATGAGGCGGCACGACTGGCAGACGAGCTCTTCCTGCGGCTCGGTGCGGTACAGCAGCGGTCCCTTGCACTTGGGGCAGACGAGGATCTCGAGCAGGTCGGGCGCGAGGCTCATAGGGCGTATCCCAGACGCTTGAGCGAGGCTTCGTGGCGCCGCCACTTCGGCAACACCTTGACATGGAGTTCGAGAAAGACGCGCTGGCCGATCATCGCTTCGATCTTTGCGCGGGCGGCCTGGCCGAGCGCCTTGATGGTGCGTCCCGCCTCCCCGATCACGATTCCCTTCTGGCTATCGCGCTCGACGTACACCACCGCCCGAATATACACCGGCTCCGAGCCCTCCCGGAACTCGTCGATCTCGACGGCGACACTGTAGGGCAGCTCCTCGTGCAGCAGCTCGAACGCAGCCTCGCGGACGAATTCGGCCGCGAAGAACCGGGTCGGCTGGGTGGCCAGCTCCTCCGGGTCGTAGTGGAAGGGGCTCTCCGGAAGGTGGGCACGCAGCGCGGCGAGCAGGGTGTCGAGGCCGGCGCGCGTGACTGCGGAGATCGCGAGAGAGTCGGGCGGTAAGGGGCGGTAAGAGGCGGTAGGGGGCGGTAGCAGATCGGCTTTCGTGTACACCGTGACGATCGGCGCACGGGGCGGGCGCTCAAGCCCGGCAACCTGATCGAGCGGGGGCGCCGGGAATTCCGCGAGCGGGTGCAGGTAGGCGATCACGTCCGCGTCGGTGAGGGCGCGGCGTGCGTGGGCCCGCATCGTCTCGTGCAGCTTGTACTCGGGGTCGAGCAGCCCGGGCGAGTCCGTGAAGATGAACTGGGCGTCGTCTCGTGTAAGCAGCCCCACGACCGGCAGCCGCGTGGACTGGGGCTTGGGCGAGACGATGGCCAGGTGCTCGCCGACGAGGGCGTTCAACAGCGTGGACTTGCCGACGTTGGGGCGGCCGGCCAGGACGACGGCGCCGCAGCGGGTCATGCCGTAACCGACTCCTTCAGTTGCACCGGCGCCGCGGCCTTCTTCGCCATGCGGAGGTTCAGGTACTCGACGAACACCGAGAAGCCCATCGCGAAATAAACGTAGCCTTTGGGGACATGCTGGCCCAGACCGTCGGCGAGGAGCGTCACACCGATCAACAGCAGGAACGAGAGGGCGAGCATCTTCACCGTCGGATGCCGGTGGACGAAGCCGCTGATCGTGCCGGCGGCGAGGAGCATTATGCCGACGGCAATGACGATGGCCGTGACCATCACGCCGATCTGCGTAGCCATGCCCACGGCGGTGATCACCGAGTCGAGCGAGAAGACGATGTCGAGCAGCGCGATCTGGGCGATGACGCTGCCGAAGGTGGCCTGCCCCCTGACGTTCTGCCGTCCCTCCTGGCCCTCGAGGTTGTCGTGGATCTCGCGCGTGCTCTTCCAGATGAGGAAGAGTCCGCCCAGGAGCAGGATCAGGTCACGTCCGGAGAAGGCATGCCCGAGCAGCGCGAACAGCGGCCGGGTGAGCCGCATGATCCAGGTAATGGACAAGAGCAGCAGGATGCGGAGAAACATGGCAAGCGTGAGCCCGAGCGTGCGGGCGCGCTGCTGCTGTCCGGCGGGCAGCTTGCCCGCCAGGATCGAGATGAAGACGATGTTGTCGATGCCGAGCACGATCTCGAGCACGGTGAGGGTGACGAGCGCGATCCAGGCTTCGGGCGAGGTGAGCCAGTCCATGCGTCCAGGTGCCGGCTGAGGGTCGGGGGAAGATAATTGCGGACTGCGGACTGCGAACTGCGGAATCGGTCTGCCGTCTCCCGGAAGCAAGCGTTCTCGAACCGCAATCCGAGATTCACAAGCCGCGATGAGAAAGCCCGCCCCGGTGAACCGGGACGGGCTTTCGAAGAGACGCTGGCGGCGGCCTACTCTCCCACGACCTCGCGATCGCAGTACCATCGGCGCTGACAGGCTTAACGACCGTGTTCGGGATGGGAACGGGTGTGGCCCTGTCGCGCTAGTCGCCAGCGATAACGGCAGCCATTGGCTGTTAGCCCTTGGCTGAGCCAACGGCCAATGGCTAACGGCTGAACGTCAACCGAAGAGGGTGTGTTATGGTGCCGAGGCTCGCCACTCGAGACAACGAGGAGAGATCAAGCCTCACGGGCAATTAGTACGGCTCGGCTGAAGCGCTCGCGCGCCTTACACCTGCCGCCTATCAACCTGGTAGTCTCCCAGGGCCCTTCAGGAGCCTCGCGGCTCGGGAGTGTTCATCTTGGGGAGGGTTTCCCACTTAGATGCATTCAGCGGTTATCCCCGCGCGACATCGCTAACCGGCGTTGCGCCTGGCGGCACAGCCGGGACACGAGAGGTCGCTTCGTCCCGGTC
>JBOHSI010000077.1:0-5896 GCA_050733055.1 Gemmatimonadales bacterium
CGCCCTTCTTCACGACGTCCTCGGTGCGCTCGGTGCGGCCGTGCTGCAGCTCGGAGATGTGCAGCAGCCCCTCGACGCCGGGGAGGATCTCGACGAACGCGCCGAACGCGGTGGTGCTCTTCACCACGCCCTCGTAGATCTTCCCGACCTCGGGCGTCTGGATCATGCCGGCGATGATGTCGTGGGCGCGCTCGCCGCCTTCGCCCACCGCGGAGATCGTCACCAGGCCGTTGTCATCCACGTTGATCTCGGCGCCGGTCTGCTCCTGGATCGCGCGGATCGTCTTCCCTTTGGGCCCGATGAGGTCGCCGATCTTGTCCACGGGGATCTGGATCGTGATGATCCGGGGCGCGTACTTGGAGAGCTGGGAGCGCGGCTGCGGGATCGCGCTGTCCATGATGTCCAGGATGTGCAGGCGAGCCGTCTTCGCCTTGTCGAGGGCCTCGCGCAGGATGTTGAAGTCGAGCCCCGCGATCTTGATGTCCATCTGGATCGACGTGACGCCCTCGCGCGTCCCCGCCACCTTGAAGTCCATGTCGCCGAGGGCGTCCTCGGCGCCGAGGATATCCGTGAGCACGGCGACGCGGTCGCCTTCCTTGATGAGGCCCATCGCGACCCCCGCGCACGCGGCCTTCACCGGCACGCCGGCGTCGAACAGCGCGAGCGAGCCGCCGCACACCGTCGCCATCGAGGACGAGCCATTCGACTCGAGGATGTCGGAGACGATGCGGATCGTGTACGGGAACTGCTCGTAGGGCGGCAGCAGGGCCTGGAGCGCCCGCTCGGCCAGCGCGCCGTGGCCCACCTCGCGGCGGGACACGCCGCGGATCGGCCGGACTTCACCGGTGGAAAACGGCGGAAAGTTGTAATGCAGCATGAACGACTTCGAAGTCTCGTCAGCCACGTCGATCGAGTCGATGCGCTGCTCGTCGCTCACGGTGCCCAGGGTCACCGAGACGAGCGCTTGCGTCTGGCCGCGCGTGAACAGCGCGGAGCCGTGCGTCCGCGGCAGCACGCCCACCTCGCAGGTGATCGGCCGGACCGTGTCGAGATCGCGACCGTCGACCCGCTCGCCACGCGTCAGCACCTGTCCGCGCATCGTGCGATACTCGATGTCCTCGATGACCGCCGCCACGTCCTTCTGGTTCTCCGGGAACTCGGCCGCGAGCTGCCCCTGGATCGTCGCCCTGAGCGCGGCAAGCCCCTGTGCCCGCTGGGACTTCTCCGGCAGGTTCAGCGCTTCGGCGACGCGGGGCTCGGCCAGCTCCTTCACCCGGGCCACGAGCTCGGGCGGCGGCTGCGTCTTGGTCCACTCCATCTTCGGCTGGCGCTTCTCGGCGACCAGCTCGCGCGCGGCGTCGAGCAGCTCGCGGATGCCCTTGAGCGCCACTTCGAGCCCCTTCACGATCTCCGGTTCGGTCAGCTCGAGCGCCCCGCCCTCCACCATCACGATGGAATCCTTCGACCCCGACACGACCATGTCCACGTCCGAAAACTCGAGCTGCTGGAAGGTGGGGTTGAGAATCCACGCGCCCTCCACGTGGCCCACGCGCACGGCGGCGATGGGCCCGTTCCAGGGAACCTTCGACATCTCGAGCGCGGCGGAGGCCGCCGTCACGCCGAGCACGTCCGCGTCGTTCTCCTGATCGGCCGAGAGGACGTAGACGAAGACCTGGACCTCGTTCTTGAACCCCTCCGGGAACAGCGGCCGGATCGAGCGGTCAATCACTCGGGCGGCGATGATCTCGTCGTCCGAGGGCCGGCCTTCGCGCTTGAGGAACCCCCCGGGAATCTTGCCGGCGGCGTAGCTCTTCTCGCGATATTCGACGGTGAGCGGAAAGAACGGCAGCGTCGAGATGTTGTCCGACACGGTCACCGTCGCGAGGACGACCGTGTCCCCGAACTGCAGCAGGCAGGACCCCGCGGCCTGCTTGGCGAGGCGCCCCGCCTCGAGCTTCAGGGACCGACCGGCGAAACTGCGTTCGACGTGCTTCACGCTGTTGCCTGTCTAGAGCACATAGAAATACGCCGGGCGTCCCGGTGCTCTGGCCGGGACGCCCAGCGCGACGCCTCTCGCATTAGTGGCGGAGACCCAGCTCGTCGATGAGCTGCCGATAGCGCTCCAGGTCCGTGCGCTTCAGGTACTCCAGCAGCCGGCGGCGCTGGCTCACCATCTTCAGCAAGCCGCGCTGGCCGTGAAAGTCCTTCGCGTGGACCCGGAAGTGATCGCTGAGGCTGTTGATCCGCTCGGTGAGCAGCGCGACCTGGACCGGGGCCGACCCCGTGTCCCCCTCGTGCCGCCCGTACTTCCTGACCGGCGTCGTCTTGTCATACATCTGTACCAGTTCCCTAATTATTGAGAGCGCACTAACTTAGACGGCCAGCGCACGTTTGTAAAGCCCCGCATGGACCGCACGCCTACCGACCTCGTGGGCCGCACCGTCGGCCCCTACCAGCTCGAGCGCCTGCTGGGACAGGGCGGATTCGCCTGGGTGTTCGTCGGCCGCGAGACCGACGGCACGCCGGTGGCCGTGAAGATCCTGAAGCCCCGCTACGCCGGCGAGCCCCAATTCGAGAGCCGGTTTCTGAACGAGGCCGAAACGGCGGCCAGGCTGCAACACCCGAACATCATCCGGATCCGGGCAGTGGCCCGCGCCGGCGTGCACGTCTATTTCGCCATGGACCTGTGCGCCGACAGTCTCGCGGTCCGCATCGTGCGCGAGGGTCCGCTCCCCGAGAGTAACATCGTCCGCATCGCGCTGGACGTCACGCGCGGCCTCGGGTTCGCCCACGAGCGGGGTGTGATTCATCGCGACCTGAAACCCGACAACATCCTGATCCACTCCGACGGCAGCGCGGTCATCTCGGACTTCGGCATCGCCCGCGCGGTCTCGGGCTTCGTCGCCTCGACCGGCGTCAACATGACGATCGGCACGCCACAGTACCTCTCCCCGGAGCAGGCCCAAGGGCGGCCGCTGGATCAGCGCGTGGACTGCTACGCCCTCGGCGTCACGCTCTACAAGGCGGCAAGCGGTGAAGTGCCGTTCAATTCGAACGACTGGTTCGAGCTGGCGCGGATGCACGTGGAAGATCCCCCACCCTCGCTCCGCAGGAAGCGGCCGGAAATCTCCAAGCGGTTCGAGCGGATGGTGATGAAGTGCCTCGCGAAGCATCCGGACGACCGCTACCGGGACGCGGCGGAGCTGCGCGCCGAGCTCGCCGAGCTCCAGGCGGCGCACCGGGCCACGGTCGAAGTGAGCGCAGCAGTCGGAGGGACGCGGGAGATCCAGGCTGGAAGAGCCCCGGCCGGGACTATGCCCTGGGGCCTGATTGCGGCTGTCGGCCTCGGGTTGATCTTGCTGGTCGCGCTGGTGATCAGGCTGACGCGCTGAGCAGCCGCCGGATCGCGCCGAGCAGGCGGTCGATCACGCCGGGCGCTGCCCCGCCGCCGGCGAGGTACGCCTCCGCCGCGCGACGCAAGGCCGGCTCGTACTGCTCGGGGAACGACCGCTCCGCGAGCCGCACGTCGAACCCAGGCTGGTCCACGGTGGCGGCGAGCTCGACCACACCCGGGGACGCGCGGTCGATGACATCGATGAGCGGGCGCAGCGCCTCCCGCGTCCCGTCTCGCGCATTCCGGTAATAGGCCACGGTCGCCGCGATCACGACCCGCTCGGCCTCGACGCGGCCGGCGACGTATTCCGCCAGCGTTTCCCTAACGGCTGAAGACATTCCCGATCACGCGCAGGATGTCGTTCGACGTCGCGAGGATCATGAGGCCCACCAGCAGCACAAAGCCGATCTGGGTCAGCCGCAGGCGCAGCTCGAGCGGCAGCGGCTTGCGGCGCACGGCCTCGGCGAGCAAGAACACCACCTGACCGCCGTCGAGAATCGGAATCGGCAACAGGTTCAGGATCGCGAGGTTCACGGAGAAGAAAGCCATGAAGCGCAGCAGCCAGTCGAACCCCATGCGCGCAGCCTGGCCGGACGCCTGAGCCACGAAGATGGGCCCGCCCACGTCCTTCATGGAGACTTCGCGCAGCACCAGCCCTTTCACGAACCCCAGCACCAGGGCCCCGGTCCGCCACGTCTCCTCCCACCCCGCCGCGACGGCCTGCGCGGGCGGCAGCTGGGTGCGCACCTCCCACGGCGCGACATCGGCCCCGATAAAGCCGTACTCCGCGGGACGCTGCCGAATTCTTGCGTCCGCACCGGTGGCCCGGTCCGGAACGACGGTTACCGACAGGGTGTCCGTGCCGCGCAGGACGTCGAGCCGCAACGGCCGCTCGGGGCTCTGCCAGATCCGCCCGAGGAACTGCGTGACCGCGCGGACGGGCTCGCCGTCGACTCCCACGATCACGTCGCCCGGCTGAATGCCGGCCCGCTCTGCGGGACGCCCGGGCGCGAGGCGCCGGATCATTACCGCGGTGCGCGGGATCAATGCCTCGGCCACAGCCTGCCGAGCGGTCAGTCCTCCTCGGGCGAACGACACGACCATCGGCTCGACTCGTCCCGCGATCTGGAAGCGCAGCTCGTCCGGCCCGCTCACGACGGCCCGAAACACGTCGTTCCAGGTGCGGACGGTGTCGTCGTTGATCCGGACGATTCGGTCGCCGGGCGCGAGGCTCGCGAGCGCCCGGGCGCCCTCGGGAAGGCCGCCGGTCGCTACCGAGTCGACCTGCGTAGTGTTCAGCTCCGGGCTTCCCACGGTCGCCGCGAGGCCGGCGAAGATGACGAAGGCGAGGATCGCGTTCATGGTCACGCCCGCGCAGATCACGATGAGCCGCGCCCACACGGGCTTACGGTCGAACGCGCGGGCGGGGTCCACCGGAACCGCGGCCTTCCCGCCCTCCACCTCCCCGGCAACCCCCTCGTCTTCCAGGCCGGCCATCTTCACGTAGCCGCCGAACGGGATCCAGCAGACCATGTACTCGGTCTCCCCGCGGCGCCAGCGCACGATCGGCTTCCCGAAGCCGAGCGAGAAGCGCTGCACCTGAATATTTACCGCCTTGGCGGCCGCGAAGTGACCCGCCTCGTGCACGAAGATGAGCACGCCGATGACGATGACGAACGCGACGAGCGTCGTCACGAGCTGCATGCCACCTCCCGCGCCAGCCGGCGGGCCGCGGCATCCGCGGCGAGCACCGCTTCGAGCGTCGCGGCGTCCGTCGGCCGGTGGGCGTCGAGCACGCGCGCGATCGTCTCGGCGATCCGGCCGAAGCGCATCTTTCCCTCGAGGAACAGCCCCACCGCGACCTCGTTGGCCGCGTTGAACGCGGTCGTCGCGGTGCCGCCCGTCGCTCCCGCGGCGCGCCCCAGCCCGTAGGCGGGGTAGATCTCGGGGCGGACGGGCTCGAAGGTCAGACTGCCCGCGGCCACCGGATCGAAGCGCCGGGTGCCCGCGTCGGCGACGCGTTCGGGATGGGTCAGGGCGTAGAGGATCGGCAGCTCCATCGTGGGGAATCCGACCTGTGCGAGGACCGAGCCGTCCACGAACTCGACGAATGCGTGCACCAGCGACTGCGGGTGGACGACCACCTGCACGGCGTCCACCCCGAGCCCGAACAGGAAATGCGCCTCGATCACTTCGAGCGCCTTATTGACCAAGGTGGCCGAGTCGACGGTGATTTTCTTGCCCATCTTCCAGGTGGGGTGCCGCAGCGCCTCCGCGACCGTGGCCCGCGCGATGCGCTCGGGCGTCCAGGTGCGGAACGGCCCGCCGGACGCGGTCAGGATGAGGCGCGCCAGCTCGGCCGGCCGCCGGCCCGTAATGCACTGGAGCACGGCGCTGTGCTCCGAGTCGATGGGCACGATCTCGCCGCTTCCCTCGCGCGCGGCGCGAGTCACGAGCTCGCCCGCCATTACGAGCGTCTCCTTGTTGGCGAGCGCCACGCGC
>JBOHSI010000078.1:0-5693 GCA_050733055.1 Gemmatimonadales bacterium
GACCTGGGTCCAGGAGATCTTCGAGTTCCTCCCCACACACTTCCCGCGCTTGGTGACGAAGTTGTAGATCCCGCCCCGGCCCTCCTCGTCGCCCGGATACCAGTTCTGGATCGTCGAGTACTTGATCGTCGCGTCGTCCAGCGCGACGAGCTCGACCACTGCCGCGTGCAGCTGGTTCTCGTCCCGCACCGGCGCGGAGCAGCCTTCGAGGTAGCTCACGTAGCTCCCCTCGTCCGCGATGATGAGCGTGCGCTCGAACTGCCCGGTGGACGACGCGTTGATCCGGAAGTACGTGGAGAGCTCGAGCGGGCAGCGCACACCCTTGGGGATGTAGGCGAACGACCCGTCCGTGAAGACGGCGGAGTTCAACGCCGCGAAGAAGTTGTCGTTGTGCGGGACCACTGAACCCATGTACTTCTGCACCAGCTCCGGGTGCTCGCGGATCGCCTCGGAGATCGCGCAGAAGATGATCCCCTGCCGGGCGAGCGTCTCCCGGAACGTGGTCGCGACCGACACCGAGTCGAACACCGCGTCCACGGCGACGCCCGCGAGCCGCTTCCGCTCCTCGATCGGGATCCCCAGCTTCTCGAACGTCTCGATCAGCTTGGGATCGACTTGGTCGAGGCTCTCGAGCGTGGGCCGCTGCTTGGGCGCCGCGTAGTAGCTGACCGCCTGATAGTCGATCGGCCCGTACGTGACGTTCGACCAGTGAGGCTCGACCATCTTGAGCCAGTTCCGGTACGCCTTGAGGCGCCACTCGAGCATCCACTCCGGCTCACCCTTCTTCGCCGAAATCAGCCGGATGACGTCCTCGCTCAAGCCAGGTGGGATGACCTCGGACTCGATGTCGGTGACGAACCCGTACTTATAGGGTTGCAGGACTTGGGCTTCGATGCCGCTGCTCATGCGGGCTCCCCCTCCCCTGGCGGCCGCGCGCCGAAGGTAATCGAGTACTCGCAGGCGTTGCAGCCGCTCGCGATGTGGGTGCGCCGCTCGACCGCGGCCCCCAGGACGTCCCGCAGGAACTTTTCCTCTGCGGCGCACACCTCCGGGAACCGCTCCGCCACTGCGCGGATGGCGCAGTTGTGCTCAGCCAATCGGAAGGCGCCAGCGGACTCCTGCCACTCGGCCATGTAGCCCTGCTCGTTCATCAACCTGGTCACGAGATCCACACGCTCCGACTCACCGGCGCCGTCGAGCTGCGCCCGCACCGTGCGTGTGAGCTCGCGATAGTGGTCCTCGAACAACTCGACCGCCGCCTGGCGACCTCCCTTGTCCGCCACGCGCTCCAGCAGCTGGGTTAGCGTCTCCTCGTACGCGCGCGGGAACAGCGCTTCACCGGCCTCGCTCAGCCGGTAGGCGTAGGTCGGCGCGCCCACGCCGCGCTGCTCGCGGCCGTACGCGATCAGCGATTCGGCCTGAAGCTCCTTCAAATGGTGCCGGATGGCATTGGCGGAAACGCCCAGCTTCTCAGCGAGCAGCTTCGCGGTGAGTGGCTGACCGCGCTTGAGCTCGAGGAGGATGTCACCCCGAAGTCCTTTATGCGCCGCAAGATGCGGAGATAGAGTTGCCATACAGGCAGCGAATCCTAAGTCCTGTACTCGGGATTGTCAACTAAACCAAATGAAATTGGTGCGAATTCATAAGTTGTTGTCAGCGTTGCGCTTTCAGCCACACCCAATGGGATGTGCCGGTTCACGTCGCGCACCAACGGTTTCGTGGTCCATCGGGCTTGTTCAGGTGTCGATCACCGCGGGGTCGTCCACGCCGAGGCGACCGGCTGAACCTCCGCGAACATGGATCCATCGCAGATGACCAGCTGGCCCGAGTCGCGGTGCAAAGCGCGGCAACAACGGCCAGGGCGTGGGTACGCCGTTGCCCAACCGCTCCGGGCGCCGGCGAGAGGGCTCCACCGGCGCCACCCCGATGCGAGTTGCACCTCGGCGCCAAACCCCCAAATTGGCGGCCCATGGCGGTACGGCGCATTCGCCAACTAGGCGATCCCATCCTGCGGGCCCGCTGCGAACGGGTCCAGAATCCCAAGTCGGCCGCTACGCGGCTCATTGCGGACGACTTGCGGGATACGCTGCGTGCGGCCAAGAAGAGGTATAGGATGGGCCGGGCCATGGCCGCACCCCAGATCGGTGCGCCGGTGCGGATCGTGTTCGTCGAGGTCGACAAGCAGCGCTGGACCATGATCAACCCCGAGATCACGGACGTCGGCCCGGACGACTTCCTCGTCTGGGACGACTGTTTCTCCTTTGCCAACCTGTACGTGCGTGTCACCCGCGCCTACGCGGCCACGCTCAACTACACCGACGTGAAGGGGAACGACCACACGATGCAGCTCGAGGGGCCGATGGCCGAGCTGGTGCAGCACGAGATCGACCACCTCGACGGGATCCTCGCGCTCGACCGAGCTTCGGGCCTCGATCCGTTCGCGTTCCGCTCGGAGTGGGAAAAGGTGCATGATCGGTCGGAGCGCTACGGACCGCCCAAGCCCCGTGAAATGCTGTGACGCGCGCCGTGATAGCGTCGGGTGACGACCTCCCTTAGATTCCCGGGTGACAGGGGTGCCCGCCGGCAGCTCGAGCGGGCTGAGATCACACCCTTTTGACCCGATCCGGGTAATGCCGGCGTGGGGAGTCGAATGACGGGAGCGGGGAGCAGGGAGCGGTACTTGCCGGTGCGGTCTGGATCGACCCTACGCGCCGTGGCGAACCGCTCTCCGCTCCCCGCTCCCCATTTGGCTGAGGAGGCGTAGCGATGACCTGTGTAACCCAGATGCACTGGGCGCGTCGGGGCCGGCTCACGGACCAGATGCAGCGCGTCGCGGAACGCGAAGAGCTCCCAGTAGAAGTCATCGGCGACGAGGTCGCCCGCGGGCGTCTGATCATCCCCGCGAACGTGCACCATCTCGCTGGCCGCCTCGACCCGATGGCGATCGGCAAGGTGGCGCGCGTGAAAATCAACGCGAACATCGGCAACTCGGCTGTCGAGTCGAACGTCGACCAGGAGCTCGAGAAGCTGCACCATGCCGTCCACCACGGTGCCGACACCGTGATGGACCTGTCCACCGGCGGAGGCATCGACGCCATCCGCCAGGCGATCATCGAAGCGTCGCCGGTGCCCATCGGCACCGTCCCCATCTACCAGGCCGTCACCGCAGTGGCGAAGGTCGAGGATCTCACCGAGGACGACATGCTCGCCATGGTCGAGCACCACGCACAGCAGGGCGTGGACTACGTCACCGTGCACTGCGGCATCCTGCGCGAGTACGTGGGGCTCGCGCTCGGTCGGGTTACGGGGATCGTGTCGCGCGGCGGGTCGCTGCACGCGTACTGGATGATGCACCACAACAAGCAGAACCCCTTCTACACTCACTTCGACCGCATCCTCGAGATCGCGCGCAGGTACGACGTGACGCTCTCGCTCGGCGACGCACTGCGCCCCGGCTCGCTCGCCGACGCGAACGACCACGCCCAGTTCGCGGAGCTCCAGACCCTCGGCGAGCTGACGACGCGCGCCTGGGCGAAGGACGTGCAGGTGATGATCGAAGGCCCGGGGCACATCCCGATGCACTTGATCGAGATCAACGTCCGCAAGCAGAAGGAGATCTGTCACGAGGCGCCGTTCTACACGCTCGGGCCCCTCGTGACGGACGTCGCGCCCGGCTACGATCACATCACTTCGGCGATTGGCGCGGCGATGATCGGCTGGTACGGTGCGGACATGCTGTGCTACGTCACCCGCAAGGAGCACCTCGGCCTCCCGAACGCCGAGGAAGTGCGCGAGGGAGTGATCGCCTACAAGATCGCGGCGCACGCCGCGGACATCGCACGCGGGCGGAAGGGCTCGAGGGACCGCGACGATGCGCTCTCCCGGGCGCGGTTCGCGTTCGACTGGAACGAGCAGTTCCGCCTGTCGCTCGACCCCGCGCGGGCGCGGGAGCTGCACGACGAGTCGCTCCCCGCGGAGTACTTCAAGTCGGCCGAGTTCTGCGCGATGTGCGGGCCGAAGTTCTGCTCGATGCACATCACCCGAGAGATCAGCCGGAAGCTCGAGGGCGAGGCCGTCCCTCTACGCTGAACCGCAGGTGTCGTGTCGGGATACTGCTCGCTTGCCGTCAGACCCGTCAGCCGGACCTCCGGTGCCAGACCGAGACGGCGCCCTGACCCGGACGCCGTTCGCGTTCAACTGAAAACGAGCAGTACGCATGGCGCTCGAACCACCTGGACGCGCGAGGCGCGCGATGAGTCACTCCCCGCCGTGTCCTTCAAGTCGGCCGAGTTCTGCGCGGCGTGTGAGGCCGAGGTTCTCCTCGCTAGGGCGAGGTCGTCCCGCTAGGGAAGCTCTGCACAAGTGACTCTTGCGCGAGCGGATGGATGAGTTGGTATTGCATGCCCGACGACCACCGCACGAGGAGCAGCATGGGCACGCAGCGGACGTTCGCCGGGCTGGCCTGGAGCCAGAAGGGGAAGGTGACGCGCCGGGAGCAGTTCCTGGCCGAGATGGACCGCGTGATCCCGTGGGCGCAGCTGATCGCCCTGCTTGCCCCCTACTACCCGAAAGCCGGGAAGGGCCGCCAGCCCCTGGGGCTTGAGAAGATGCTGCGGATCTACTTCCTGCAACAGTGGTTCAATCTGTCGGATCCCCAGGCCGAAGACGCGATCTACGACAGCGAGTCGATGCGGCGGTTTGCCGGGGTCGAGCTGAGCGAGGACGTGGTCCCTGACGAGACCACGATCCTGCGCTTTCGCCACCTCCTGGAGCGGCACGGGCTGACGCAGGCGATCTTCGCCGCCGTCCGCGACCGCTTGGCAGAGCGACGCCTCCTCTTGCAGTCGGGCACGATTGTCGATGCCACGATCATCGCGGCCCCGAGCTCGACGAAGCATGCCGCGCAGGTCCGCGACCCCGAGATGCGGCAGACCAAGCAAGGGAATACCTGGTACTTCGGGATGAAGCTGCACGTGGGGACCGACCCGCGGGGGCTCGTCCACAGCCTGACGACGACCGACGCGGCGCAGGCGGATGTGTCGCAGCTGCCGGTGCTCGTGCACGGCGCGGAGCGGGCGGTTTACGGAGATCGGGCGTACTGGAGCGAGGGGCTGCGCCAGGCCTTTAGGCGGCGCGGGGTGCGCTTCCGTGTGCAGCGGCGCGCGACCCGGAACGCTCCGCTCAGCCCACGGTGGCAGGTGATCAATCGCACGCGCTCGCGCATCCGCGCGCGGGGCGAACACCCCTTCCTCAGTGGTGAAGCGGCTGTGGGGCTTTGCCACAGTGCGCTACCGCGGGTTGGCGAAGAACACGGCGCGGGCCTTTGCGCTCCTCGCGCTGGCCAACCTCTACATGGTGCGATACCGATTGCTCCCGGCGGGGGCGACGTGTCGCCTGTAGCGGCGCACACGGCGGGCAGCCTCCCCCCCAGACGCGCGGTCGGCACCGCCGCGCGGGGCGCGGCCCCTTTCCTCAACACCACACTCATGCTCGAGCACTTCGAGTTCGTCCGCATGACCACCTGTGCAGAGCTTCCCTAGACGATCTTCAGGCCGCGCAGCACGAAAGCTTCGCCACGTCTCTTGTGAACGCCTGGGCGGCGAGCTTGATCCCCTCGGACAGCGTAAGGTACGGGTGGAAGGCCGAGGTCAGGTCCTCGATGGTCAGGCCGAATTTGATCGCCAGCGCCGGCT
>JBOHSI010000079.1:0-13027 GCA_050733055.1 Gemmatimonadales bacterium
TCGGCGACCACGAGCTTGGCGCCGCGCTCCTGCGCGCGCTTGATCGCCGCGCCGAACACGGGATGCGACTCCGTCGTGTTGGCACCGGCGATGAAGATGACGTCCGCCGCGTGCTCCACCTCGCGCATCGAGCCCGACGCGGCGGAGGTGTTGAGCGCCCGCTGCATCGCGGCGACCGAAGTCGAATGGCACAAGCGGGTGCAGTGGTCCACGTTGTTCGTGCCCAGCGCCCCCCGGAACAACCGCATGAGGAGGTAGTTCTCCTCGTTCGAACACTTCGCGGATGAGAAGCAGGCCAGCGCATCGCCGCCGTGCCGTTGTTTTATGCGGAGCAGCTCCAGCGCCACGAGCTCCATCGCCTCGCCCCACGTCGCCTCGCGGAACGGCTGGTACCACGACGGCGGCGTGGCGACGCGATCGCGGATGTCCAAGTCGAGCCGCTCCAGCAGCGGCAGTTCGCGCACCGACTTGCCGACGGAGCGCGGCGGACCGGCGGGCTTCGCCGTCTGGCCCTCGCCTTCGATCGTCCGCCACGGGCCGCCGCGGCGTTCCCCTCCCGTCGGCCCGCGCCACACCCAGCGCCCGCCCACCTTGTCCCAGCCCTTGCGGATCAGCGGCTGCGTGAGGCGATCGCGGTGCTGGGGGAAATCGTAACCGAAGCGCCCTTTGACGCACGTGGAGCCCTGGTTCGGTGTATCGAGCTCGATGTCTGGGGAGGTAACGCGTGCGACTTGCCCTTCCACCACGTGTAGGTCCACCTGACACCCCACCCCGCAATAGGGGCACAGCGACCGCACCGTCTTCTCGGGGTGGCGGATCTTCTCGGGCGCGAAGCGCTCGCGCGGCATCACCTCGAAGATCGCCCCCGTGGGGCAGACCCGGACGCACTCGCCGCACCACGTGCAGGCTGCCTTGTCGGGGTCGCCGTCCGCCCCGACGATGATCTCGGTGTGCTCGCCGCGCTGCCCCACGTCCAACACGCCCACCACCTGGATGTCTTCGCACGCCCGCACGCAGCGGGTGCACAGGATACAGGTGCTCATGTCGTGGCGGATCATCGGGTCGCCGGGGCGCTCGTCGCCGTGGCGCAGCGCGAGATCGCGCTCGGTCAGCGGGCGCGGCACCACGCCGTAGCGCACCACGTACTGCTCGAACTCGTTGCGCGGCCGCGCGCGCCCGCCGTTCATCAAGTGGTCGGCGGGGTAACGCTCGAGCAGCAGCCGCAAGACGCCCCGGCGGCTCTCGACCGCGGCGTGGGACTCGGTGTGGACGGCCATCCCGTCCGCCACCTTGGTGGCGCACGCGGGGAGCAGCTTCCCCTGCCCCTCCAGCGACACCAGGCAGATCCGACAGTTGCCCACGATGGGCAGCTTCGGGTACCAGCACAGGGTGGGGATGTCCGCGATCCCGGCGGCCCTAGCCGCGTCGAGGATCGTGGCGTCCGGATCGGCGCTGATCGTGCGACCGTTGATCGTGAGCGTCGCCATGTCATGAAGATGCCCCCGGGGGAGGGACTCGGCAACCCTAAGTGGTTGGCGTGTCATCAGGTATAGAGGCTTGCGGCAGCTCGCGCGAGCGCTTCACTTTTGTACCGACCCCGCAGGAGCCCTCGCATGTCGATGGATCGTCGTGAGTTCGTCAAGACCACGGCGGCGACCGTTGCCGCCGCGGCGTTGGCGCCCCCCACCGCGCCCGACGCCGCCGCGCCGACGGCCGACCCCGCGTTCAAGGAGCTCGCCATGGCGGCCCTGAACGCGGCCCGGGCCGCGGGCGCCTCCTATGCGGACGTGCGGATTGCGCACAACCGCAACCAGTTCATCCGCACGCGGGAGCGCCAGATCGCGGGCGTCACCGATACGGAATCGCTGGGCGTCGGCGTCCGCACGCTGGTGCAAGGCACCTGGGGGTTCGCGGCGAGCCGCGCGCTTACCAAGGACGCCGCGGCCGCAGCGGCGCGCGAGGCAGCGGCCATCTCGAAGGCCAACCGGGCGGCCCAGCTCAAGCCGGTGGAGCTCGCGCCCGTGGCGAAGTTCCCGAACGCCTCGTGGCGCTCGCCGCACAAGGTCGATCCCTGGTCGGTGCCCATCGAATCAAAGGTCGGCGCGCTACTGGCGGCGAACGAGGCGGCGCTCAAGGTGGACAAGGTGAAGTATGTCTTCAGCGGATTGTTTTTCGTGAAGGAGGAGAAGACCTTCGCGTCGACCGAAGGCTCGTTCATCACCCAGACGATAATCCGCACCTGGGCGCCGATGCAGATCACCGCGGTGGCCTCGGACTTCAGCGACTTCCAGCGACGTGCCAACACCACCCCGCCGACCGGGCGCGGCTACGAGGTCGTGCAGCAATCCCTCAGCCCGGAGAGCGCGACCCGCTGGGCCGAGGAGGCGGCGCAGCGGCTATCGGCGAAACCCGTCGAGCCGGGCCGCTACACGCTGGTGCTGCACCCGTCGCACCTCTGGCTCACCATCCACGAGTCCATCGGGCACCCGACCGAGCTCGACCGGGCGCTGGGATACGAGGCCAATTACGCGGGCACGAGCTTCCTCGCGCCGCCTGAGCAGGTCATCGGCAAATTCAAGTACGGGCCCGAGTTCATGAATGTGCAGGGCGACCGAACCCAGGACGGCTCGTGCGGCCAGACCGGATGGGACGACGAAGGGGTGCAGGCGGAGGCGTTCTCGATCGTGAGGAACGGCGTGTTCGTCGACTATCAGACGACGCGCGAGCAGGTGGCGTGGATCGCGGCGCTCGGCGGGGCGGCCCGCTCGCACGGCTGCTCGTACGCCGACTCGTGGTCGAGCATCCAGTTCCAGCGCATGCCCAATGTGTCACTGCTGCCGGGGACCGAGGAGCGGAGCGCCGAGGACCTGATCGCTGCCACGGACCGGGGCATCTACATCGTGGGCGACGGCTCGTACTCGATCGACCAGCAGCGCTACAACTTCCAGTTCGGCGGCCAGGTGTGCTACGAGATCACGGGCGGCAAACTCACGGGGCTGTTGAAAGACGTGGCCTACCAGTCGCGCACACCCGACTTCTGGAACGCCATGGACATGATCGGTGGGCCCAAGAGCTACGAGCTGCACGGCAGCTTCTTCGACGGCAAGGGCCAGCCGGGGCAGATCAACGCGGTGAGCCACGGCTGTCCGCCGGCGCGGTTCCGGGACGTCACCGTGATCAACACGGGAAGGAAGTCATGAGCCGCCGCTTCCTCTCCCGCGCCGAGGCGCAGGCCCTCTGCGAGCGACTCCTGAAGTGGGCGAAGGCCGACGAGACGCAGGTGAACTACAGCGGCAGCTGGCGCGGGGACACCCGCTTCGCGCGGAACGAAGTCACCACGTCCGGCAGCGTGGAGGACGGGACGGTGACGGTGGGCAGCGCCTTCGGGAAGCGCCAGGCCAGTGCCTCTACGAACGTGTTCACCGACGAGGCCCTCAGAGCCTGCGTCGGGCAGGCTGAGCAGCTCGCTCGGCTCGCGCCCGAGGATCCCGAGTTCATGCCGGCCCTACCCCCGCGGCAGTACACGCCCGTGAATGCCTTCTTCGACTCGACCGCGAACTTGAGCGCCGAGGCGCGGGGGCGGGCGGCGCGCTTCGCGCTCCAGCTGGCGCGCGCCGCTGGCGACCTCACCGCCGCGGGGTTCATCCAGGCCAACGTGGGCGCAGAAGCAGTCGGGAGCTCCAGCGGGTTGTTCGCGTACCACCAGTCTACCGACGTGTCCTACACGCTCACTGTGCGGACCGCGGACGGCACCGGATCGGGGTGGGCGGGCGGGTCAAGCAGTGACTGGACGAGGATCGACCCGGAGGCGATCGCGCGCCGGGCCGCGCACAAGGCCACGGCGTCCCGTAATCCCGTGGCGGCAGAGCCGGGCGCCTACACCGTCGTGCTCGAACCCCAGGCCGTGGGGGATCTGGTGCAGACGCTCGCGTTCTCGCTCGACGCCCGCAGCTCGGACGAGGGTCGCGGGCCCTTCACCAAGCCGGGAGGGGGGACGAAGCTGGGCGAGAAGATCGTGGACGAGCGCGTGACGATCCTGTCCGATCCCGCGGATCCTACGCTATTGATGGCGCCGTTCGACGGGGACGGGCTGCCGCTGCGCCGTCAGGTGTGGATCGACCGAGGGGTGCTCACGAACCTCGTCTACTCGCGCTTTTGGGCGCACAAGCAGGGGAGGGACCCGACGGGACGTGCGCAATCGGTCCGCATGCTGGGCGGCAGCCAGTCGAACGACGACCTGGTGGCGGGCACGGACCGCGGTTTGCTCGTGACCCGATTCTGGTATCTGCGCCAGGTGGACCCGCGCACCGCGCTCTTCACGGGGCTCACGCGCGACGGCACCTTCCTGATCGAGCACGGCGAGATCACCAAGGCGATCAAGAACTTCCGCTTCAACGAGTCGCCGCTGTTCCTGTTGAGCAAGCTGGATGGGCTGGGCCGCGAGGAGCGCCTGGGCGGTGCGGAAGCAGGGGGGGCCGTCGTGATGCCCGCGCTGCGGGCCCTCGACTTCCACTTCACGTCGCTGAGTGACGCGGTGTAGCGCCTTCGTTGTTCAGTCGATGTGCTCGGGCAGGTGGCGGTGTGTGTGATCGCCCGCTTCGCCCTCATCCGTGAACCAGCAGTAGGCCCAGATCTTCGCGGGTCGGAGGATCTGCCGGCCGGCCCGCAGAATGATACCGATCGGCTCGTCATCCAGGACTAGGGGAAGGCTGGTCATGTACACCCCGTCGCACGTTGTAGGTCGCCCGACCCCCGAGCAAACCTCCTGCCACAGCCGATCTCCGGTAACTTGGCGTCCTGCAACGCTCCACGGGCGGGGAGGAAGCGGTTGTGGTCACTCCGACACGCGCGCGGCCGTGTCCGGGTGACGCTCTGGTTTCGTCGCCGTGAACCCGGCGCCCGCCTTGGCACGCCGGCGGCGCGTGATCTCCCAGCCGCCGTACTGGGCCTGGAGCGCCTCCGGGGCGAGCGGGATGACCTTGCTCGACGTGGGGAGCGGGAGCACGACGTGCACGCCGCCCGGGCGCGTGCGCGCCTGGATGTCGGCGAGCGCGACGTTCCGGTCGCGCACGCACGCCGGGGCGAGGGCCGCGGGCTCGATCACGACCAGACTCGGCGACACGTCGGGGAACCAGCTTCCCACGTGGATCACGAGCGCTTGGAACCGGCCGGCGAGCTGTTCGCTGATGGCGCGGCTCTCGGCTCCTTCGATGGCGGCGAGGTCCTGGTCGAGCAGGAACACTTCGGCGTCGTGCGCGGCGATGAATAGCGCCGCCGGGAGCGCGGCCGCGCCCATCACGACCGCCAGGTCGCCCGGCTCGAGCCGCCGGGCGGAGGAGACGAGCGGGCCATCCGACTCGAGACCCCAATGCGTGGGCTCGCGCTGGGCGGCCCGCAGCGCGCGGTGTTTCTGGCGCCAGCGGGGAAACGAGGGTAGGCGTAGCCGCCGGGCGATGATGCGGTCTACGTGCTCGAGCAGCAGCACCTCGGTGAGGAGGTACTGACCCGACGAGCTCTCCTCCAGCTCGCGCACCGCTTCGTCCCCGATCTGGAGCAGCGCCTCGCGCGCCAGCGTGTCCTTGTATTCCTCGATGCGCTGGAGCAGGAACTCCTGGTACTCCTGCTTGATCGAGCGGGGCGGCCGGCGGGTGGTGCGGGGGCGCTGCACCGCGTGGACGGAGCTCAGCATGGCTCGACGTGCACCGTGACTTCGTGCAGGCGCAGGTCCTGCTTGAGCCGCTCCTCGACTTGATCGGCGATGGCGTGTGCTGCGGCGACGTTGGCGGCGCGGTCGACGGCGATCGTCACCTCGGCGTAGCGGAGCTGTAGCCCGTCGCCTCCGCGCGACCGGATACCATAGGCGCCCTTCACGCCGGAGACGCTCTCGGCGAGTGCCTGAATGGCGGTGTCGGGCAGCGCGCGGGCGTCCACGAGTACGGGCACGGCCCGTTGGAAGATGCGGTAGGCGATCCGCACGATGAACCCTGCGATGAGCACGGCCAGCACCGGATCGGCCCACGCCAGCCCCTGTCGTGCCGCGAGCATGCCGATCAGCACGCCCAACGTGATGAACACGTCAGCCCGCGTGTGCGCGGCGTCCGCGAGCAGCAGCTCGCTGTCCAGCTCCCGACCGCGCCTGGCCTCGTACTGAGCCACGAACGCGTTCACGGCAAGGGTTCCTACGAGCACGCCGAGCTGGGCGTCGGAAAGCACGGGTGGCACTCGGCCTGCGACAAGCCGACCTACGGCGTCGCGCACCAGTTCGAAGCAGGTAATCGACATGAACCCGACGATCGCGAGCGCGCCGAGCGTTTCGAACTTCCCGTGCCCGTAGGGATGGTCCTCGTCCGGCGCCTTGGACGCGAGGCGAGCCACGACCAGCGCGAGCACGTTGTTCAGGGCATCGACCGTCGAGTGCAGAGCGTCGCCGAGGACTGCGAGCGAGCCGGAGAACACGCCGACGAAAAGCTTGGCCCCCACGACCGCCAGATTGGCGACCAGGAGGCCGATCAAGACGCGGCGGACGAGGGCGGCTCTGTCGCGCCCTTCGGGCCGGGAAAGTGACATGGGATGCAAGCTTGTAAGGCAGGCCAGTTTAGTCAACGGCCCGCAGCAGCGCTCCCTTCAGGTACCCCGTCTCCGGGACGTTGAGAAGCTCCGGGTGATCGCGCGCCGCCCCGGTGAGCGCGAGCAGCTGCAGGCGGCGGCCGGAGTCGCGGGCGGCGTCCGCCAGCATCTCGCCGAAAAGCGCCCGGCTGACGTGGTAGGAGCAGGAGCAGGTGAACAACACGCCGCCGGGCGCGAGCAGCCGCATCGCCCGGAGGTTGATCTCTTTGTAGCCGGCGAGCCCGCGCGGGACGCTCTGCTTCGTCTTCGCGAAGGCCGGCGGGTCGAGCACGATCGTCTCGAAGGTCTCTGCCAGCCGCTCCAGCTCGCGCAGCAAGTCGAACGCGTTCGCCTCGCGCCAGGCGATGTTGCCGAGTCCGTTGAGGGCAGCGTTCTCCGCGCCGCGAGCGAGCGCTTCCGCGCTCGAGTCGACGGCGAGCACGGCAACGCCCCGCCACGCGAGGTGAAGCGCGAAGGAGCCATGGTAGGTGAACAGGTCCAGCGCCCGCCCGGGCCCCGCGTGCGCCGCGACGAGCGCGCGGTTCTCCCGCTGATCGAGGAAGGCCCCCGTCTTCTGGCCAGCCTGCGGCGCTGCCAGGTAACGCACCCCGTGCTCCTCCACCGCGACCGTCTCCGGCACGGTGCCGTGCGCCGGCACGACCTCCAGCGGCAGCTGCTCATGTCGCCGGATCGCGACGTCGTTGCGGAACAGGATGCCTTCGGGTGTGAGAGCGGCGCGGATCCCCGCGAGCACGTCCGCCCGTGCCCGCTCGATGCCCGCCGACAGCAGCTGCGCCACGACGTACGGTCCGTAGCGATCCACGACGAGCGACGGCAGCCCGTCGCCCTCCGCGTGCACCACGCGGTACGCCGTGGCAGGGACGGAGCCGCGCCGGGCGGCGGCGGCGCCGATGCGCCCGCCCCACCAGCTCGCGTCGACCGGCTCGCGCCCCTGGGTGAGCAGCCGCAGCCGGATCTCGGACTTCGGAGAATAGAGCGCCTGCCCGAGATGGCGCCCGCGCCGGTCGGTGACCGTCACGATCCCCGCTGCATCGCCGGGCTCGTCGTACACGTCCGTGCGATAGATCCACGGGTGCCCAGCCTGCCACCGCGCGGCGCCCTTCGCGCTCACGATGACCGCAGCCGAGTCGACTTTCTGGCCGTCCATCGCCTAGCGGCCCCCCCCGCCCTCCGCCAGCCTGTCGAGTCGCAGCTTCGCCGCCGCGCGCAGGTACATATGTTTCAACTCGCGCTGACGCTTCGTAGTGTAGAAGTGCAACAGCACGCGGATGCAGCGCGGCAGGCCGTCGGGGGGGGCCACCGCGACCTCGGCCGCGCCCAGGAGGGGGACGTCCAGCCAGCCTAGGCGGCGCGCGGCGCGGGCCGGATACTCGGCGGTGAGGTCGGGAGACGAGGTGAAGATCGCGCTCTCCACGTCCTCCGGCGCGAAGCCGTTCGCCGCCTGGAGCGAGCGGAGCAGCTCCTCGGTCGCCTCCAGAATCGCGTCGCGGGTGTTCGCCGTCGCGGTGGTCGCACCGCGCAGTCCACGCAGGGTCTTGCTCATGGCACTCGAGCCTCGGTTGCGCTTGATGGTGGTCACGGACGCGGGCGTCCTCAAGGGGCGGGATCCCGTGGCAGCCTGCCGTCGAGCCGTGGCGGGCGGCGCGACCATCATCCAGGTGCGGATGAAGCAGGGGCCGCCGCGCGACCTGCTCACGCTTGCCCGCACCCTCGTCGCCGCCCTGGCCGTTCCGGTGATCGTCAACGACCGCGTCGACGTCGCCCTTGCCGCTGGCGCTGCGGGCGCCCACCTCGGCCACGATGACCTGCCGCTCGACCGCGTCCGGCCGCACGTGCCCCCCGGCTTCCTCCTCGGCATTTCGGTCGGCACGACCGCCGAGGCGGAGCGGGCACGCCCCTGGCCGGTGGACTACTGGAGCGTCGGTCCCTGTTTTGCGACGGCGCACAAGCCGGACGCGGGCCCAGCGCTCGGTCCGGACGGGTTCGCGGCGCTGGCGCGGCTCGCGCCCGAAGGGCTCCCCGTCATCGGGATCGGCGGCATCACGCCGGCGAACGCCGAGCTGCTGCAGCAGGCCGGCGCGGCTGGCGTGGCCGTGATCGGAGCGGTGTGGGAGGCGGACGATCCCGAAGCGGCCGCGCGGGACATCCGCGCCGCCTGCCACGAGTGAGCTCCCGGCTCGGCACGGGTCTGTGAACTGACCCCCGTCTCACCCGCTTCAGCGGGAGTCGCCGAGCCGCGGCAGCCGCGCCGCGCGCCGCAACTCTTTCAGCCGCGCGATTGCCGCCAGGTGCTCGCGGTAGGTCGTCGAGAAGATGTGCTTCCCGTCGGGCTGCGCCACGAAATACACAAATGGGACCGGCGCTGGGTAGAGCGCCGCTTCCAGGCTCGCGCGCCCGGGCTGCCCGATCGGGCCGGGCGGGAGCCCCCGGTGCAGGTACGTGTTGTAGGGTGAGCGCACCGCCAAGTCCTTCTCCCACAGGCGCTTCAGCCGCCGGCCATGGGCGTAGATGACCGTGGGGTCGGCATCGAGCTTCATGCCTCGGGCGAGCCGGTTGTGATACACCGCCGAAACGTACGGCCGGTCAGGGTCGTAGCGCACCTCCGCCTCGACGATGGACGCGAGCGTGACGAGCTGGTGGCGGGAGAGGCGCAGAGAATCGAGCCGCGCCTGCCACTCGGGCTGCCACTGCTCGGCGAACTCGCGCGCCATCACGCGGATCAGCTCGCGCGCGCCGATCCGCAGCGGCACGACGTACGTGGTCGGGAAGAGGTAGCCCTCCGCGCTGGTCGCGCTCGGCGGCAGGCCCAGGGTGGTGAGCACCGCGGGGTCCCTCGCCGCCGCGACGAACGAGTCGCGGGGGATGCGAAGCTGGGCCTGCGCCAGCTCCGCGAGCTCGACGAGCATCAGGCCCTCCCGCACGGTCCAGCGCGCCTCGACACCCCGGCCGCGCGACAGCGCCGTGACCAAGTCGCCCCAGTTCGCGTCCTCGCGCAACTGGTAGACGCCGCTCTTGAGCGAGCCGCCGAGGCCGCGCAGCTTCGCGTACACCCGGAACAGGCGAGGGCTGGTGATGACCCGCTTGGCCGCCAGGGAATCAACCGCCGCGTCGAGCGTGGCGCCCGCCGGAACCGTCACCATGACTTGGGGCGCCTGGGTCTCGGCACCGCCGCAGGCCACGAGACCGCACAGGAGGGCGGCTGCCAGCGTGCGTCTCACGTGGCGGTGCCGCGACGGGCGTCGAGGTAGTGCTGCAACAGGACGGTCGCAGCAAGGGCGTCGAGGTCGGTCTTGCGGCCCCGCGTGGTCCCGCCCACTTCACGCACGGCCTGGAGGGCGCGGGCCGTGGAGAACCGCTCGTCCCACAAGACGACCGGCGTGCCGGAGCGGCGCTCGATGTCGGCCGCGAGCACCCGCACCGCTGCGGCGTACGGCCCATCGCCGCCGTGCTCGTCCAGCGGGAGGCCGACCACCACACCCACCACGCCGTGGGCATCGAGGTGCCCGAGGAGGTTCCGCATCGGGAAGCGTTTGCCCGCCCGGCGGACCAGTGTGTCGAGCGGTTGGGCGAGGAGCTGCGAGTCGTCGGAGAGGGCGAGCCCGATGCGCTTCTCCCCCCAGTCTACCGCCAGCAGTCGTCCCTGGCGCTTCACCCCTGCGACATCGTCGCGAAGAATTCCGCGTTGTTCTTCGTCCGCTTCAGTCGCTCGAGCAGGAACTCGATCGCCTCGACGGGCGGCATGTCAGAGAGGAAGTTGCGGAGCAGGTAGACTTTGTTGAGCTCTTCTTTTGTGAGAAGCAGCTCTTCCTTCCGGGTGCCGGAGCGCTGTACGTCGATCGCGGGGAAGGTACGTCGTTCCGCGATGCGGCGGTCAAGGATGACTTCCATGTTGCCCGTACCCTTGAACTCCTCGAAGATCACCTCGTCCATCCGCGAGCCCGTGTCGATGAGCGCGGTGGCCAGGATCGTCAGCGAGCCGCCCGCCTCGATGTTGCGCGCAGCGCCGAAGAAGCGCTTCGGCTTCTGCAGCGCATTCGCGTCCACGCCCCCTGACAGGATCTTTCCGGAATGCGGCACGACCACGTTGTGCGCGCGGCCGAGCCGTGTGATCGAGTCGAGCAGGATCACCACGTCCTTGCCGTGCTCCACCAGGCGCTTCGCCTTCTCGATGACCATGTCGGCGACCTGTACGTGGCGGTCCGCCGGCTCATCGAACGTGGAGGAGATGACCTCGACGTTCGCGCCCTTGACGTTCTCCTCCATGTCGGTGACCTCCTCCGGTCGCTCGTCGATGAGCAGCACGATGAGGTAGACCTCGGGATGATTCTCGATGATGGAGTTGGCGAGCTTCTGGAGGAGGATCGTCTTCCCGGCCTTGGGCGGTGACACGATCAAGCCGCGCTGCCCCTTCCCGATCGGGCTCAGGATGTCCATCACCCGCATCGACAGGTCGGCGTCCTTGCGCTCGAGGCGGATTTTCTCCTCGGGATAGCGCGGCCGCAGGTTGTCGAATGCGACCCGGTGCTTCGCCTTCTCCGGCTCCTCGCCGTTGACCGTCTCGACCTTGAGGAGCGCGAGGTAGCGCTCGCCCTCCTTGGGCGGACGCACCTGGCCCATGATGGTGTCGCCGGTGCGCAGGTCGAACCGCTTGATCTGGCTGGGCGAGACATAGATGTCGTCCGGGCCGTACAGGTAGTTCCAGTCAGGGCTGCGGAGAAAGCCGTAGCCCTCCGGGAGGATCTCGAGCACGCCCTCGCCGCGAAGCACGGTGTCGGAGTCGAGAAGCGACTGCTCGATGCGGAAGATGAGATCCTGCTTGCGGAGCCCTGAGTAGTTGGTGATGTTCAGGGTCTCGGCCATCGCATGCAATTCCGCGACGGACTTTTTCTTCAGTTCAGTGATATCCACGTGTGTCGAGCTCCGTTGCTCTACGGCGGGCGAACCCCGGGGCCGGGGGAGTGAACGCGGTGAAAGTGGATTTTTGGGAATTCGAAGGAGTGCGAGCGGCTTATAGTACGGCGCCCAGCTGCCCCAGTCAAGAGCGCGCGTGGACCTAAGCGAGTTCCTGCTGGCGTGGCGGACAACCGCCCTGCCTGACAGGGAAGTGCTTGATACGCTTGTACATCCGGCCCACACCGCCCCCTCGCCAGCGCTGGCGGCAGCTTTGGCGCGATGGCCCGGCACCTATTACTGGTCGGACGAGCCCGACGGCCGTCACCTCGTCCTCACGCGGGCCACCCGCCCTCGCCCCCGGGAGCGCTGGCTGCTGCACGGCGCCCTGTTCGTCACGACGTTGTACACCGTCACCTTCGCCGGGGCGGTGCTCGCTGGGCGCCTTCCGTACTCTGGCGTCCTGACGTTCTTCACGAGCGCGCATCCGGGCTACCCGGCGTTCGTGGCTGCCTGGTCGGGTGGGCTCGCGTTCTCGGTCTCGCTTCTGGCGATCCTGTTGTGCCACGAGCTGGGCCACTTCGGCGCGGCGCGTCGCTACCTCCTCGACGTGTCGCCGCCGTACTTCATCCCCGTCCCACTCTTGCCGTCGTTCATCGGAACGATGGGAGCCTTCATACGGCTACGCACGATTCTAACGGACCGCCGCCAGCTCTTCGACGTCGGCGTCGCCGGGCCGATCGCCGGCTTCGTCATCGCGCTGCCGGCGCTCGCGGCCGGCGTGGCGCTCAGTCATCCCATCGCTCCTCCGCACGAGGGCTGGACCGGGATGATTGTGTACTTCGGTGCGGACCCGTACATCCCGCTCGGCGACTCGCTCATCACCTGGACAGTGCGCCGTCTCGTGCTGGGCGACGCGCCCGCGATCTGGGTCCATCCGCTGGCGTTCGCCGGGTGGGTCGGGATGTTCATCACCATGCTCAACCTGCTCCCCATTTCGCAGCTCGACGGCGGGCACCTCCTGTACGCCGTGCTCCCGCGCTGGCACTACCGCGTGGCCCAGATCATCTGGGTGGCGATCACGGCGCTCGGCTACCTATGGCCGCCCTGGCTGTTCTGGGCTGTGCTGGTGCTGCTGCTCTCGCGGGGACGCCTGGGCCATCCACCTGTACTCGACGCCTATCGTCCGCTCCCGCGCTCGCGACAGTGGCTCGCTTGGGCAGCGGTCGTCCTCTTCGTGATCACCTTCACGCCGGTGCCGACGCGGATGTGACGGGACCAGCGCCTCCCCAAGTATTGCTAAACCGCTGCCAATATTTATCTTTCGCCAAACCAGCCCTACGGCACCGCATGCCCGCACAACCGGCACGCTATAGCCAGCCAGACTCGAGCGAAGCGGTCCTTCACGACCTTCCCCCCATCAGATTCGACGGACAACTCATCCCCATTCGTCTCATGGTGCGCCGCACCGAGGACGCCGTCTGGCGCGGACGGGTTCTGTTCGGGGCGC
>JBOHSI010000080.1:0-2230 GCA_050733055.1 Gemmatimonadales bacterium
TGGGGGTCGTGATCGGCATCGCCACGGTGATGGCCATGGCGTCCATCGTGGCGGGGTTTCGGGAGCAGATCGTCAACACGCTCGAGGTCGTGGGCCCGACCACGTTCCGGATCCTGCGCTACTTTTCCCAGACCCCGCTCAACCCGGACGCCCTGCCCCGCGAGGTCCGGATCAGGCCGGCGCTCGCGCCCGAGGAAGCGGAGGCCATCGGGCGGCTTCCCGAGATTCACTACTCGGCGATCTGGACGCAGGTGTTCTACCGGTTCGAGTTCGGCGGAGAGCGGACGCAGCACCTGGGCGTCTTCGGCGCCGACGACCGCTTCATGGAGATCCTCGGCGGGGAGCTGGTGCGCGGTCGCGTCTTCACCCCGGCGGAGCTGCGCAGCGGGGCGCCCGTCCTGCTCGTCGAGCAGCGCACCGTTGACCGGCTGTTCGGCGCGCGGGACCCTGTGGGGCAGATCGTGCGCGTGGGCACCAACCCGTTCCGCGTCATCGGCGTCTGGCAGCGGCCGACCAACATCTTCGAGGTCCCGGGCACCCCGGAGATCTCGGGGATCGTACCGTTCGAAGCGGCCCGGGGGCGCTTTCCCATCGACGAGGTGAACGCCCTGATCATCCTGGTGAAGCCCCGGCCCGAGGTGAGCGTCGCGCGAGCCATGGACGCTGCGACGCTCCAGCTCCGGCGCATGCGCGGGCTGGAGGTCGGCGAACCGAACAACTTTGATCTGCTGACGTCGGACCAGGTCCTTGGGTTGTTCGACAACCTGACGTTCGCGTTCTTTTTCGTGATGCTCGTGCTCTCGAGCATCGCGCTCCTCGTGGGCGGGATTGGCGTGATGGCGATCATGATGGTGTCGGTCACGAGTCGCACGCGCGAGATCGGTCTGCGGAAAGCCGTGGGCGCAACGCGCCGCGAGATCATGTGGCAGTTCCTCGTCGAGGCGGCGACGCTCACCCTGATGGGCGGCCTCATCGGCATCCTGCTCGGCATCGGAACGGGTGAGGTGCTGAAGCGCCTCCTCGACTTCACGACGACCGTGCCGGTGTGGAGCGCCGCGGTCGCGACGCTGGTCTCCATCACGATCGGACTGGTGTTCGGGATCGCGCCGGCTGCACGGGCGGCGAAATTGGATCCGGTGGAAGCGTTGAGATACGAATGAACCAAGTCGACCTGCTCGCGATCGCCGCCCACCGCGACGACGTCGAGCTGACGTGCGGCGGTACTCTCGCGAAGGGGGTGAAGGGCGGCTACCGTGTCGGGGTCATCGATCTGACCGCGGGCGAAACCAGCACGAGAGGCGACGCGGCGACGCGCGCCGCCGAGGCCGAAACCGCGGCGCGGGCGCTCGGCATCCACGTGCGGCTCAACGCCGGCCTTCCGGACGCCCACCTGCACAACGACGAGCCGTCGCGCGCGAAGCTGGTGGAGTTGATCCGGGCTACGCGCCCACGAGTCGTCATCCTCCCCTTCGCCGTCGGCCGACACCCGGACCACCGGATCGCGTCCGAGCTGGGGCGCGACGCGTGCTACCTCGCTGGGCTCGTCAAGTACGGAGCGGCCGGCGAGCCGCACCGGCCCTTCAAGCTCCTGTACGCGCTGGCCTACCGCGAAGACCCCGTGAAACCGACCTTCGTCGTGGACATCTCGGACACGTTCGAGATCAAGATGCAGGCCATCCACTGCTACGCCTCGCAGTTCGACGGCGCCACGACGGCGGGGGAGATCTTCCCCACGGGGCAGAGTCTGTATGAGTTGATCCGCACCCAGGCGGCTCATTACGGCTCTCTGATCCGCAAGCCCTTCGGCGAGCCGTTCTTCTGCCCAGAGACGCTGGAAGTGCAAGACGTGCTGCAGCTTGGCGTGCAATCCCTGTAGCCTGTAGATTCTCGGGACATGTCCAAGCGACCGGTCTATCTGGACAGCGCAGCCACCACGCCGGTGCGGCCGGAGGTGCTGGAGGCGATGCTCCCCTACCTCGGGAGCGACGCCTTCGGCAATCCGTCGTCCGCGCACCGGTTCGGGCGGGCGGCGCGTGCGGGGGTCGAGGAGGCCAAGCGCACGATCGCCGAGGTGCTGGGGGCCGAGCCCGGGCACGTCATCTTCACGTCGGGCGGCACCGAGGCTGACAACCTCGCGGTGAGCGGCGCGGCGCTGGCGGCGCGCGAGCGCGCCGGGGGGGGGCCGTTCCGCGTCGCCGTGTCGGCGGTCGAGCACAAGGCGGTGCTCGCC
>JBOHSI010000081.1:0-32169 GCA_050733055.1 Gemmatimonadales bacterium
CAGCAGGGCCTCGTGGCTCGTCGCCGCGAAGCCCGACCTCGGCGCCCTGGCGCGCACCCAGCCGGTGCCCACGTGGACCGACATCCACCGGGGGCCCTGGGCGCGCGTCGGCCCCCCCCTCGCCGTCGTGGAGGCAGACGGCGCGCTCGAGTTCGCGCCGCGCCCCGTGGGAGACCCGGTCTGGTTCGGGCCCGGCTTCAGCGAGTTCGCGGTCGCGGCCGCGGACAGTTGGCCCGCCGCCCGCGCCAGCGGCGTGCCGCTCGTGGGCTGGTGGCGCCGCATGGCGCTCGCGTGGTCGCTGCAGAGCCCCGAGCTGACGCGCGCCGAAACGGATGGCCTGGTGCTACTCTGGCGACGGGACGTCGTAGAGCGGCTCGAGCGGCTCGCTCCCTTCGCCACGTTCGACGCGCCGGTGCCGCTGCTCGCCAACGGCACTCTCTGGTGGGTTGCGTACGGATACCTCGTCTCGGAGGCGTTCCCGCTCGCGCGCGGGCAGGAGTGGCGGGGACGCACCGTGCGCTACCTGCGCGCCGGGCTCGTCGGCGCGGTGAACGCGGAGAGCGGCGACACACGGCTCTCCCTCGCGCCGGGGGCGGACTCGCTGGCGGCGGCATGGGCGCGCATCTTCAAGCCGCTGCTGCAGCCCCTCGACAGCCTCCCTGCGAGCGTGCGCGCGGCGCTCCCGTACCCGCGCCAGGCGTTCCGGCTCGCGGCAGCCATCATCGCGCAGCCGCACTCCGACTCGGCCGGCTGGACGCCGCGACCGCGGGAGTCGTTCGAGCTCGCCACGCCGACGGAAAGCGACGACGGCGAGCGGCAGCTGTGGACCGGGCAGGCGTTCGAGGCAGGCACGCCGAGGGCGGTCGTCGCGCTCGTCGCCGGCGCGATCGGATCGGCGGGACCGCAGCTCTTCGTGTGGCGGCCCAATCCGTCCGTGCGGCTGCCCAGCGTGCTCGTCGGATCACCACAGCCGTCGACGGCACCCGGTGTGCTGCGGCTCTGGAACGTGGGCGGGAGCGTCTTCTCGGAGCAGGCGCTGTTCAGGGAGCCCGCGCCGGGAGGCACGCCGGCCAGCATCGACACCGTGTTTGTCACGTGGGGTGAGCGGCGCGGGCAGGGGCCAACCCCCACCGCGGCCCTGCGGAACCTGATGACGGCGGGCCGCACCCGGCTCGCCGGCGACACGTCGCTCGGCGCCCGGTGGGAGGAGGCGCGCCGCCTCGCGGCCCTCGCGGACGCCGCGCTCGCCGCGGGCGATCTCGAAACCTTCGGGCGCTATTACCGGCAGCTCAAGGACCTGCTTGAGCTGGGGCACGGCAAGCTTGCCCCCGCTCCCGGCCCGCGCTAGGTTGCGCCGCCGTGACTTCGGCGCGGGGCACCATCGTTGTCGCGCTGGGCGGAAACGCCGTCGCGCCGCCGGGCGAGCGTCCCACGATCGCGAATCAATTCCGTCACACCCGCGAAAGCCTCGCGCCGATCGTGGACCTCGCGCGCAACGGCTGGGCCATCGCGCTGGTGCACGGCAACGGGCCGCAGGTGGGCGACGAGCTCGCGCGCAACGAGCTCGCGGTCGACCACGTGGAACCCCTGCCGCTTGGTGTCCTGGTCGCGGCGACCGCGGGGTGGATGGGCTACATGATCCAGCAGTCGCTCCAGAACGCGCTCGCGCGCGCGGGCGTCGAGCGCCACGTCGTCACGGTCATCACCCAGACGTTGTGCGACGCGAACGACGCCAACCTGCGCACCCCGACGAAGCCGATCGGCCATGCCCTCGACCCTTCCCGTGTCGCGAGGCTCCAGGCGCGCGGCGTGCCAGTGAGAGAGGAGCGGCCGGGCCGCTGGCGGCGGGTCGCGCCCTCGCCGAAGCCCGTTGCCGTCGTGGAGTGCCACACGATTCAACACCTCGTTGCCTCGGGCCACATCGTGGTGGCGTGTGGCGGCGGCGGGCCGCCGGTCTACCACGATCCGGTGCTGCGGCTCGAGGGCATCGATGCCGTGGCCGACAAGGATCGGGTCGCGGCGATCTTGGGGCGTGAGATCGCCGCCGACGTGCTCCTGATCCTCACCAACGTGGACGCCGTGTACCGGGGCTACGGCACCAAGCACCACGAGGCGATCCGCCGACTCGATCTCGCCCAGGCAGACCACTTGCTCGCGGGCAAGGAGCTGGGAACCGGCAGCATGCGACCCAAAGTCGAGGCCGCAGCAGATTTCGTCCGGACGGGCGGGGCGCGTGCGGTCATCGCCGAGCTCTCGCATGGCCTCGCGGCGCTGCGCGGGGAAGGCGGCACGACGATCATGAGGGAGCTGGAGTGAACCTGCACGAGTATCAAGCGCGCGAAATCCTCAGGCGTCACGGCATTCCTATTCCAGGCGGCGACGTCGCGGAAACCCCGGACCAGGCGCGCGACATCGCGCAGCGGCTGGGCGGCAGGGTCGTGGTGAAAGCGCAGGTGCACGCGGGCGGGCGGGGGAAGGCCGGTGGTGTGAAGCTCGCGGCGGACCCCGACGCGGCCAAGGTGCACGCAGCCAGGATCCTCGGGATGAAGATCAAGGGCCTGACCGTCCACCAGGTGCTGGTCGCACCCGCCACCGACATCGCGTCGGAGAGCTACGTCGGCATCCTCGTGGACCGCGCCTCCCAGCGCCCCGTGCTGATGGTGAGCGCGGCTGGCGGAATCGACATCGAGGAGGTCGCGGCGCAGACGCCGGAGCGGATTCACCGGCTCGCGGTCGACCCGCGCTACGGGCTGCTGGCGCACCAGGCCCTCTGGCTCGCGTTCCAGCTCCACCGAGATCTCGGTCGGGCGCGGGCGACGGCGGACATCATGCAGAGGCTCTATACCGCGCTCTACGCAGCGGGGGCGTCGCTCGTGGAGATCAACCCGCTCGCGACCACTCCCACCGGACATGTCGTCGCCCTCGATGCGAAGATCGTCATCGACGACAACGAGCTCGATCGCCGGCCCGAGATCGCGGCGCTGCGCGATATTTCGGCCGAGGCACCGGCCGAGGTGCAGGCGCGCGAGGCCGGGCTCACGTTCATCAAGCTGGAGGGCACGGTCGGGTGTTGCGTCAACGGCGCCGGGCTCGCCATGGCGACGATGGACCTCGTGAAATACTACGGCGGCGCCCCCGCGAACTTCCTCGACATCGGCGGCAGCTCGAATCCGCAGAAGGTCGTCGACGCGCTCAAGATCATCACCGCCGATGCGCACGTGCGGGCGATCCTGTTCAACATCTTCGGCGGCATCACGCGCTGCGATGACGTGGCGAACGGCATCGTCCAGGCCACGCAACACTTCCCGCTCCACGTGCCGCTGGTCATCCGACTCACCGGCACCAACGAAGCCGAGGCGGTCGAGATCCTCACGCGTGCGGGCTTCTCCGCGCTGACCGACATGGACGAAGCCGTGAAACAAGCCGTCGCCGAGGCGGGAGGAGCGGTGGGGGCGTGAGCGTCTTCATCGATCAGCAGACGCGCCTCCTCGTCCAGGGGATCACCGGCCGCGACGGCTCGTTCCATACGCGACACATGATCGGCTACGGAACGAAGGTCGTGGCGGGCGTCACGCCGGGGAAGGGCGGGCAGCTGTTCGACGGCGTCGTGCCGGTGTTCGACTCCGTCGCCGACGCCGTGCGGGAGACCCAGGCCGACACGGCGGTCATCTACGTCCCCGCCGCGGTCGCTGCCTCCGCGATCTTCGAGGCGGCCGACGCCGGGATCGGAATCATCGTGGCCATCACCGAGGGCATCCCCGTGCTCGACATGACACGGGTGCTACCGTACCTGCACGAGCGCGGCGCCCGTCTGATCGGGCCGAACTGCCCGGGTCTCATCTCGCCGTCCCGGAGCAAGGTCGGGATCATCCCCGGGAATATCTGCAAGCCGGGGCGCATCGGCGTCGTGTCGCGGAGCGGAACGCTCACTTACGAGATCGTGCACCAGCTCACGACTCACAGCTTCGGCCAGTCCACCTGTATCGGGATCGGGGGCGACCCGCTGATCGGTACGACCTTCATCCACTGCCTGTCGGCGTTCGAGGCAGACCCGGAAACCGACGCGGTCGTGTTGATCGGCGAGATCGGCGGCACCGACGAGCAACAGGCGGCCGAGTTCGTCCAGAACGGGATGACGAAGCCCGTCATCGGGTTCATCGCCGGCCAGACCGCGCCGCCGGGGCGCCGCATGGGCCATGCCGGGGCGATCATCTCGGGCTCGAGCGGCACTGCGGCCGAAAAGATAGCGGCGTTCGAGCGCGCCGGGATCTCCGTGATGAAGCGCCCGGCCGACGTGGTGCCGCTGCTCAAGGAACGGCTGTGAAACTGCGGGACGTCCTCCAGCCCGAGCACGTCATCGTCCCCCTGCGCGCCGCGACGGTGAAGGAGGCCACCGAACGGCTCGCGGACCGGCTGATCGAGAGCGGCGCCGTCGCGGAGCCGCAGCGCCTCAACGCCGTGATCCGCCATACCTGGCCCGAGGACATGGTCTCGGTAGGCGAGCATGCGTTCCTGCCGCACTTCCGCACGGAGGCTGTCCGTAGCCTCGCCACCGCGGTGGGGATCTCTCCCACGCCGATTCGCTGGGAGAAGGACCCCCACCGCGCCGCCCGGATCGTGATCTTCGTCGTGGCCCCGCTGCGCGACGCGGCGCTCTACCTCCAGGTCGTTGGCGCGTTCGCGCGCACCCTGTCCGATCCGGACACCGTGCTCGCACTCCTCGCCGCGAAGACGGCGGAGCAAGTCGTGCAGCTCGCCGCGCTCGACGCGGTGGAGCTACCGAGTCAGCTCCTCGTGCGCGACATCATGACCCCGCAGGCCGTGACAGTCGGGCCGGATCGAACGCTGGGCGAGGTGGCCGGCATGATGATCGAGCGCGACATCCGCGCCGTGCCGGTGGTGGACGATGCGGGCTCGCTCCTCGGCATGGTCACCCACCGGGAGCTGCTGCGTTACCTGCTCCCGGACTACCTCCACCGCACCAAGAGTGGCGAGTTCCGAGCGGTGACGCGTCCCCAGCTCCAGCGCGGCTCGGCCGACCCACGGCTCACCCCGGTGAAGGAGGCGATGGCCCGCTCGGTGCTGTGCGTCTCGGACGAGCAGACGCTCTCGGACGTTGCCAACCTGATGAACTCCAAGGAGGTGGACCGCTTCCCCGTGGTTCGGGGGGGCGTCGTCGTCGGCTTCCTCACGCGGGCGGACGTCATCCGTCGCCTCATCGCACCCTGACACCAGATGCTGACACTCGCCATCATCAAGCCGGACGCCGTGGGGACAGGCAAGACGGGAAAGATCCTCGGCCACCTCGAGCATGCTGGATTCAAGATCTGCGCAGCGCGCCTAGTCAGGCTCTCGACCAAGGAGGCCGAGGCGTTCTACGAGGTGCACCGCGAACGACCGTTCTACCGCCCCTTGGTGACGTTCATGACCTCGGGGCCCGCGCTCGCCGTGGCGCTGGAGCGGGCGAACGCCGTCGCGCACCTGCGCGAGGTGATCGGGGCAACCGACCCCGCCGAAGCGCAGCCCGGCACGGTGCGCAAGCTCTACGCCGAGTCCAAGGAGCGGAACGCCATTCACGCCTCCGACTCGCCGGAGACCGCGGCGCGCGAGGTGGCGTTTTTCTTCCCGGAGCGCGAACTGCACGAGCTTGCTTGACGCAAGTCCCACAAGGATTTAGCTTCGCTCGTCTATGTTACAGGTCGACCTGCGGGAGCTGGCACGCGGCCCTGTCGAGACCCGGGCCGAGCTCGCCGGAGACGACCCGTTGTTTGAGGCGCTGGGGGTCGTCCTGGCCGAACCGGTGCGGGTGGCCGGTCGGCTGCAAGCGACCGGGGACGGGCGATTCTACTGGCGGGGCTCCCTGCAGACGCGGGTGGCGGGGCAGTGCCGCCGCTGTCTCGCGGCCGTGCCGGTGGCGGTCACGGCTGATATTCACGCGCTGTTCTCCCAGGATCCGGACGCCCTCGAGGACCCGGATTCCTACCCGGTGGCGAGGGAAGCGACGCACATTGACCTCCAGCTGGCGGTGCGCGAGGAGCTGGCGCTCGCGGTGCCGCAGTGGCTGCTATGCCGGGACGACTGTCGCGGGCTCTGCCCGCGCTGTGGCAATGACCTGAACGCGGGCCTGTGTGGGTGCGCGCCAGCGACCGATCCGCGGTGGGACGGGCTGGCCGCGCTCAGGGACCGGCCCCGCGGCTGAAAGGAACCCATTTCGATGGCCGTACCGAAGCGAAGAACCTCGAAGCGCAAGAAACGCACGCGGCGCACGCACTACAAGGCTGCGCCGGTTGCCCTCCAGCCCTGCCCCCGCTGCGGGGACCAGAAGCGGCCGCATCGGGTGTGCCCGACCTGCGGCTATTACGCTGACGAGCAGCGGGTCGCGGTCGAGGACTGATATTGATCCGGATCGCGCTGGACGCCATGGGAGGCGACCACGCCCCACGCGTGGAAGTTGAAGGCACGGTGCAGGCGCTGCGCGAGCTGCCGCCTGCCTTCCAGATCCAGCTGGTCGGTCGCACGGCCGACATCGAGGCGGCCGTCAACACCCAAGGGGACTTCGACCGGAGCCGACTCGCCGTCGTCGAAGCGCCCGAGATCGTGGGAATGGGCGAAAAGCCGCTGGCCGCGATCAAGAGCAAGCCGCGCTCCTCCATCGCCGTCGGGCTCGGTCTGCAGAAGCGGGGCGAATCCGACGCGTTCATCTCCGCCGGCAACACCGGGGCCGTGATGGCAGCGGCGACGCTGATGCTGCGCTTGCACGAGGGCGTTCAGCGTGCCGCTATCGGCACCTTGTTTCCCACCGCGGGCCATCCCGTGCTGGTGCTCGATGGCGGCGCCAACGTCGACTGCAGCGCGCGCGAGCTCGTGGGGTTCGCCCACCTCGGCACGGTGTACGTGCGCGACGTGCTCGACCGCCCCGATCCCGGCGTGGGCCTCCTCAACATCGGAGAGGAGGACGAGAAGGGGAACGCCGTGGTCAAGGAAGCGCATCAGCTCCTCCGAGAGACGCGTGGGATCCGCTATGTGGGCAACGTGGAAGGTCGTGACATCCTCGCCGGTGAGTGCAAGGCAGGGCGGATCGACGTGGTAGTGTGCGACGGCTTTGTCGGGAACGCGATCCTCAAGTTCTACGAGTCGGCCGGTCGGATGTTCGCCGGGATGATCAAGCGCGCCTTCCCGGACGTGCTCGACCGCCCCGAGGCGAAGCAGCTGTTCAGGTTCCTCGATTCCTCCGAGTACGGCGGGGCGCCGCTCTTGGGAGTCAAGGGCGTGGCGATCATCTGCCACGGCGCGTCCCCCGCGCGGGCGATCATGAACGCCGTGCGCGTCGCGGCGCACATGGTCGAGAGCCACCTCGACCAGGACATCAGCGCCGAGCTCGCGCAGGGGGGTGCCCTCCGGTGAAGCGGCCGATTGCGGAGCTCTGGGGCACCGGCAGCTATACCCCCAAACGCGTGATGACGAACGACGAGTTCTCGAAGATCCTCGACACCTCCGATCAGTGGATCCGCGAGCGCACCGGAATTCGGGAACGCCGCGTCGCCGGTCCGGACGAGTCGAACGCCTGCATGGCGAAGGCCGCAGCCGACCAGGTGTTGCAGGACACGGGGCTCACCCCGCTTGACCTTGATGCCGTGGTGGTTGCGACCTGCTCCCCCGACCGCCTGCTGCCATCACAAGCGTGCGACCTGCAAGCGATCCTCGGGGCCAAGAACGCGGCCGCTTTCGACGTCGGAGCCGCATGCACCGGGTTCCTCTACGCCTTGAACGTGGCCGAGGGGCTCGTCGCGGCCGAGCAGGCGCGGCACGTACTGGTGGTCGCGTCGGAGAAGCTCACGAGCATCATGGACTGGACCGACCGGACGACGGCGGTCCTGTTCGGGGACGGCGCGGGGGCGACGATCCTGCGCAGGAGCGCCAACTCGCGCGGGATCCTGTCGAGCTATATGAAGTCGGACGGGACGCTCGCCGAGCTGCTGTACCGGCCGGGCGGCGGGGCGGCCCACCCACCGGACGAGCTGCTGTTGAAGGACCACTCGTACTACATCAAGATGGCGGGCCGTGAGGTGTTCAAGGCCGCCGTTCTCTCGATGGCCGACGCCTGCGACCAGACCCTGCAGCGCGCGGGGCTCACGGCTGCCGACATCGACCTGCTCATTCCGCACCAGGCGAACATCCGGATCATCGAGGCGACGGCGAAACACACCGGGCTGTCGATGGACAAGGTCTACGTGAACGTGGACCGGTTCGGCAATACGTCGGCCGCGTCGGTGGCGATCGCGCTCGACGAAGCGGCGCGCTGCGGCCGCGTGCGGCCGGGGATGAAGGTGATGTTCTGCGCCTTCGGCGCGGGCTTCACCTGGGCGAGCACGGTGGTGCAGTGGTAGCTAGCCCCACCGTCTGGCTCTGCCCCGGGCAGGGCGCCCAAAAAGTCGGGATGGGAAGAGACCTGGCCGAGCGGTTTCCCGCGGCCCGGGCGACGTTGCAGCAGATCGACGACGCCCTGGGCTTCCACCTCAGCCGCCTGATGTTCGACGGGCCGGAGGACGAGCTGACGGTCACCCACACCGCCCAGCCGGCAATCCTGGCCCACACCGCGGCAACGTTCGCCGCGCTCGGCGGCCCGGAGCTGGACGGCCCGGCTGTGGCGGCGGCGGGTCATTCGCTCGGTGAGTATTCGGCGTACGTCACGGCTGGGGCGCTCACTCCGACGGACGCGGCGGCACTGGTGCGGCGGCGGGGCGAGCTGATGCACCGGGCGGGCACTGAGCGCCCGGGCACGATGGCCGCGGTGCTCGGTCTGGCCACCGCCGAGGTCGAGGCGGCGTGCCGGGAAGCCTCGCAGGGCGACGCAGTGGCGGTCGCGGCGAACCTGAATGCGCCCGACCAGACGGTGATCTCTGGCGACCCGGACGCGATCGCCCGCGCGGGCGCGGCGTGCAAGGCACGCGGCGCCAAGCGGGTGATCCCCCTCAAGGTAAGCGGTGCCTTCCACTCCTCGCTCATGGCCCCGGCGGCGAATCAGCTGCGCGTCGCGCTGGAGCGCGCACCGTTTCGCGATCCGGCGTTCCCCGTGATCGCGAACGCGACGGCCGAGCCGGTCCGAGACGCGAATCGGGCACGCCGCCTCCTCGCCGACCAGCTGACGGCGCCGGTGCGGTGGGTCGCGTGCATGCAGCGCGCCGCCGAGCTCGCCGGCCCCCGGGCCCGGTTCGTGGAGCTCGGCCCGGGGGGCGTGCTCGCGGGGCTGCTGAGGCGGATCGTCCCGGGGGCCAACGTCGTGAGCGTGGGGACGGCCGATGAGGCGACGCGCTTTTTGGAGGCGGCCTGAGACACTGCGGGGTGGGGGATGAAGATCGAGCTGGCGAAGAAGGTCGCGCTCGTAACGGGGGGCTCGCGCGGGATCGGCTACGCGATTGCTCAGGCGCTCGCGGCGGCGGGGGCGAAGGTCGCCATCCTCGCGCGCGATGGCGCACGAGCCGACGCCGCGGCGCGCGGGTTGGGCGACGACGCGGGGAGAGGCTATGCCTGCGACGTGACCGACGGGCACCAGGTCGAAACCACCGTCGCCATAGTCGAAAAGGACTTCGGCCAGATCGACATCCTGGTGAACAACGCGGGCACGACGCGCGACCACCTGCTGTTCCGGATCAGCGAGGATGACTGGAAGACGGTCCTCGACACGAACCTGAAGGGCGCGTTCCTCATGATCAAGCACGCCGCCCGGGGGATGCTGAAGCGCCGCTGGGGCCGGATCATCAACATCACGAGCGTCGTCGGGATCGGCGGGAACAAGGGCCAGGCGAACTACACCGCTTCCAAGGCGGGCCTCATCGGACTTACCAAGGCGGCGTCCAAGGAGCTAGCATCCCGCAACGTGCTGGTGAACGCCGTGGCGCCGGGCTTTATCGACACGCAGCTCACCCGGACCATCAACCCCGACGCGCGCGAGACCCTGATTCGGGCGATTCCCCTCGGGCGCTTGGGCCACGGGCCGGATGTGGCCGCGGCCGTGCTCTTTCTCGTCTCCGACTTCGCGAGCTACATTACGGGACAGGTGCTGGTCGTCGACGGCGGGATGGTGCTGTGACCCTTTCCCACACCTCCATTGAGGCAACCATGGCGATGGACATGAAGCAGCTCGAAGAGAAGGTCAAGGACATCATCGTCGAAGAGCTGGGAGTCGAGCGCGAGAAACTGACGTCCGACGCGAGCTTCATGGAGGACCTGGGGGCCGACAGCCTGGACACCGTCGAGCTGGTCATGGCCTTCGAGAAGGAGTTCGACATCGATATCCCAGACGAGGAAGCTGAGAAGCTGCGCACGGTGGGCCAGGCGCTCGAGTACCTGCACGAGAAGATGGGGAAATAAGAGATGACGCGACGGGTGGCAGTCACGGGCCTCGGGCTTGTGACTCCGTTGGGCACGAACACTCGGAGCACGTGGGAGGCGCTGCTAGCCGGCCAGTCCGGCGCAGGGCCGATCACGCGCTTCGATCCGGCGCAGAGCCCCGTGAAGTTCGCCTGCGAGGTGAAAGGCTTCGACGCGGCGCAGTACCTCGAAAAGAAGGAAATCCGCCGCTACGACCTGTTTGCTCAGTTCGCGATCGGCGCGGCGGAGGAGGCGGTGAGCGACGCCTGTCTCGCCAACAGCTGGGGCAGGCTGGACCTGCGTCGCGTCGGCGTCGTGATCGGGACCGGCACGGGGGGGGTGGCCACCTTCGAGGAAAACTGCCGCGCGCTGTTCGAGAAGGGGCCGAGCCGCGTCTCCCCCTTCTTCGTCCCGATGTACATGCCCAACGCCGCCGCGGCGCTCATCTCGATGCGCTACGGCGCCAAGGGGCCAAACTACTCGACCGTCTCGGCGTGCGCGTCCTCGGCCCACTCCGTCGCGGATGCCGCGACGCTGATCCGCAACGGCGCGGCGGACGTCATGATCGCGGGCGGCGCGGAGGCGGCGATCACGCCGCTCGCCGTGGCGAGCTTCGCCAACATGAAGGCACTTTCCGAGCGCAACGACGATCCCCAGACGGCGAGCCGCCCGTTCGACAAGGACCGCGACGGCTTCGTGATGGGCGACGGCGCGGCCGTGCTCATCCTGGAGGAGTGGGCGCACGCGCAGCGCCGCGGCGCCAAGATCTACGCCGAGATCGTCGGCTCCGGCATGACCGCCGACGCGCACCACATCACGGCCCCCGAGCCGTCCGGCGCCGGCGCGCAAGACGCCATGCGGCTCGCCATGCAAGACGCCGGCGTCGGGCCGGACGAGGTGGGTTACATCAACGCCCACGGGACCTCGACGCCCCACGGCGATGCCGCGGAGACCGCCGCGGTCAAGGGCGTGTTCGGCAACCAGGCCCGCGAGCTGATCTTCGGCTCCACCAAGTCGATGACGGGCCATTTGCTCGGCGCCGCGGGCGCGTTCGAGGCGGCGATCTGCGCGCTCGTCGTGCAGACCGGCGTGATCCCGCCCACGATCAATCAGTTCACGCCCGACCCCGCGTGCGACCTCGACTCGGCACCGAACCAGTCCGTCAAGCGCCAGGTGCGCGTCGCGCTGTCGAACTCCTTCGGATTCGGCGGGCACAACGTGACGCTCGCCGTCCGCCGGGCCGCCTAGTGGCGGCCGGCCGGGACCCCGCGCTTCGGCCGATCACGGAGAAAGTCGAGCGCGCCGAACGGCTGACGCGCGAGGACGCCCTCGCGCTATTCAACTCAACCGACCTGCTCACCATCGGTCGGCTCGCGGACGCCACGAACCGCCGCCGGAACGGCGACCGCGTCTGTTTCGCGGCGAACCAACACCTCAACCCGACCAATGTGTGCGTGCTGCGGAACACATGCGTGTTCTGCTCGTTCGCGCGCATGCCGCAGGAGGAGGGTGCCTACACCCGCACCCTCGACGAGGTGCTCGCCGAGGCGGACGCCGCGCGTGACAACCCGACCCGCGAGTTCCACATCGTGGGCGGCCTGCACCCGAAGCTGCGCCTGGCGTACTACCTCGATTTGTTCCGCGGCCTGCGAGCGCGCCACCCGGGCGTTCACATCAAGGCCCTCACGGCCGTGGAAGTCGCGCACCTCGCGCGCCTCGAGCGGCTGTCCGTGCGCGATGTGCTGATCGCGATGCAGGAGGCCGGCGTCACCAGCCTCCCGGGCGGCGGCGCCGAGGTGTTCAGCCCGGCGGCACGCGCTACGATCGCCGACAAGAAGCTTTCGGGGGCAGAGTGGCTCGCGGTGCACCGCGAAGCGCACCAGCTGGGCATTCCGTCGAACTGTACGATGCTGTACGGCCACGTGGAGACCATGGCCGACCGCGTGGACCACCTGCTCGCGCTGCGCACGCTGCAGGACGAGACGGGGGGATTCCTCACGTACATCCCACTCGCCTATCACCCCGATCACAACGAACTGGGCGAGGCGCTGGGGCGGACCGGCACGGCGACTTCGGGGTTCGACGACCTCAAGAGCATCGCCGTCGGGCGCCTCGTGCTCGACAACATCCCGCACGTGAAGACCCACTGGCCGATGGTGACGCCGTTCGTGTCGCAGGTCGCCCTCAGCTTCGGCTGCGACGATCTCGAGGGCACGGTCGTGTTCGAGCGCGTCTACCACGAGGCGGGGGCGGGCACCCCGATGTGGCTGTCGTACGACCAAATCGTCTCGCTGGTCCGCGGGGCGGGGAAGGAACCGGTGGAGCGCGACTCCCTGTACCAGGTGGTGCGCACGTTCGAGGACTATGTTCCGGCTCCGCTCGCACCGCACGCGGCGCCGCAGGGGCCCGAAGGCCCGACCTTCCGCCTCGAGCACCGCCAGTCAGCCGCCGCGCGCAGGCGCGCCTTGCCCGTGCTGGACGGGGTCGAATGAGAGTCGGGCGGATCGGCTACATCAACTGCTACCCGGTGTACGGGGCGATCGATCGGGGGCTCGTGCCCCTGCCCGCCGAGCTCGTCACCGGGACGCCCTCCGAGCTGAACGATCTCCTGGTGGCGGGCGCGCTCGACGTCAGCGTCATCAGCGCGGTCGAGTACGCACGACACGCGAAGGACCTCGTGTTGCTCCCCGAGCTCGCAATCTCGTGCGACGGGCCCGTGCGGAGCGTCGTGTTGTTCAGCAAGGTACCGGCCGAGCGGCTGGACCACGCCACGGTGCTGGTCTCGGCGTCATCGCGTACGTCGGTGTATCTGCTCGAGCTCCTGTGCCGGGAGGTCTGGCGCGTGCGGCCCCGATTCGCCCAGGCCCGGGCGGAGGCCACGGACCTGGACACCCTAGTCCGGCTGCCGCACGAGGCGCTGCTGGTGATCGGAGACCCGGCACTCATCCTCGGGGTCCGCCACGCTTACGCGTGGCACTATGACCTGGGCGAGCAGTGGAAGCGCTGGACCGGCCTGCCGTTCGTCTTCGCCCTCTGGGCGGCTCGACGCGCGGCTGACGCCGCCGCGGTACGCCGGGGTCACGGGGCTCTGCTCGCATCGCGGGCGTGGGGGCTCGCGCACCTCGAGGTGCTCGCGGCGGCGGCCGCCACCACCACCGGGGTCCCGGTCCGTGCGTGTGCCGAGTACTTCGCCGGCCTGGACTATGCCCTGAGCGACAATCATCTCGCGGGGCTCACCGACTTCTTCCGCCGGCTCGCGGGCGAAGGGCTCGTGCCGAAAGGCTCACTCCAGTTCCTGCAGGTGGCGTGACCATGGTAGACCGCTCAGCCCCGGAGTTCCGCGCCTACCTCGAGCTGTACGAAAAGGCATCGCTCCTCGAGCTGGGACAGCTCGCGGACGAAGCGCGCTGGAAACGGCATCCGGAGAACGTCGTCACTTACATCATCGACCGGAACATCAACTACACGAACGTCTGCGTCGCAGACTGCAAGTTCTGCGCGTTCTACCGCCGGCCCAAGCACAGCGAGGGGTACGTCCTCTCGTTCGAGGAGATCGGCCGCAAGATCGACGAGCTGAAGGCGCTGGGTGGCGTGCAGATCCTGATCCAGGGCGGGCACAATCCGTACATCCCGTTCGGCTGGTATCTCGATCTGCTGCGCTACATCAAGCGGCACCATCCGATCCACATCCACGGGTTCTCACCCTCGGAGATCGATTTCTTCGCCGGCCGCTTCGGGATGCCGATCGGCGACGTGATCCGCGAGCTCGTCGCCGCGGGCCTCGACTCGGTCCCCGGCGGCGGCGGTGAGATCCTGGTGCAGGAAGTCCGGGACCAAGTCGCGAAAAAGAAGGCCGGCGCGGACCGCTGGCTCGACGTGATGGAGACGGCGCACCGGCTAGGGCTCAAGACGTCGGTGACGATGATGTACGGCCTCGGTGAGACCCTCGCCGACCGTATCGAGCACCTGGTCCGGGTGAAGCAGGCACAGGCGCGCACCGGGGGCTTCACCGCGTTCATCTGCTGGCCGCTCCAGCCCGAGCATACCGAGCTCGAGCACCTCCCGAAGACCGATGCGGTCACCTATCTGCGCACGCAGGCGATCGCCCGTATCGTGCTGGACAACGTGCCCAACATCCAGGCGTCCTGGGTCACGATGGGCCCGAAGATCGGCCAGGTGGCGCTGCGGTTCGGCGCGAACGACTTCGGGTCGCTGATGATGGAGGAGAACGTCGTGTCAGCCGCGGGCACGACCTGGCGGATGACCCTCCCCGAGATGCGGCGTCTGATCACCGACGCGGGCTACGTCGCCAAGCAGCGCCGCCAGGACTACACGGTCATCGAGGAGGCCGCCTGACGTGGCCGACGTGCTGATCCTCGTCGGCTCCGAGAACGATAAGCCCCGCATCGACCCCGCCCTCGAGATCCTCGCCAAGGCGGGGGTGAGCTACGAATTCCACGTGTCCTCGGCGCACCGCCAGCCTGACCAGACGGCGCAGCTGGTGTCCGGCGCGAGGAAGCGGGGATTCAAAGTGATCATCGCCGGCGCCGGGCTGTCGGCCGCACTCCCGGGGTACGCCGCATCCCTCACCGACCTCCCGGTGATCGGCGTCCCGTTCGCCGTGGGGCCGCTCAACGGTCTGGACGCGTTGCTCGCCACGGCCCAGGTGCCGAGCGGCGTGCCGGTGGCGTGCGTCGGGATCGACAACGTCCAGAACGCCGCGCACCTCGCCGTCCGGATCCTCAACGTCTGAGATGCGCGTCGGGATCGGGTACGACTCGCACCGATTCGCCGACGGCCGCAAACTGATCCTCGGGGGAGTGACGATTCCCCATTCCCGGGGCCTCGCGGGTCACTCGGACGCCGATGCCGTCGCGCACGCACTCACCGATGCCGTGCTCGGCGCCGCGGGACTGGGCGACATCGGCACGTTGTTCCCCGATACCGATCCCCGCTGGGAGCACGTGGACTCGCTCCAGCTCCTGAAGGCAGCGTATGCGAGAGTCGTCACAGCCGATCACACGTTCGTGCAGGCGGATATCACGATCATCGCCGAGCAGCCGAAGATCAGGCCGCACGTCGCGGCGATGCGCGAAAAACTCGCCGGCGCGCTGGCGACCGCTCCGTCCGCCATTTCCGTCAAGGCCAAGACGAACGAGGGGATGGGGTGGATCGGGAAAGGGGAGGGGGTGGCGGTGATCGCGGTAGCGGTGCTGGAGTGAGCGATCTCCTCCGGTTCCTCGAGTCGCTCCCCCCCGGCCCGCTGTACGCGTTCATCGCGGCGATCGCCGCGATCGAGAATTTCTTCCCACCTGTTCCCGCCGATACGGCGGTCGCGCTGGGGGCGTTTCTCGCCGGCCGAGGACGCCTCGACGCGTGGACGGTCTTCGGGCTGACGTGGGGTGCGAACGTGGCCTCGGGAGCCGCGGTGTATCTCCTGGCGCGCCGCTTCGGGCGGCCGTTCTTTCGCGCCGGGCTGGGCAAGCGGCTCCTGTCGGAACAGACCATCAGCCACATCGAGCGGGAATACCACCGGCACGGGACCTACGGGATCCTCCTGAGCCGGCTCCTCCCGGTGTGGCGAGGAATGGTGATGCCCTTCGCCGGGATCGTGGGCCTGTCCGCGCCCCGGGCGCTCATCCCACTCGCTCTCGCGTCAGCGCTGTGGTACGGCGCGCTCACGTATCTCGTGGCAACGCTGGGCACCAACCTCGACACGGTGCTGGCGCTGCTCACCCGCATGAACCGCGCCCTCCTCATCCTCGCGCTCGGCGCTTGCGGGGCTCTGGGCCTATGGATTTGGCGCCGCCTCAAGAGTTAAGATCGCGGGATCCACGTTCGCGGAGCTGGGCATGCCGGACGCCAAGCCTGATACCTCGGGAGTCGTCCTCCCACCGCCGTTCATCTACGCAGGGGGATTCGCGCTGGGGTACGTGCTCCACCAGCTGTACCCCGTGGCGTTGTTCGGGACCACCGCCGCCGGGCCCCGCCGGCTCGTCGGGTGGGGCCTGATCGCGGTGTGGGTGGCGCTGTCGGGCAGCGCGGTGTTCCTGTTTCGGCGCGCCGGCACGAGCCCAATCCCCATCAAGCCGACCACCGCGCTCGTGGTGCACGGGCCGTACCGTTTCACGCGCAACCCGATGTACATCGGCCTCGCCGCGCTGTACCTCGGGATCACGCTGCTCGTGAACACGCTCTGGCCGCTCGTTTTCCTGCCGGTCGTGCTCGTCGTGGTGCAGCGCCGGGTGATCGCGCGCGAGGAGGCGTACCTGGAGCGGACGTTCGGGGAGGACTATCGGGCGTACCAGGCGCGGGTGCGGCGGTGGCTGTAGGCCGCAGCGACTCCGATCGCGCGTTCCGTCTCGAACAGTTCCGCGACTACCTCGCCCTCGAAGCGGGAACCAGCCAGAACACGGTGGAGAACTACATCCGCGACATCCGGCGGCTCAGCTCGCACGCCGCGGCGAAGGGCGCGCGACGCCCCGACGAGATCACCGCGGCCCAGCTGCGCGAGTTCATCTACGACCTGAAGGACCTGGGCCTGGCGCCCGCGACAATCCGGCGGCAGATCTCGGCGATCCGCACGTACTATCGGTTCCTCGTCGGCGAAGCACACGCGACGCGCGACCCGAGCGAGCGGCTCGAGTCGCCAAAACAGTGGCGCACGCTGCCGACCGTCTTGACGGTCGCCGAGGTCGAGCAGCTGCTCGCGGCCCCCAACACGGACGAGCCGCTGGCGATCCGCGACCGGGCCCTGCTCGAGTTCGCCTACGCTACCGGCGCGCGTGTGTCCGAGCTCGTCGGGCTGAAGCTCCAGGATATCCTGTACGAGGAGGGATTGGCACGCATCCTCGGGAAGGGCTCGAAGGAGCGGATCGTTCCGGTGGGCCGGCGGGCCCTCGGTGCCGTGGCGTTGTACACCCGCGAGATTCGTCCGCGGTTCGACAGGGGGAAGGGAAGAGGAGTCCTGTTCCTGAACGCGCGCGGCGGCCCGCTCTCCCGCGTCGGCGCATGGACCATCATTAAGCGGGCAGCGCGGCAGGCGGGCCTCACCAAGCGGGTGACACCGCACAGCCTGCGCCACACGTTCGCCACCCACCTGCTCGAGGGCGGGGCCGACCTCCGCGCCGTCCAGGAGATGCTCGGCCACGCCGACCTCGCTACGACCCAGCTCTATACGCACGTCGATCGGGACTACCTGCGGACCGTGCACCGGCAGTACCACCCGCGGGCGTGAGCGAACCCTAGAACGTCGCCGTGACTCCAGCGATCACCCGGCGCCCGATCACGGAGCCGCCGTAGATGTGGAATCGCTTCTGATCGAGCACGTTGGTCGCGATCGCGTGCACGCGCAGATTGTTGCTGACCTGATAGCCCGCGTTGAGGTTGACCGTCTGACTCCAATCCACGAAACCGCTGAACACGCCGGCGGCCCAGTCGAATGCCGTCTGACGCCGCACGGTCACGCCCAGGTCGAGTCCCTGGGCCCCGGCATACTGCACGCTCAAGCTTCCTTTGTGTTTCGGCGTGTTGGGGAGCACCTTGTCTCCGGCGATCGTCCCCTCGGGTGGGTCGAAGTCGAAGAACGTGTACGATCCTTCCACGCGCAGCTCGTCGGTCAGGAGATAGCCAGCGGAGAACTCGACCCCCTGCTCCTTTACTTTCCCGGCGTTGGCGTAGGAAACGACGATGGCGCGTCCCTCGCCGGGTACCGTGGCGAGCAGGCGCGTGTTAACGAGCTGCGCGTTGAGCTGGTTATAGCCGCCCCTCAGCTGTGGAATCGCCGCCCGCAACGGGTGACTCGCGGGTAGGCCGCGGGAGGCAAGGTAGGCGTCCACGTCCGTGAGGGTCTGCGGGATATTCGTGCCGCCATCGGTCAGGAGGTAGACCGGGTAATCAGGGTTGACGCCGGGCAAGAGATCGGTCACGAAGTTGGTGAGACGGTTGTGGTACAGATCGAGACTCGCGTACAGCCGGTTCGTGAGGTTCCCCTTGTATCCCAGTTCCCAGCCGGTGACCTTCTCGACGTCTAGAGCCGCGTTGCCTAGCGCCAGGGGCCGAGTGAGCGGGTTGAAGTTCCACGGGAGATCCACGGGCGTCGGCGGGAGGTTTGGATCGGCTCCGAAGTTGGTGCGGATCGTTGCAAAGTAGCCCTCGAGATTGGTTTCAAGTGTCCGGGGGCCCGAGGTCCGTCCGGGGGGCTCCACTCGGAGGTAGAACTCCGAGTAGTTGGGCGTCTGAAAGGCCCGGTTCACGCTCACTCGGACGGAGTGCCGCTCGTTGGGGCTGTAGACGAGGGCCCCCTTGGGGGAGAACTGGCTGCTGAAGAGGTCGCCGTCGTCGAACCGCGCCGCCACTACGGCGCGCAGCGGAGCGACGATCTTGTATTCGACCTGCCCATAGCCCGAGTAGTAGCTATCGCTCCGGTTGTCGTCCGACAGCGCCATGAGCGTCGTGTCGGTGTCGAGCATGTACTGCCTGAACGAGGCGCCGATCACGAATCGGCCGAGCTCGCGGGCGAACCCCCGATTGTACTGGGCCTCGACGTGGAAGATGCTCGAGTGCTCCTCGAGCCCGCGTCCGGTGCCGAGCGCGTACTGCGGCTCGCGAGTGTCCCGGCCGGTGTACCACGCCATCACGTTGTAGCGCGGCGCCGCCCACGCGACGCGAGCCCACGGCTTGAGCGTCTTGGTCACCTGCACGCGCCCGATACCGGTAACGAACACCTCGTTCTCGACGTGGGACGCGCCGCCTTCGACACTGCCCACGGCGCCGTTATCGGCGTAGTAGTCGACCCGCGCCGCGCCGTAGGTGTTCACCAAGTCGTCACGCTCCCGGACCGCCACGCGGGTGGTTCCGACGGTGTCCTGGCCGTTCAGCGGCCGCACCTCGGGCGCGACCGGCGTGATCGGGCCGTCCGTCCCCTCGGAGTACTCGGCCCGGAAGTCGCTCGAGTCGCGCGCCGTGCGGGAGCGCGACCAGGTGTCGCTGCGGTTGTAGCCGACGTTGACGCGATACCCGAGCCGGCCGGCGGAGAGGACGCCGGCACGCCGCAGGTCGCCGCGAAACGTGCTAAGCTCCCCACCCGCGAGCGTGAGCTTGGTTCCTGCCACCTCGCGCGCCGTGGGCGTGCTGATGTTCACCACCCCGGCGAAAGCGTTCGCACCGTACAGCGCCGAGCCGGGACCGCGCACCAGCTCGATCCGCCCTATATCCTCGAGCGGCACCGCGAGGCCGTTCCACTCCTGAGCGCCCAGGAACGCGATGGCGAGGTCCCGACCGTCCTGCATGACCAAGATCCGGCGGTTCAGGGTCGAATTGAAGCCGCGGGCGTTGACGTTGAAATCGTTCACGCCGCTCTGCACCAAGTCCACGCCGGGCGCCGTCCCGAGCGCGAGGGGCACCTGTCCGGTCACGGACACGGCGCGGGCCACCGTGGGATCGATCACCGCGACCGCGGCGGGGGCCTCGACGACACGCTCGGGCGCCCGTGAGGGAGCCTCGACCACCACCTCGCCGAGGGTGACCGGCTGCGCCTCGAGCGCCACGTCGATGCTCACGCTGCCGGCCGTCACCTGGACGTCCGCCTGCTGCGCCCGGTTGCCGAGCCATCGGAACAGGAGCGTCTGAGGACCGTCCGGCACCCGCTGCAGGACGAAGCGCCCGTCGGGGCCGGTGACCGCGCCGACGGCCGCGTCTTTGACAGTCACCGCAACGCCCGCGAGGCGGCTGCCGTCGCTCCGGCGGGTGACCGTCCCGGTCACGGTTCCGGTGCCGCGCTCCTGGGCAGCGGCGGGCACCGCGACGCCGGCGAGCAGCGAGCTGACGAGGGCAAGCTGGAATAGGTGCGTCGACATAAACCACCTCGGGAACAAAGGTTAGGACCGGACCAAGATGCACCCCGCCGACCGATTCGGCGAGCTAGATTCCGACCATGCTCTTCGTCCTCGACAACTACGACTCCTTCACCTACAACCTCGTGCAGTACTTCGGCGAGCTGGGGCAGGAACCCATCGTGTACCGCAACGACGCCCTCACCGTCGAGGACGTGCTCGCCCTCAAGCCGCGGGCGGCGGTTCTGTCACCCGGGCCGGGCACGCCGGGCGAGGCGGGCATCCTCGTGCCTCTCGTGAAGGCCCTGGCCGGAAGGGTACCGATCCTGGGTGTGTGCCTCGGCCACCAGGCGATCGGCGAGGCGTTCGGGGGTCGCGTGGTTCGCGCCGACCGGCTGATGCATGGCAAGACGTGCCAGGTGATGCACGAGGAAGACGAGTTGTTCGAGGGGATCCCGAGCCCGGTGACGGGCATGCGCTACCACTCGCTCGTCGTCGAGCCCACATCCCTTCCGAACGACCTGGTGATCACCGCCTGGAGTGCCGACCGCCCAAAGGACGGCGAGATCATGGCCATGAAGCACCGGAAACACCCGATTTATGGGGTGCAATTCCACCCCGAGTCGATCGGGACCGACCAGGGTAAGCGGTTGCTGGAGAACTTCTTAAGGGTCGCGCGCGCCACGACCTAGACGCCGCGGCACGAGTCTTGTATCTTCCTCCGTGCCTGTCCTTGGCGTCATCCCCGCGCGGCTCGCTTCCAGCCGCCTTCCTCGCAAGCCACTCCTGCCCCTGGCAGGTGAACCGCTCATCAGCTGGGTCCTACGACGCGTCGCGGACGCCAGCGTGTGCGATCGGCTGGTCGTGGCCACGGATGCACGCGAGATCGCTCACGTCGTAAGAGCCGCAGGATACGAGGCGGTGCTTACCTCTCCGGACCATCAGTCAGGTACCGAGCGCGTGTCGGAAGTCATTGCAAATAAACAGTTTACTGGCTTCGACATCGTCCTGAACGTGCAGGGCGACGAGCCACTCGTGGCCCTCGAGGCATTACGCGGCGCGGTGGCGCGCGTGCAGGGCGGCGACCCGATCGGCACGGCTGCCGGGTTCCTCGACCCCGCGTTGGCGCGCGACCCCAACCGGGTGAAGGTCGTCGTGGATACGCGCGGGCGTGCCGTGTACTTCTCGCGCGCACCGATCCCCTTCGATCGCGAGGGCACGGGGGAGGTCGGGTATCACCAGCACGTGGGCGTGTACGCCTACACGCGCGATGCGCTCCAGCGGTGGGTGCGGTTACCGCCCGTCCCCGCAGAGCGCTGGGAGCGGCTCGAGCAGCTGCGGCCGCTGCTCGCCGGCATCCCGATCGGCGTGGCCCTGTTCGCGGCACCGGCGGCGCCGGGCGTGGACACGGCCGACGATCTTCGGCACGCGGAGCTCCACCTGACCCGACAGCTGAAGGAGGTGAGTCGGTGAGCTCGACGAAGTTCATCTTCGTCACCGGCGGCGTGGTCTCCTCCCTCGGCAAGGGAATCGCGGCCGCCTCGCTCGGCCGCTTGCTGGTGGAGCGTGGCCTCAGGGTGACGATCCAGAAGTTCGACCCTTACATCAACGTTGACCCGGGCACGATGTCGCCTTTCCAGCATGGTGAGGTGTACGTCACGGACGACGGCGCCGAGACCGACCTCGACCTGGGCCACTACGAGCGATTCATCGACCGCTCGCTCTCGCAGGTCAACAACGTCACGACGGGGCGGATCTACCTGTCGGTCATCACCAAGGAGCGGCGCGGCGAGTACCTCGGCTCGACGGTCCAGGTGATCCCGCATATCACCGACGAGATCAAGATGGCGATCCGCCGGCTCGCCCCCGACCACGACGTCGTGATCACGGAAATTGGCGGCACGGTGGGTGATATCGAGTCGCTCCCGTTCCTCGAAGCGATTCGCCAGTTTCGCCAGGAAGTCGGCCGCGACAACACTCTGTTCATCCACCTCACTCTCGTCCCCTTCATCGCCGCCACCGCCGAGCTCAAGACCAAGCCAACCCAGCACTCGGTTCGCGAGCTGATGCAAATCGGAATCCAACCTGACATCCTGATCTGCCGTACCGAGCGACAGCTATCGGAAGAGATCAAGCGCAAGATCGCGCTGTTCTGCAACGTCGATTTCGGGTGCGTGGTGGAGAGCCCCGATGTCAGGTCGATCTACGAGATCCCGCTCACGCTGCACCAGCAGGGACTCGACCGCGAGGTCTGCTACCGGCTGCACCTCGAGACGAAGGAGCCCGACCTGCGCGCCTGGGCGCAAATGGTGCAGAAGATCCTCCACCCGCCGGCGCGGGTCCAGATCGCGGTCGTCGGCAAGTACACCGAGCTCGCGGACAGCTACAAGAGCATCCACGAAGCCCTGGTGCACGGCGGCATCGCGAACGAGTGTGGCGTGCAGATCGACTGGATCGCGTCCGACCGCTTCACCAACCAGGAGACCGCCACGGAGCTGCTCGAGTCGTACCACGGGCTGCTCGTTCCCGGGGGCTTCGGTGTGCGCGGCGTCGAGGGGATGCTCGAGGCGATTCGCTGGGCGCGAGAGCACAAGCTGCCGTTCCTAGGGATCTGCCTCGGCCTCCAGACAGCGATCATCGAGTTCGCCCGAAACGTGGTGAAGCTCCCCGACACGAACTCGAGCGAATTCGAGCCCGAGTGCGAGAACCCGGTGATCGCGCTGATGCGCTCGCAGGAGGGGATCCAGGAGATGGGCGGCACAATGCGCCTCGGGGCGTATCCGTGCAAGCTGCGGCCAGGCTCCCGGGTGGCGCACGTCTACGGCGCTTCAGAGGTGAGTGAGCGGCACCGGCACCGCTACGAGGTGTCCAACGCCTACCGCGACGTGCTGGCAGAGTACGGGATGCGTTGTGCGGGGCTCTCGCCTGACGGCTCGCTGGTCGAGATGATCGAGCTCCCGGACCACCCGTGGTTCATAGGCTGCCAGTTCCACCCCGAGCTCAAGTCGCGGCCGACGCGACCGCATCCGCTGTTCGCCGGATTTGTGGGAGCGGCGCTCGCCCACAGCCGGCGCCGGGCAGCGTCCGAGCCTCAAGGCCAGACTCCCTCCGAGCTGGCGCGGTCCCGCGACTGACATGGCGCAGCACTTCGGAGCCGCTCCGTTCCTGATCGCGGGGCCCTGCGTCGTCGAGTCCGACGACCTGAACCTGCGAATCGGGGAAGCCCTCGCCGAGCTCGGGACCAAGCTCGGCGTGCACGTGATCTACAAGGCGTCCTACGACAAGGCCAACCGCTCGCACCTCAAAGGGGCGCGCGGCCCGGGCCTGGAGCGCGGGCTCAACGCGCTTGAGAAGGTTCGGGCCGCCACCGGCCTGCCGATCCTGACCGACGTCCACGAGGCCGGCCAGGTGGCCGCCACAGCCCGCGTCGCAGACGTCCTCCAGATCCCCGCCTTCCTCTGTCGCCAAACCGACTTGCTCCTGGCGACCGGCCGTGCCGGGCGGGCGGTGAACGTGAAGAAAGGGCAGTGGATGTCACCGGACGGGATGCGGGGCGCGGTCGAGAAAGTGCGCGCCGGCGGGGCTCCCGAGGTAGCGGTGACCGAGCGGGGGACGTTCTTCGGGTACGGCGACCTCGTCGTGGACATGCGGAACTTCGCGCGCCTGCGCGCCGCGTGCGCCGTCCCCGTGATCTTCGACGCCACGCACTCGGTGCAGCAGCCGGGGCAGGGGCCCGAAGGGTCGAGCGGCGGCGTTCGGGACTGCATCCCACCACTCCTGTACGCGGCGGCCGCGGCGGGAGCGGACGGGTTCTTTCTCGAGACCCACCCCGACCCCGACCATGCGCCTTCGGACGGACCGAACATGGTGCCGCTGGACCAACTCCCGGCGATCGTGGGTGTCGCGCTCGACGTTTGGCAGCGGGCGCGGGAGACGGTCCGTGCATAGCGCGGCTGGCGGCCGGGTGCCCGCTGAGCGGCGCGGGACGGGCCCGGCGCAGACCGCGCCCAAGGGGCAGGGCGGGGTGGTTGTCCGGGGCGACGGTCGAGCCGGGCCCGTCCCGCACGCTCCCGTCGTGGGGGCGCCATGATCGACGCCGCGCTCGCCCGCCGCCTGAAGCTCGTCGGCTTCGACGTCGACGGCGTGCTCACCGACAACGGCGTCTACATCGGCATGGTGGCCGATCACCCGGTCGAGTTCAAGCGGTTCCACATCCAGGACGGCCTCGGCGTGCGGATGCTGCGGACGGCCGGGCTCGCGGTCGTGTGGGTGAGCGGGCGCGAGTCCGTGGCCACCGCGATGCGCGCGCGGGAGCTCGCGGTGGACGAGCTGATCCAGGATCCCACGGCTCGCAAGCTCCCCGCGTTCCAAGAGTTGCTCGAGCGGCGCGGGCTCTCCTGGGAAGACTGCGCGTTCGTCGGCGACGACCTTGCCGACATCCCGCTGCTCCGGCGCGTGGCACTGCCGATCGCGGTCGCCAACGCCGTTCCGGAGGTGCGGGCCGCGGCCCGGCTGGTGACGACCCTGCCCGGCGGGCAAGGGGCGGTGCGGGAGGCGGCGGAACTCATCCTCAGGACCCGGGGCGAGTGGGACACGCTCGTCTCGAAGTACTTCCTGGAGCGTGGCGATGTCGCGCACGGCGCGCAACGATCTCGTTGAGCGCGGCCGCCGGGTGCTCTGCCTCGAGGCGGAGGCGATCCGGCGGGTGGCCGAGCGCCTGGGCCCGGCGTTCGGGAGCGCCGTGTGCCTGCTCGCGGAGGCGAAGGGACGGCTCATCATCTCCGGGGTCGGGAAGTCCGGGCTGATCGCCCGCAAGATCGCCGCCACCTTCACTTCGACCGGGACACCGGCGTCGTTTCTCCACCCCGTGGACTCGCTGCACGGCGACCTCGGCATCGTCGGCCGGGACGATGTCGCGCTCCTGCTCTCGAAGAGCGGCGCGTCCGACGAGCTCTTCGGGCTGGTGAGCCAGCTTAAGCGCTTCGGCGTGCCGATCATCGCGGTCACCGGCGAAGCGGACTCCGTTCTCGCCCGGCAGGCGGAGGTCGTGCTTGACGCGAGCGTCACAGAGGAAGCGTGCCCCGAGACGCTCGCGCCCACGGCGAGCACCACTGCAACGCTCGCGTTGGGTGACGCGCTGGCCGTCACGGTCCTCGAGGTGAAGGGTTTCCGACGCGAGGACTTCGCCGCGCTCCACCCGGGCGGCACGCTGGGCCGCAACTTGTTGCTGCGCGTCGCGGACGTGATGCTCACCCGGGACCTGCCTACGCTCGCGCCCGACCGGCCGATGCGCGAGTGCGTCGTGCTGCTCGCGGAGAAGCGCGGCACGGTCGCGGTCGTGGACCGGATCGGCAATCTGGCCGGCGTCGTGACCGCGGGCGACCTCACGCGCCTGATGGAGAAAACGGATGCGTTTCTCGACCTCCCGGTCGGCGAGGTGATGACCAAGACTCCCAAGACCACCACGCCGGACGAGCTCGCGGCCAGCGCCGTCCGCCTGATGGAAAGACACGGCATCATGGCCCTGCCGGTGCTGGACGGCGGCCGCAGAGTGGTGGGGATGGTCCACCTGCACGATCTGATGAAGGCCGGGGCGGCGTGAGACTCGCCGGCCTGGTCGGGCTCACCTGGATCGGCGCCGCCGCCGTCGGATGCGACAGTGGCATCAAGCCGACCGCGACGATCACCGCCGTGGACAGCGCCGATCAGGTGCTGATCAACATGTCGCACTACGTCACCGACGCGGGGATCCAGCGGGCGCGCGTCCGCGCCGACACGGCGTACTTCTATTCCCCCGCCCAGCGGGCCGAGCTGCGCAACGTGCATATCACGTTCTACAACCCGCGGGGTGCGGAGACCTCGACCCTTACGGCACGCGAGGGCACCTACCGCTGGCGCACCGACGACATGGAGGCCCGCCGCAATGTCGTGGTGGTGCGCGCCGACGGCGCGACGCTCCGCACTCAGGTGCTGCGCTACAGCCGGTCGGGGAACCAGGTCAGCTCCGATCAACCCTTCGTGTTCGACGAGCCGAACCGGCACATCGAAGGCGAGGGGTTCACGTCGGATCCCGACTTCAGGGTCGTGACAGCGATCCGCCCCAAGGGCACGGGCGGAAAGTTCACACTGCCGAACCAATGATCGCCACCGTGCTCCTGGTCGCGCTGGTGCAGCAACCGGCCGCTGTGGACGACACCACAGCCGGGCGTCCATGTGTGGTGGCGATCGATTCAGTCGGCGGCAATGCGCAGCGGGTCGAGGTGCGAAAGGGAGAGGAGAACGTCTTCGCCGGCGGCGGGGTCCTCGCTCACTGCAAGGGCACGGGGAGCACCCTCTCCGCGGACAGCGTCGCCTGGTACGCGGGGATCGGGCGGTTCGACATGATCGGCCAGCGCAACATGGTGCACATCAGGGACACGGCGGTCACGCTGGACGCGACCACCGCCTCCTACTTCTTGCGTCAGGAGCGGCTCGAGGCCCACAAGAACGTGGTCGCGGTGAACCGCCACAACGGCTCGGTGTTACGGGGGCCGAATCTCACGTATTACCGGGCCGCGAAGGGCGTCCGCGACACGCTGGAGATGTACGCGTCGGGGCGGCCGACGATCGACTACCGCTCGACGTCGGACTCGGGGGAGCCCTACGTCATCGTCGCCGACCGGGTGCGCTTCAAGGGCAACGACCGCACGTGGGGCGGCGGCAAGGCGACCATCGACCGGTCCGACTTCGCCGCACGGGGCGACTCCATGCAGCTCGACCAGCTCGCGGGCTTTGGGCTGCTGGTGGGCAAGCCGCGGGTGGAGGGCAAGGGGCCGCGCGCGTACGCGCTTACGGGAACGCGCATCGAGCTCAAGCTCGAGCGTCGCGAGATCCGCCGCGTGAAGGCGCTCGGCCAGGGCATCGCCACGGGCGCCGACTGGCGCCTCACGGCGGACACCATCCATCTCGCTCTCGAGCGCCGCAAGCTCGAGCAGGCGTTCGCTTGGGGCAAAGGCGATTCCTCCCGCGCCCGCGCCGTCTCGACGCTGTACACCATCGACGCCGACTCGCTCGCGCTCTACCTCCCGGACGAGGTGCTGACCGAAGCCCGCGCTTTCGGCCGCGCCGTCTCCACGTCGAAGAAGGACTCGTTGGCGACCGCAGAGACGAATTGGATCACCGGAGACTCGCTCACGGCGCACTGGGTACAGGTGGCAGACTCGGGTGGCCGGACGAAGACCAAGCTGCAGCAGCTCGTCGCCCGCGGCGCGGCGCGCTCCTTCACGCACTTGTACGACCAAAGGGATTCGACGGGCGGCCCGTCGCTCAACTACTCGCGCGGCCAGAAGATCGACATCGCGCTGACGGGCGACCGCGTCGATCGCGTGATCGTGAGCGGCCACGCCGACGGGCTGCACCTCGAGCCGCGGCCGCCCACCACCGCGGCGGACACCACGGCAGACAGCACGAGAGCCGCCGGAACCACCCGGAGACCCGAAACCCGATGACCGCGCCTCCCGGGATGCCGCAGCGCCTCCCCGACCTGCTCGCTGCGCGGGACTCCTCGCTGCCGCTTGCGGCGGCGGCGCTCGCCCGCGTGGCGGACGAGCGCGGGCGGACCACGTTCGGCGAGCTAGCGGTGGCGTACCGCGAGGAGTTCCTCACGCTGCGGGCCCACGCGCGGGGCGCGAGCCTCCCCGAGCTCGGCAGCCTCTCGGTGGAGGAGTTCCGCACGAGCCTGCGCACGTCGGTGCTGCCGCGGCTCGGGCTCATGCAGGCCGTGACGTATCCCGCCGGCCCCCTCGGTGACGACGCTCCGGTGGCGTTCACACCCGAAGCGTGGGCGGAGCTGCGGGCCGACCCCGGGGCCGCCGACCGACTGCTCGACGCTGCCGAACGGGCCTTGGCCCGCGCGGAATCGCCCAGTGGGGCGTTCCAGAAGATCGCCGGGGGGAGTCTCCTCGAGGCGCACGGGCTCGTGAAGATTTACCGCGGTCGCCGCGTCGTGAACGACGTGAGCGTCCGGCTCGAGCAGGGCGAGATCGTCGGGCTCCTCGGGCCCAACGGGGCGGGGAAGACCACCACGTTCTATATCATCACGGGTCTGATCCGGCCCGACGGCGGCCGCATCGTGCTCGACGGTCGGGACGTCACTGCCGAGCCGATGTACCGGCGGGCGCGCGCGGGGATCGGGTACCTCGCCCAGGAGCCCTCCGTATTCCGCACGTTGACAGTCGAGGAGAACATCCGCGCCATTCTCGAGACCATGCCGCTCGACGACGGCGAGCGCAGGGTCCGGCTGGAGCGCCTGCTCGACGAGCTCGCGATCAAGCACCTGCGGCGCCAAAAGGGCTACCAGCTCTCGGGCGGGGAGCGGCGGCGGCTCGAGATCACCCGGGCGCTGGTGACGGAGCCCAAGTTCATGCTGCTGGACGAGCCCTTTGCCGGGGTGGACCCGATCGCCGTGCACGACATCCAGACGATCGTGGCGGGGCTGCGCCACCGTGGCATCGGCGTCCTGATCACCGACCACAACGTGGAGCAGACCCTCGACATCGTGGACCGTGCCTACATCATGTTCGAAGGCAGAGTGCAGGTCGCGGGCACGGTGCGCGAACTGGTGTTCGATGACCGCGTGGCCAACCTCTACCTCGGTCCGACCCTCACCTCGCGCCTGCGGGCGCGGCTCACGCCCGCGGCATGAAGACCGGCCTGCACCAGCACACGGCACTCCGCCAGGACCTCAGGATCAATCCGCGCCTATACCAGGCGATGGATCTTCTGTACATGCCGCTACTCGACCTGCAGCAGCATCTCAAGCAGGAGCTGCTCGGCAACCCGTTCCTCGAGCTGGTCGAGCCGGAAGACGAAACCGAGGTCACCCTTTCGGAGGATGGCAACGAGAAGGAGAAGGAGAAGGCAGGCGACGACGAGCCAAACTGGGAGGACATCCTTCTGGACGACGGCGCCGACTCGAGCGCGCCGCCGCGAGACCTGAGCGAGGCGAAAGAATTCGTCGAGCCGGTTCCGGTCGAGGCGAGGGATCTGTCGGACTACCTGCGCGAGCAGGTGCGGATGCTCGATCTCACACCCCGCCAGCAGCTGCTCGGCGAGGAGTTCATCGGCAACATCGCGGAGGACGGCTACCTCGGGGCGACGCTCGAGGAAATTGTGCGCGGCGCGAACCAGCTCCTCGAGGAGCACGCCGTGGAGTCGGAGCAGGAGGTACAGCCACAACTCTACACCCTGGCCGAGGCCGAGGAGATGCTCGGCATCATCCACAAGCTCGACCCGCCGGGCGTGGGAGCGCGCGATCTGCGGGAGTGCCTGTTGCTCCAGCTCGAGGCGCGCGGCGAGACGGGCACGCTCGCCTATCGCCTCGTGAAGGAAGCGTTCGACGACCTAAAGGCGCACCGCTGGAGCGACCTCGGCAAGCGGTTCGGGCTGGAGGCGGCCGAGGTGCAGACAGTCGCCGACGAGCTGGCGAAGCTCGACCCCAAGCCGGGCCTGCAACACTCCGCGGCGAACGAGGCCTACATCATCCCCGACCTGATCGTGGAAAAGATCGACGGCCAGTACCACGTGTTCCTGAACGACGGCGGGCTGCCGCGGCTGCGGATCTCCCGAACGTACCAGGAGATCGCCCGAGACAAGAAGAAGTTCCAAGGGGAGAATAAGGACTTCATCAACCAGCGGCTCAATAGCGCGCACTGGATGATCCAGGCGATCGAGCAGCGCCGCCAAACGATGCTCAAGGTGATGAACTTCATCGTGGACCGGCAGCGCGAGTTCTTCGAGCGGGGGGTGGAGTACCTGAAGCCGCTGACCCTGCGCGAAGTCGCAGACGTCATCAACATGCACGAGAGCACCGTGAGCCGGGTGACCAACGAGAAGTACGTGCAGACCCCGCGCGGCCTCCTGCCGCTCAAGTTCTTCTTCTCGAGCGGCCTTTCGACCACGACCGGCGAGGACGCGAGCGCTCGCTCGATCAAAGCCCAGATCGAGAAGATGGTCGCCGACGAAGATCCGAAGGAACCGCTCACCGACCAGCAGATCGTCGAGCTGTTCGCGCAGCGGGGGGTGAAGATCGCCCGCCGCACGGTCGCCAAGTACCGCGACCAACTCGGGATCCTCCCGGCGCGCATGCGCAAGCGCCTGTGACCCTCGCCACCCCGGCCGTAGTCCCCGAGGTGAGCGTCCTGGTCCCGGCGAAGGACGAAGCGGAGAACCTCCCCGAGTTCGTGCGTCAAGCGCAAGAGACGTTTCACCCGCTCCCCTACGTCTGCGAGCTGGTGATCGTGAACGACGGCAGCCTCGACCGCACGGCCGCAGTGCTCGCAGACCTCGCGGCCCAACACCCGTTCGTGCGGGTGGTGACCCACCGCGTCGGCCGCGGCATCGCCGACGCGCTCCGCTCGGGAGCCGAGGTGGCGCGCGGCAAGGTGCTGGTGTTCTACCCCGCCGACCTGCAATACCTCCCGGCCGACATTCCCGGCCTCGTCACCCCGATTCTCACGGGCGACGCGGACATCGTGACCGGCGCGAAGCAGGGGCGCTACGAAAAGCGGTTGGTCTCGTGGGTTTATAACGGGCTGTGCCGTCGGCTGTTCAGCGTCAACGTCACCGATCTCAACTCGGTGAAGGCGTACCGGCGGGAGGTGATGGACGCGATCCCGACGCGCCCCGACTGGCACCGCTTCATGGTGGTGATCGCCGCGGCGCAAGGCTTCCGGCTGGCCGAGCGCCCCGTCTCCCTGCATCCGCGACGGTCGGGGAAGTCGAAGTTCGGGATCGGACGGATCCCCGTCGGAGTGCTTGACCTGCTGTCGGTGTGGTTCCAGCTCCGGTTCGGGCGAAAGCCAATGTTGTTCTTCGGCGTGTCCGGCGCCGTCCTGTTCGTGCTCGGCTTCCTCGTCGGGGTATTCGCGTTGATTCAGCGATACCTGTTCGGGGTCGGCTTCCGGCCGCTGCTCGACCTGATCATGGTGCTCGTCATTTCGGGCGTGTCGCTCTTCGGGTTCGGGTTCGTGGGCGAGATCGTGGCGGGGTTGCGCGAGGAAGTGCGGAGCCTGCAGCGCGACGTCGATCACTTGCGACAGCAGTCCCGTCCCCCGTCGCAGCCGTGACGCCAAACCTGCGGCCTGGCTCGGCCGAGCTGCGGGACTTCTATAGCGCTCGCGCCGCCTGGCGCTCGCACGGTGAAGAGCGGATGCGCTTCAAGAAGGCCGTGGCGCTCGCCCGAGTGCCGCCGGGCGCGGCGGTCCTCGACATCGGGGCGCGGGACGGCGGGCTGCGTCGCTACCTGCCGGCCGAAGTGAGCTACCAGGGGATCGACATCGCGCCCGAGTTCGCGCGCCCTGATGTGCTGATCCGGGACATCTCCGAGGGGATCCCGTTCCCGGCCGGTTCCTACGAGTTCGTGTTTTGCATCGAGGCGCTGGAGCACGTGCCGAGCCCGTTCGCAACGCTGGGCGAGGTCCACCGGGTGCTCAAGCCCGGCGGGGTCCTCATTCTGTCGGTACCGAATCCGTATCACATCAAAGAGATCGTCTGGAACGTGCTTCGGATCCCCGACCGCCAAGGCCACATCTACGGCTGGACCCGCCAGACCATGGCCAAGCTGGGCGAGATGTGCGGCTTCCGCCTCGAGCGGACGGGCGGTACCTACCTGCACCCGCCGATCCCGATGTTCGCCCTGCTGGCGCGCTCGATTGTTTATCGGTTCGTGAAGACTTGAATGTCACCTGCGTGACGCACGCCTATCCCCGGTGGGACGGCGACGTGGCGGGCGTATTCATCGAGCGGCTGGTGCTCGGGCTCGCAAGCCGTGGGCACGGCGTGCACGTCGTCGCCCCCGCCGACCAGGGCAGGGGAGGAAAGGAGCTGCGGCACCGGGTGCCCGTCACGCGGGTGCGCTACGCGCCGGCGCGCTGGGAGACGCTCGCGTACAGCGGGACGATGGCGGCGGCCGTGCGCTCGCCCCGAG
>JBOHSI010000082.1:0-17816 GCA_050733055.1 Gemmatimonadales bacterium
GCCCCGCCCTGACGGGCGGGGCCATGACGCCTGGGACGCTGCCCGCCCAGGCCAACGAGCGTACGGACGTGCCGGGACGGGGCGTGGTGCGCGTCACGTTCGATCCGCGCGTCATGACGTGGGACGCGCAGTTCGTGGATGGCGCGCGGCTGCCCCTGGGCCACGCTCTCACGGGCGACACGGTGGGCAGCGCGGCGATCCCCACGCTGGCGCGCCTCGAGCAGGACGTGCGCGCCGGGGCCCGTGTCCCTGGCTTCGTGGCGAGCCTCGGGAAGGGCCGCTTCCGCGTGCGCCAGGAGCGCCGCTCCTATCCGGTCACCGCGGAGGTGGGGCTCAGCGACCGGCTCGCGGTCAGCGTCACCGTGCCGTTCGTGCGCGTGGCGACCCGCGCGCACCTGCGGCTCTCCAGCCAGGGCGGGAGCCTCGGACTGAACCCGTTGCTCCAGGGCGTGCCCAACTCCGCTCTCGCCTACAACGACTTCTTCGTCCAGTTCGACACGACGCTCAACCGGCTCGATCAAAACATCGCGGCCGGGATGTACGGCTGCGCGCCCACCAGTCCCTGCGCCGCCCGGGACAGCTCGGTAGCGTGGCACGCGGTGCAAGACGCGCTGTACCGCACGGTGTACGGCGTCGGCCAAAGCGGCCAGCCCTTCATGCCGCTCGACAGCTCCGACGCCGGCCGGGGCATCGTTTCCACGGTGGCGGGGATCCAACAGGCGCTCGCGACCGCGTTCGGCGTCCCGGGGTTCGGGGACAGGTTGCTGCTTGCGAGCGACACGCTGACCGGTGCGAGTCTCGAAGCCGCGGTCCTCGACAGTGTGCACGGGTTCGGATACAACGCCCTGCCGTTCAGGAGGAACTTCCGCTGGGGACTGGGGGACGTCGAGGTGGCAGCGAAATACCGGCTCGCGGCGGGTACCCATTACGCCGCGGCCGTGGTGGCCGTCGCCCGGCTCCCTACCGGTGCTCGCGATCGGGACGATGAATGGCTGCGGCAGTCGATCGGAGACCGTCAGACCGATCTCGAGGGACGCCTCATCCAGGAGCTCATCGTGGGGAAGCGGTTGTGGCTCAACCTCGCGATCCGCGCGGGCACCCAGCGCCCCGGGACCCGGGCGCGTCGCGTCGCGCCGTTCACGGCGATCCTCGTCCCGTTCGCGGCGACGACCGAGCTGCGCTGGGACCCCGGGGACTACGTGGGGGTCGACTTCGCGCCGCTGTACCGCCTCGCGCCGCAGTTTGCGCTGGGCTTCACGGCCGGCTACTGGGCGAAGCAGCGCGACCGGTACTCGTTCCGCTCCCCGCAGGATTCAGTGGCCCTCGCGAGCCGCCTGGGCATGCCCACGTCGGCCGGGGTGCTCGACGAAGGCACGTCCGAGCGGCGGCTATGCCTCGGCGTGGCTGTGGCGTACGTGGGCCCGCGCGTCGAAGGCGGGTTTTCGATCGAGCAGACGGTCAGCGGGGGAAATGCGGGCGTGACGCCGGCGGCGGCTGTGTACCGGATCGTGCTGCGGGTCTCTCGGAAGCTTTTCTGAGCAGCTGCTCGGCGTGGCGCAGCGCGCTTGCCATGTCGGGGTCGCCCAGCATGCGCGCCAGCTCGCGCGCCCGCGCTTCGTCCCGCACCGCCTGCACGTCGCTCGTCGCGACCCCGCCCCGCGCGCCCTTCGCCACGACGAGGTGATGGTCGGCGTACACCGCGATCTGCGGAAGATGAGTGATCACGAGCGCCTGCCGGCCCCCCCGGCCCCCCCGCCCCCCCCCGCCCCCCCCTGCCCCCGGGCTACCGCGGCAAGCGCTTCCCCGACGCGCCCGCCCACCTCGCCGCCGATCCCCTGATCTACCTCGTCGAAGACCAGCGTAGGCACGGCGTCGTGCTCCGCCAGAACGACCTTGAGCGCGAGCATCAAGCGGGAGAGCTCGCCACCCGAGGCGACCTTGGCGAGCGGGCGGGAGTCGAGGCCGAGGCTTAGCTGCACCTCAAACAGGGCCTCCTCCGCCCCTTGGGAGCGGGGAGCAGGGAGCGGTACCAGACGGATCGCGAAGCGGCCGCCCGGCATCCCCAGCGCAGGGAGCAGTTCGCTCACGGCCCGGGCGAGCCGCGTCGCTCCCTGCTGCCGCTTCCCCGTCAGCGCCGCGCAGGCGCGGGTGAATTCGGCCGCCGCCGCCTCCCGCAGCTCGGCGAGATGGTGCAGATCCAGCTCCGCCGTGTCCAGCAGCTCGAGCTCCTTCGCGGCGCGGTCGCGCGTGGCGAGCACGTCGGGGAGGGTGGGGCCGTACTTCTGGCGCAGGCGGAACAGCGCATCGCGCCGCTCTTCCACTGCGGCGAGCCGTCCGGGGTCCGCCTCGATGCCGGCGGCGTAGTCGCGCGCCGCCTGCGCCAGCTCCTCCACGTTCGCGAACGCGCCGTCGAGCAGCTCCTGCCACTGCCCGGTCGAGGGATCGAGTCGCCGCAGGGCCGTCACCAGCTTCGCGGCGCGCGCCAGGCCGGCGGTGTCGAGCGCCTGCTCGAGCTCCCGTCCGAGCCGACCCAGCTCGTCCGCGTGCGCCAGACGCTGCGCTTCGGTCTCGAGCGCTTCCTCTTCACCGACCTGGGGCGCCGCCCGTCCGATCTCCTGTACTACGTGGCCCAGGTAGTCGGCCTTGCGGCGGACGTCTGCGCGCTGGTCCACGAGCGACTGGTCGCGCCGCTCGAGCTCACGCAGCCGCTCGTGCGCGTCACGCACTGCCACGCGCTCGACCCCTGCGTCGCCATAGGCATCGAGCACATCGCGCTGGGCTGCGGCGCGCAGCAGCGATTGCGTCACGTGCTGGCCGTGCAGGTCAGCGAGCAGGGCGCCGAGCTGCGCCAGCACCCCGACCGTTGTGGGGCTGCCGTTGACCCAGGCGCGGGAGCGCCCCTCCCCGGAGATCTCTCGCTTCAGCACGAGACGGCCGTCGTCCACCTCCACCCCGAGGGCGGTAAGGGGCGGTAGGAGGCGGGAAGAGGCGGTAGGGGTGAATTCAAATGCACCTTCGATGATGGTCCTCTGGGCGCCGGGGCGCACCACGTCCGCCGACGCGCGCTCCCCCAACAGCAGGGCCAGGGCGTCGACGAGCATGGATTTGCCGGCACCGGTTTCGCCGCTGAGGACGTTGAGGCCGGGCTGGAGGGGGAGCGTGACGTCGGCGATGACAGCGAGGTCGCGGACGCGGAGCTCCGCCAGCACTACTTGCGCTCGCGGTCGGAGAGATCGCCCCATTGGAGCTTCTTGCGCATGCGCGCGAAGAAGCCCTCGGGGCCCAGACGCACGAGCAACACGGGGCGGTCGCCGCGCCGCGCCACCAGGCGGTCCCCGGGCTGGATCGTGGTGCCTGCCTGGCCGTCGAACGAAACCAGGACGTCGTCCGTCCAGGGCGGGATCGGCTCGATGGCCACCTGCGCCTGCGACGGCACCACGAGCGGCCGCACGGCGAGGGTGTGCGGGCAGATCGCGGTGACGACGATCGCGTCCACGGCCGGCACCACGATCGGCCCGCCCGCCGACAGCGAGTAGGCGGTCGAGCCGGTGGGGGTCGACACGATAATGCCGTCGGCGGAGTATTGTCCCACCTCCTCGCCGTCCACGGACACGCGCAGCCGGATCACGCGCGCGACGCCGCCCTTGTGCACCACGACGTCGTTCAGCACGGTCGGCTCGGTGCGGCGCTTTCCCTGCCGGTCCATGATGGAGGGCTCGAGCGTGAGCCGGCTCTCGGTGGCGTAGGCCCCGCGCACCAGCGCGTCGAGCGCCCACTCGAGGGTCTGGGACGTCGCGGTGGTGAGGAATCCGACCCGGCCGAGGTTGACGCCGAGAATCGGGGTATTGGCGCCGTTCAGGGTGCGGGCGCCGCGGAGCAAGGTGCCATCGCCGCCCAGGGTGAGCAAACAGTCCAGGGGGGACGACGGCTCGATGAGCGGCGGGCGCGGCCCCGGCCAGAGCGGGGCGATCTGCTCTTCCGTGAACAGCGTGAGTCCCAAGCGCGGCGCGACCTGCGCGATGTGCGCGAGGAGGCTCTTGAGGTCGTGGTAGCTCGGGTTGCCGACGACCCCGACATTCATGAGGGCGCGAGCGACTCCTCGGCGGCGAGCGCGCGAACCCGAACCGCGATGCCCCGCCCCGTGAGGCCCACATCCTCGAGCTGGCGGGCGCGCGGCGCGTGCTCGTAGGTGCGGTCCGGCACGCCGAGCGGCACCACCCGGACTTCGGGCGTGGTCGTCTCGACGAGGCCCGCGAGCGCGGCACCGAAGCCGTTGACCACCGCACCGTCCTCCACCGTCACCAGCAGGCGGTGGTCGCGCATCAGCGCGTCGAGCGTCTCCCGGTCTACCGGCTTCAGGAAGCGGCAGTTGACGACCGTGACGTCGAGCCCGTCGGCCGCCAGCGCTTCCGCGGCGTCGAGCGCCGGCTTACACATCACGCCGACCGCGAGGATCGCACAATCCTTTCCCTTGCGCAGCACGTCCCACGTGCCGTACGGGATGGGGGCCACTTCCGCGGCGGGCGGCGCCCCACCCGGCGCCTTGTCCCGCGGATAGCGTAGCGAGAAGGGACCGGCGGTGTGCTGCAGGGCGCAGCGCAGCAGGCCAATCAGCTCCGCGCCGTCTTTGGGGGCCGTCACCGTCATGTGCGGCACCGCGAGCAGATACGGGATGTCGTACAGCCCCATATGGGTCTGGCCGTCCTCGCCCACCATCCCCGCGCGGTCCAGGCAGAAGATGACCGGCAGCTGCTGGGTCGCGACGTCGTGGATGATGCTGTCATAGGCGCGCTGCAGGAACGTCGAGTAGATCGCCACGACGGGGCGTACGCCCTGCGTCGCGAGCCCCGCGGCGAACGTCGTCGCGTGCGCTTCGGCGATCCCCACGTCGAAGAAGCGCGCGGGCCATTTCTTCTGGAAGACGTTCGTCCCGGTCCCGGAGGGCATCGCGGCCGTGATGGCGACGAGGGCCGGGTACTCCGCGGCGAGCTGGGTGATCGCCTCCCCGAACACTCTGGTCCACTGCGGCGGCCCCGGGTTGGCCGGCTTGAGCTGGCCGGTCACCGGATCGTAGGGTGCCCGGGCATGGTACTTCTCGAGATCGGGCTCGGACAGTGGGAACCCCCTGCCCTTCTCGGTGATGACGTGCACGACCCGCGGACCGTGCAGGGTCTTCACGATCTCGAAGGTCTGCACCATCTGCGCGATGTTGTGCCCGTCAATCGGGCCGAAGTAGCGGAACCCCAGCTCCTCGAACAGCATCCCCGGCGACCAGAGGTTCTTGATGCTCTCCTCCAGCGTCTTCACGAAGTCCACGAACTTCTGCCCGCCGACGAGGTGCGAGACCGACTCGATCAGCCCCTTCACCCGCTCGCGGATGCGGACGGTGACCGGGCTCGCGATGATGGAGCCGAGGTACCTGTTGATGGCACCGACGTTCGGCGCGATCGACATGCCGTTGTCGTTGAGCACCACGATGAAGTCGCGGCCCGAGTGACCGACGTTGTTCATCGCCTCGTACGGCAGCCCGCAGGTGAGGGCGCCGTCGCCGACCACGGCCACGACCTTGAAGTGGCCGCCTTGCAGGTCGCGCGCAGCCGCCATCCCCAGGGCGGCCGAGAGGGCGGTGCCGGCGTGCCCGGCGCCAAACTGATCGTGCTCGCTCTCCGAGCGCCGTAGGAAGCCCGACAGCCCGGCGGGCTGGCGCAACGTGGGCAACCGATCGTTCCGGCCGGTGAGGATCTTCCAGGGGTACCCCTGATGACCGACGTCCCAGACGATCTTGTCGCGCGGCGAGTCGAAGCAGTGACACAGCGCCACCGTGAGCTCGACCACGCCGAGCCCCGCGCCGATGTGGCCGCCGGTCTGCGAGACGACGTCGATCAGCCGCTGGCGCACCTCGTCGGCGAGCAGGGGGAGTTGGTCGCGCGGGAGGCGCTTGACGTCCGCCGGACCGGTGATCGACTCAAGGAGGGACACGGTTCCCCTTCATTAGTTTGGCCTGGTGACAATGTAGTGCGCCAGCGCCACCAGCGTAGGGGAAACTAACCCCGCCTGCCGCAACCGGTCTACGGCCCGCGCGGCGAGTCGCTCGGCCTCGGCCCGCGCGGACGCCACGCCCAACAGGGTCACGAACGTCGCCTTGGCGAGCACGGCATCCTTGCCCGCGGTCTTGCCGAGCTGGTCGGACGTGGCGGTCGCATCGAGCACGTCGTCGCAGATCTGGAACGCGAGCCCCACGTCGGCCCCGTAGCCGCGCAGGGCCTCGCACAAGGGGGTGGGGGCCCCAGCCGCGAGCCCCCCGATCACGCACGCCGCGGCGATCAGCGCGCCCGTCTTGCGCTCGTGAATCTCCGCGAGGGCCGCCGCCGGCAGGCGACGGCCCTCGGCCTCGAGGTCGAGGACCTGGCCGCCGATCATCCCGCCCGCGCCGGCGGCGCGAAACAGCTCCAGGGCGATCGCCCGGCGACGCCCCCGGGGGAGCGCGAGCGCCTCCATCCCGGCCGCGAGCACCCGCGCCGCCAGCGCCACCATGTGGTAGCCCGCCTCGGTGGCCGTCGGCACGTCGAAGGCACGGTGCGTGGTAGGCCGCCCGCGGCGCAGGTCGTCGTTGTCCATGCAGGGCAGGTCGTCGTGCACGAGGGAGTAGGCGTGCACCACTTCGACGGCGGCGGCCAGCTCGGCGACGCCGGGCGACGTGCCCCCCTCGCCGCCTTGGTCCCCCCGCGCCCCTACCGCCTCGTAGGAGGCGAGCACGAGCGTGGGCCGGAGCCGCTTGCCCGCGGAGAGGAGGCTGTAGCGGACGGCCGCCGCGACGGAGGGAGGGGCGCGTCCCAACCAGTCGCCGCCCGCGCCCCAACGCTCGAGCGCGGCGTCCACGCGGGTGCGTGCGTCGGCGAGGTAGGGCTCGAGCCCGCGACTAGCCGTCGAAATCTTCGATCCGGGGCTTGCCTGCGTGGTCGGCGAGCACCTGCTTGACCTTCACCTCCGCGGCCGTGAGCCGCTCGCGGGCCGCGCGCAGCCGTTCGACGCCTTCCTCGAACAGCTTGAGCGCCTCGTCCAGATCCAGATCCTCGGCCTCGAGCCGCCGCACGATCTCTTCGAGGCGCGCGAGCTGCCTTGCGAAGCTCAACTCGCCGGGCATCAGGAGGACCCCACCGCCCGGGCCGGCACGTCGCCGTCAATCACGCGCAACCGGAACGCGAGTCCGGGCGTGAACTGCGCCACGCGCTTCAAGACGCGACCGTCAGCGTCTCGCGCCAGCGAGTAACCCCGTTCCAGCACCTTGAGCGGCGAGAGCGCGTCGAGCCGGCCACCGACGGCCGCCAGCTCGTGGCGATGTCGCTCCAGCCGCGTCGCCAGCGCGCCGGCGAAGCGATCGAGCGTGCGATCCATCCGCTGGGCGACGCGCTCCGACCGCAGGGCCAGGCCGCGGGCCAGCCGGGCGCCCAGCTGGAGGAGCGCGGCGGTGACCTCGCTGCGATCGGGCGTCGCGGCCGCGGCCGCGGCGGACGGCGTCGCCGCACGGTGATCGGCGACGAGGTCGCACAGCGTGACGTCGATCTCGTGGCCGACGGCGGAGATCACGGGGACGGGGACGGTCGCGACCGCGCGCGCGACGCGCTCGGCGTTGAAGGTCCACAGGTCCTCACGCGACCCCCCACCCCGTCCGACGATCGCGAGGTCCAACCCTTCGATCCGGCCGAGCAGCGCGAGCGCTCGGCAGATCGCCTCTTCGGCGCCATCGCCCTGAACCTGCGTCGGGAGCACGAGCAGCTCGACCACCGGCCAGCGGCGCCGCGTGACCGCGATGATGTCGCGCAGCGCTGCCCCGTCCTTGCTCGTCACGACCGCGATGCGGCGCGGGTACGGGGGGAGCGGGCGCTTGCGCGCGGGATCGAGGAGTCCGTCCCTCACCAGTGCGGCTTTCGCTTTTTCGAACGCGAGCTGCCACAGGCCGCCGCGCTCGGTCGAGAGCAGCTCGAGCACGGTCAGGCGGAATTCACCCTTCTCCTCCCACACCGTCGGCCGCCCGAGCACGAACACCTGCATGCCGTCCGCGGGCGGTGCCGGCAGCCGGCGGTTCTCCTTCTGGAACATCACGCAGCGGAGCTGCGACGCGCGGTCGCGGAGCGCGAAGTACCAGTGCCCGCTGTGCCACGCCTTGAAGCCCGACACCTCGCCGCGCACCCACACCGGCCCGAGACCCGCCTCGACCACTGCGCGGGCGCGCTCGGTCACCTGGCTGACCGTCCACGCGCCCTCGGGCGACGCCGCGGCGAACAGGTCTAGGCTTGCGCCCACTGGCGCGCCGCTTGGACGGTGTTGTAGAGCAGCATGGTGATCGTCATCGGGCCGACGCCACCCGGCACCGGCGTGATGGCACTCGCCACCTTCTTCGCCTCGGCGAAGTTCACGTCGCCGACCAGCCGGTAGCCCTGCTTCAGGGTGGGGTCGTCGACCCGGTTCACACCCACGTCGATCACGACTGCACCCGGCTTGATCATTTCTCCGCTGACGAACTCGGGCTTCCCAATGGCCACGATGAGGAGGTCGGCGAGCCGGGTGACGCTCTTAATGTCCCGCGTGCGCGAGTGGCACACCGTGACGGTGGCGTTGCCGCCGGGGCCGTCCTGGAGCAGCAGGGCGGCCATGGGGCGTCCCACGATCGTCGAGCGGCCCACGATCACGGCGTGCTTGCCGGTCGTGTCGACGTCGCTCTTGAGCAAGAGCTGCTGCACGCCGTACGGGGTGGCCGGGCGGAAGCCGGTCGGATCGCCGACGGCGACCTTGCCGACGTTCTCGGGGTGGAAACCATCCACGTCCTTCTCGGGAGCGACGCGGTGCAGCACGCGCTGGGTGTGGATCTGCTTGGGCAGCGGCAGCTGCACGAGGATGCCGTGGATCTTGTGGTCCGCGTTCAGCCGCTCGACGAGCGCGAGCAGCTCCGGTTCCGTGGTTTCGGACGGGAGCCGGATCGTCTCGTGGTACAAGCCCGCCTCGTCGCAGGCCTTGCCCTTCATCCGGACGTACGTCGCGGAGGCTGGGTTGTCGCCCACGAGCACCGCGGCCAGTCCCGGCGTCACGCCCCGGGTCTGGAGCGCGCGGATCTCGGCATGGAGCTCGGCGCGTATGCGCGCGCCCACCGCGACGCCGTCGATCAATCTAGCGGGCAAAATCCACCGCGCGCGTTTCGCGGATCACCACGACCTTGATCTGGCCGGGGTACTGCAGCTCGCGCTCGATCCGGCGCGCGATCTGGTCGGAGAGCTCGGCCGCCTTGCCGTCGTCGATCGCATTGGGCGTCACCACGACCCGCACCTCCCGCCCCGCCTGAATGGCGAAGACCTTCTCGACGCCGGAGAACTCGCCCGCGAGCTGCTCGAGCTGCGTAAGCCGTTTCACGTACGTCTCGAACGCCTCCCGGCGCGCGCCGGGGCGCGAGCCCGACACGGCGTCCGCCGCCTGCACGATCACCGAGACCGGCGTCTCGTGCGCCACGTCGTCGTGGTGGGCGGCGATGCAATTGATGACGATCGGATGCTCGCCATGCTTGGTGGCCACCTCCACGCCCAGCTGCACGTGGGTGCCGTCGTGCTCGTGCGTGAGCACCTTGCCGATGTCGTGCAGCAGCGCGCCGCGTTTCGCGAGCTGGACGTCGAGCTTCAGCTCCGCCGCCATGATCCCCGCGAGCCAGGCGACCTCCTTCGAGTGGTCGAGGATGTTCTGGCCGTAGGAGGTGCGGTACTTCATGCGGCCCACGAGCTTGACCAGCTCGGGGTGCATCCCCTTGATCCCGGTCTCGTACACCGCCTGCTCCCCGGCTTCGACGATCGACGCCTCGATTTCCTGCCGGCACTTTTCGACGATCTCCTCGATCCGCCCGGGGTGGATCCGTCCGTCGGCGATGAGCCGCTCGAGGGCGAGGCGGCCGACCTCGCGACGCACCGGGTCGAAGCACGAGACCACCACGGTGTCCGGAGTGTCGTCGACGATCACGTCGACCCCGGTCGCGGCCTCGAAGGCCCGGATGTTGCGGCCCTCGCGCCCGATGATCCGCCCCTTCATCTCGTCCGAGGGGAGGGCCACGGCCGAGACGGTGCTTTCGGCGGTGTGCTCAGCGGCCAGGCGCTGGATCGCGAGGGCGAGGATCTTCTTCGCCTCGCGATCCGCGCTCTTCTTGGCCTGCTCCTTCAAGTCCCGGGCGAGCGCCGCGGCCTCGCTGCGGGCCTCGTCCTCCAGCCGGTGAAGCAGCTCCTGCTTCGCCTCCTGCGCCGTCAGGCCGGCAATCTGCTCGAGCCGGACCCGCGTCTCCAGCTCCTGCACCGCGAGCATCTTTTCGCGCTCGCGGACCGCCTGATCGCGGCGCTCGACCTCGCGGGCCCGCCCCTCGGCCGCCGCCAGCTTCTGCTCGAGCTGCTCTTCGCGCCGATCGATGTCACGCCGCCGCCGCCCCACCTCCTCTTCCCACGCCTCGCGCGCCCGTATCAGCTCCTCTTTGGCGGTGAGCACCACACGTTGGCGTGTCTCCGTGAGCACCCGCTCGCTCTCCGCCGCCGCGGCGCCCGCCGCCGCCTCGGCCGCCCGGTGCTCCACCCGCCGCCCCATGACATAGAAAGCCGCGCCCGCGGCGACCGCGCCGCCGAGCATGGCTGCAACAATGGCCAGCCAATCCAGCATAGGATCTATCTCCTGCAACGCGCCGCCTGGTGTAGCGAAACGTGTGTGATCGACCGCCCTCAGCTTTCAGCCGTCAGCGAAGGGCTGAGGGTTTTTCGCTTCCCCGGCGGCAACAGCTTCGTCAGGTCGTCCGCCAGTGCCGCGAGACGCGCCGCAACTTCGCGCTCGCCCTTCTTGGTTTGGAACAGCTCGTTCGTGATGTCGAGCGCCGCGAGGATCGCCGCTTTGTGGGTCTCCACGATCGGACCCTGTGACAGCACCTTCTTCAGCGCTTGATCGACGTACGCGGCTACGTCCCGCGTGTACTCGGGCGGCAGATCGGAGCGCACGGTGTACTCCTCTCCGCCGATCATCACCTTGACCGCGTGCTTCTTCGCGCTCACTGACCTCCTCCGCCGATCCCGAGGCCCGCCCCGCTCGCGCCGCTCCCCCCGCTCCCCCCGCTCCCCCCGCTGCCGCCGCCGTTGCCCCCGCCCTGACGGGCCTGCTCCTCGAGGAACGTCAGCCGGCTCAGCAGGTCGTGCACCCGGACTCTGGCCGCCTCGACGCGCTGGCGCAGCACCTTGTTCTCTTGCTCGAGATCGGCCACGCGACCACGGACCTCGAGGTCCAGCTTCGCGGCGCTGCCCCCGCCCCGTGCTCCGACCTCCTTCAGGTCGGCTTCGGCTCTGATGGCGCGCGCGCGCCAGCCGGCCAGCTCCTCAGCCACTTGGCGGAGGATGCTTTCCAGCTGATCCAGGACCTGCGCGTCAACCCGCTCTCCGTCGTACGCCAAGCTCGTCCTCCACCGCCTTGAGCGCGCGTGCCAGCAGCTCGTCCACCTCCCGCTCGCGCAGCGTTCGGCTCAGGTCGCGGAACGTGCAGTGCCAGGCCACGCTGCGGTGCCCGGCGGGAACCCCCGCACCCCGATACTCGTCGAACACCTCGAGCCGCTCCAGCAGCGGTCCAACCGCACGCCGCACGACCTCGCTGACGGCCGCGGCACTGACACCCGGTGGCAAGACCAGCGCCACGTCCCGCTGCAGCGGCGGCTGGGCGGGCAGCGGCTGGTAAGGCACGAACGGCGTCGAGCCCACCTCGAGCCGCAGCTCCAGCCCGAACAACGAAGCGGCCCACACCGGGGCGTCTGCCTCGAGTGGACCCGCCCAGCCCGACACTGCCCCGCTTCCCCGGTGCACCGCTTCCCAACCCACGGCCCCGCCCGTGGCCGGTCGCACGTCGCATGTCGGCGCGGCGACCTTCACCGCTAACTCAAAGTGGTGCTTCAAGTCCCATATGTCCATATCAGGTACTTTCGCACCCTCCGACCAGTGGGGCGGATGGCGCGCTCCGGTGACGACCGCGGCCACCGACGTCCATTCCTCAGGCCCCCCCTCCCCCGGCGCTGTCCCGGTGCCCCGCTTGAACACGGTGCCGATTTCGAACAGTCGGATATCCCGATTGCGGTTCGCCCAGTTGTGTTCCACCCGCCCGACCAGCCCCGGCAGGAGCCGCCGCCTGAGGTATGCCTCCTCGGCCGAGATAGGATTCCGGATCGCGACCGCCTCGAGCCCGTCGGGCGGCCCGAGCGGGATAGTGCGCGCCTCGTACAGGCCGGCGCGGGCGAGCTGTTCGCGTACCCGGGCTTTGGCGCGCTCGACGGCGGCGTCGGGGACGGTGCCGGGCCGATAGGGCCGGAGCCCATCGGGGAATGTGTCGTAGCCCCTGAGCCGGGCGACTTCCTCGACCAGGTCCACGTCCCGCGTCACGTCGGGCCTCCACCCCGGGACCTGCACGGCCAGTCGGTCGTCCTTCGGGGCCAGAAAGAAGCCCACGGACGTGAGCAGCCGCTCGATCTCGGCGCGCTCGACCGGCACGCCGAGCAGCCGCGACACGCGCTCAGGACGGAGAAAGATCGTGCGCTCCTGGACCGGCTCGGGCCAGAGGTCCAACGGCGGCTCCCGCAGCTCGCCGCCCGCGACCGCGATGATCAGCTCGATCGCCCGCCGCAGCGCATCCGGCATGCCAAGCAGATCGACCCCGCGCTCGAAGCGGTAGCTCGACTCGGTGGACAGCTCGAGCGCCCGGCGGGTGCGCCGGACGCGAGTCGGCTGGAAGTAGGCGCACTCGAGCACGAGGTCGGTCGTCGACTCGGTCACCTCTGACTCGGCGCTGCCCATCACGCCTGCCACGATCGTGGGTCGCTCCGCGTCGCAGATCGCGGTCATCGCGGGCGTGAGCGTGCGCTCGACCCCGTCGAGGGTCACGATCTTCTCGTTGGGCCGCGCCCGGCGGATCACGACCGCCGGCCCGCGCAGCCTCGCGAGATCGAACGCGTGCAGCGGCTGGTTCAGCTCGAACAGGATGTAGTTCGTCGCGTCCACGACGGTGTTGATCGGGCGCTGGTCGACGGCCGTGAGGCGGGCGGCGAGCCACGCGGGGCTCTGCCCCACCCGGACCCCGCGGATCACCGCCGCCATGTAGCGGGCACACCCTTCCGGATCCTCGAGTCGGATCTCGACGCCGTCTACCACTCCACGGGCGGTCTGGCGGACAGGCGGTCGGTCGATCGGTCCGCCTGACCGTCTCACCGCCTGACCGCCCGGTATCTCCGGCAATTTGACCACCGCGCCGAGCGACGCCGCGAGCTCGCGGGCCACGCCCTTGTGGCACAGCAGATCCGGCCGGTTGGCGGTCACCTCGATAACGATCTGGTGATCGAGGACGGGCACGGCTTCGAGGAAGGGCGTGCCCGCGCGGGCGGGGGTGTCGAGCTCGAGGATCCCGGCGTGATCATGCCCCAGCCCGAGCTCTTTGGCGGAGCACAGCATGCCGTGCGACTCGACGCCGCGGATTATCTTCTTCTCGAGTCGCCCGCCGCCCGGGAGCAGGGCGCCGACGCCGGCGTAGGGGTATTTCTTCCCCGCCTGGACGTTGGGCGCGCCGCACACCACCTCGACCGGGCTGTCGCCGCCCGCGTCCACGAGGCAGAGGGTCAACCGGTCGGCGTTGGGGTGCCGCTTCACCTCGAGCACCTGCGCGACGACGATGTCGCCCAAATCCTGATGCAGCGGCACGATGGCCTCGACGGGCGCGCACAGCATGCTGAGCCGCTCTTCCAGATCGCGCGGGTCGAGCTCGCGATGCAGCATCGCCTCGAGCCAGCGGCGCGACAGGATCACCGCGCTCCTCCGGCGAACTGGGCGAGGAAGCGCACGTCGCTCTCGAAGAACAGCCGGATGTCCGGGATGCCGTGGCGGGCCATGGCGATGCGATGCGGGCCCATGCCGAACGCGAAGCCGGTGTAGCGCTCGCTGTCGATGCCGCAGTTCTCGAACACCGCTGGGTGCACCATGCCGGAGCCCAGGATCTCGATCCAGCCGGTCTGCTTGCAGGTGGGGCAGCCCGCACCGCCGCACACGGAGCAGCTCACCTGCATGTCGGCGGACGGCTCCGTGAACGGGAAGTAGGACGGGGCGAACCGGGTGCGGGTCTCCGGTCCGAAGAACTGGCGGGCCCACTGCGAGAGCGTCGCCTTCAAGTCCACGAAGCTTGTGCCCTCGTCGACCACCAGCCCTTCGATCTGCTCGAACACCGGCGAGTGGGACGCGTCGAACGGGTCACGCCGGTAGCACTGCCCCGGCGAGACGACCCGGATCGGCGGTGGGTATCGCTCCATGGTGCGCACCTGCACCGGCGAGGTGTGGGTGCGCAGCAGGTAGCCCTCCCCGTCCCCGGTGTCCAGGTAGAAGGAGTCCTGGGCGTCGATCGCGGGGTGGTCCTTGGGAAAGTTGAGCGCCCCGAAGTTGTACCACTCGGTTTCGGCCTCGGGGCCGACGGCGCGGGTGAAGCCGAGCTCGTGGAAGATCTCGCAGATCTCGTCCACGACCTGGGTGACGAGGTGCAGGCCGCCGTGCCAGCGCGCGCGGCCTGGCAGCGTGAGGTCGAGGCCGGCGACGCCGGCGGCGGTCCGCTTCAGCTCGCGCGCCCGCGCCTCGAGCGCCGCCTCGAACTCCTGTTTCAGGGCGTTCGCCGCCGCGCCGACCTCTTTCCGGTCGGCCGGCTCGAGCCGGGGCAGCGTGGCGAGGATCTTGGTGAGGGCGCCGGCTTTGCGGCCCAGGATCTCCGTCTTGAGATCCTTGAGCCGGTGCTCACCCGCCTGCGGAATCTCCTTCAGACGCTCCCGCAGCTCGGTGAGGGCCGCCAGGAGGTCGCGCATGGTCAGAGCGCCCGCTTCGCGACCTCCGCCAGCTGCTCAAACGCCACGGGATCCCGCACGGCGAGGTCGGCGAGCACCTTGCGGTTGATCTCGACCCCGGCGCGTCGCAGCCCGTTCATGAGGCGGCTATAGGAGAGCTGGTGCAGTCGAGCGGCGGCGTTGATGCGCGTGATCCAGAGCCGCCGGAAGTCGCCCTTCTTGCGGCGGCGGTCGCGGTAGGCGTACTTCTGCGCGCGCTCCACTGATTCCTTCGCGGCCTTCCACAGCTTCGAGCGCCCGCCGAAGTAGCCCTTGGCGGCCTTCATGACCTTGTTCTTGCGTTTCAGGCGCGCGACGTTGCTCTTGACGCGAGGCATCGGTTGCTCCTTACGCCAGCAGCAGGCGCTTGAGGCGACGTTCGTCGGCGTGCGACACCAGCGTGGGCCTGCGCAGACGCCGCTTCCGCTTGGGGTGCTTTTTCGTCAGGATGTGACGCTTGTACGCGTGATAGCGGCGCAGCCGGCCGCTCCCCGTCAGCTTGACGCGCTTGCGGAGGGCGCGCTTGGATTTCTGTTTGGGCATTGTGACAGACCCTCTAGCCGTTGGCCATTGGCCGCTGGCCAACGGCTCACGGCCAACGGCTTCATTTCGGCGCCAACACCATCGACATGTTGCGGCCTTCGAGCTTCGGCTCCTGCTCGATCCTGGCCACGTCCTTGAGCTCCGCGGCGACCCGATCCAGCACCTCGCGCCCCAGGCCGATGTGGGCCATCTGCCGGCCCCGGTACATCATCGTCACTTTCACCTTGTTGCCGTCCTGGAGGAACTCCCGCGCGTGCCGAGTCTTGAACTCGAAGTCGTGGTCGTCGATCCCGGGCCGGAACTTCACTTCCTTGAGGTGAATGACGTGCTGCTTCTTCTTCGCCGCGCGCGCCGCCTTCGCCTGCTCGAACTTGAACTTCCCATAGTCCATGATCTTCGCGACCGGTGGTCGCGCGAGCGGCGCCACTTCGACCAGATCGAGGCCCCGCTCCTGCGCCGCAGCCAGTGCTTCCTCGACGGTCAACACGCCGAGCTGCGCGCCGTCGGGAGCGATCACCCGGATCGGACTGATCCGGATCTGCCGATTCACGCGCACGCGCGGCGCCTTGTTGTTGTCGATCGCCAGGTGCCGTTCTCCTCCTTGAGAGAAAGCAAAAAGCGGATTCCAGCCGCCCCGGAATCCGCACCGTGAGCCGTCGGCTATCAGCCGTCAGCCGTCAGCGGCTGATGGCTGACGGCTGATGGCTCACGTCATCGGAACCCTAGAGCACTCTCCGAAACCGGAGAGGCGGCGGGTGAGGCGCGCGCGGCGCCCGCTTGCCGTATTGTCGCGCCTAACTTAGTCCGCGCGCAGCTGCTCCACAAGGCCGAAGCCCTTCTCCTGGCCATTGGGCCGACGCAACCGCCCCGCCGCGACCACCGGGTCGTGCTCGAACACCAGGAGCCAACCTTCCGCCTCCGCCCGCCGGTAGAGCTGCCGCTTGGACTCGAGGGTCACGAGCGGCAGCAGGTCGTAGCCCATGATCCAGGGGAGCGGCAGGTGGGCGGTCGTGGGCACGAGGTCTCCAAGGAAACACGCCCGCTCCCCAGCGCTCTCGACCAGCACCGACTGGTGAAACGGCACATGCCCGGGCGTGGGGAGGCAGCGGATCCCCGGAAGCGGCTCGGCCTCCCCGTCCACCAGCTGGAACGCCACCGGCGCGAAGTTGTGTGGGAGGTAGCTCGCCGCGGTGCGCTCGTTCGTGTGGCGCGCGAAGTCGAGCTCCCGCTTCTGGACGACATAGCGCGCCTGGGGGAAGCTCACGGCCACCGTCCCCGCGGCGTCGCGATGCGTGTTCCCGCCCGCGTGATCGAAGTGCAGGTGAGTATTGATTACCCAGCGCACGTCCTCCGCTCGAGCCCCGAGCTCGCCGAGGGCGTCCTCGAGTCGGGTGCGCCCGTCCTTGCCCTCGTTCTGCACGCCGTAGATGTCCCGGAACTTCGCGTCTTCCTTGTTGCCGAGGCCGGTGTCGATCAACACCAGCCCGTCGTCATGCTCCACGAGGAGGCAGCGCAACGCGAGGGGGATGCGGTTCCGCTCGTCGGGCGCGATGCGCCGCTGCCACAGCGGCTTCGGGACCACGCCGAACATCGCGCCCCCGTCGAGCCGCTGCATGCCGGCTTCGAGGGCGTGGCACCGCAGGCGCCCGACCTGGAACGTCCTGTGCATCAACGGCAAGAGAGCTCGGAGCCCCCGCCCCCGCCCCCACCCCCGACACCTGATACCTGGCGCCCGATACCTCCGGTCAGGTCCGCCAGCGTCATCGCCCCCCGCTGTGTCGCGATCTCCAGCAGGCGCCCCAAGATCCGCGCCGCCGCCAGCGCGTCGGGCCCCGCGCGATGGCGACCGGCGACCTCGAACCCGAAATAGTGCACCAGCGCGTCCAGGTTCCGGCTCTCGAGCGCGGGAAGGAGCCGGCGCGCCAGGCGCAGCGTGCACAACCGCGGGCCCCCGATGAGCAGCGCGCGCGCGCGCCGCAGCTCGGCGGAGATGAACGTCCAGTCGAAGCGGGCGTGGTGCGCGACGAACACGGCGCCCGCGAGCGCGCCGAGCACCTCGTCCGCGACCCGGTTGAACGTCGGCGCGTCCCGCACCATCGCGTCTGTGATACCGGTGAGGCGGGTGACGAACGGCCCGATCGGCATGCCGGGGTTGATGAGGGTCTCGTAGGCAAGCTGCACGTCCCCGCCGACGATCGTCGCGATGGCGACCTCGATCACACGAGCCCCGCGCCGGGGGCTCGTGCCCGTCGCCTCGACATCCACGACGGCGAAGCGGCAGGCGTCGAGGGCGGGCACCGCGCCGCCGACCGCGAGCGCCCAGCGGCCGTCGCCCGTGCGGGTCACGCGCGGATCCTCCGCCAGGAGCGCCCGCGCG
>JBOHSI010000083.1:0-10019 GCA_050733055.1 Gemmatimonadales bacterium
GACGGCGCCTTGGCGACCGCCCTGACCCGAGCGGGGCGCGGGGTGCCGGCGGCGCGGGCGGAGCTCGATGGCGTGGCGATCCGCCTCTGGGTGGTGTCCGGACAGGAAGCGCCCCGGCTGGCCGAGCTCGCGGGGCGGGCCCAGGTGTACATCGCCGACGGCCATCATCGCTACGAGACGGCGGTTGCGTACGCGCAAGAGAATCCGTCGGCCGACCGGGTGCTCTCCTTCATCGTGTCCGCGAGCGACCCCGGGCTCATGATCCTCCCGACGCACCGCGTCATTTTCGGCGCGGAGCGGGACGCCGCGAGGTTGATCGCCGGGTGGCGCCCGTGGTTCGAGATCGGGCGGGTGGCACCGTGCATGGACCGGATCGAGCGTTTGGCGGAGCTCGGTCGGGGCCGCGCAGCCTGCATCGTTGCCTTTCCCGACGAGTACGACGTCACTCTCGTCCTCAAGCAGGACGCGCCCCTCGACGAGGTGCCCGAGCTGGGCCGCACCCCGGCGGTGCGCGCGCTCGACGTCGCGCGCATCGAGGCGCTCGTGGTGCAGCGGATTCTCGGGGCGGGGACCGTGACGCCAACGCTCGCCTACACGGCAGATCCGCACGCCGCCTTCGACGCGGTACGGCTCGGCAAGGCGGCGGCCGCCGTGCTCTTGAATCCGACGAAGGTGGAGCAGGTGTTCGCGGTGGCGGACGCGGGAGACGTTATGCCTCCGAAGTCCACGTACTTCGTTCCGAAGGTGCCGAGCGGGCTAGTCCTGCGGCCCCTGGTGTAACGCCGTGATCAGCGCCCTGCAGAAGTGGGGCAGGTCGGCCGGAGTGCGGGAGGAAATCAGGCTCCCGTCCACGACGACCGGCGCGTCCTGCCAGATCACGCCGGCGTTCTCCATGTCATCCTTGATCGCCCGCACGCTGGTGGCGCGCTTGCCCTTGAGGATCTTCGCGGAGATCGGTACCCAGCCCGCGTGGCAGATGAACGCCAGGGGCTTTCCCGCCTGGTAGATCTCGCGCGTGATCTGAAGCACCCGGTCGTAGCGGCGGAGCTGGTCGGGGGCGTACCCACCCGGGATGACGAGCCCGTCAAAGCCAGCCGCGTCGACTTGGTCGACGTTCGCGTCCACGGTGACCGGGTAGCCGCGCTTCCCCTGATACGTTCGTTCGCCCAGCCCGGCCACGGTCGTCGTGGCCTCCTCTTCCTCGAGTCGGATCTTCGGATACCAGAGCTCGAGGTCTTCGTACAGCGGCCCGGCGAGGAACAGCACCTTCTTGCCTTTGAGACTCATGCGGCCAAGCTATATCTTTCGCGTCCATGAGTCCACGGCCGCGACAACGCATCCTCGATAATCTGGAGGCGATCTACCGAGAGGCCTACGAGCGGGCGAAGGCGGCCGGCGACCAGACGCGCATGGCCGACCTCGACGCCGCCTACCAGCGCGAGCAGTTGCTCCTCGAGGTGCTGCTCGACATCCGTGACGGGCTGACCGCGTCGCCGGCGCAGTCGGAGGGGCATGCCACCGCCAACCCGGGGGCCGACCCGATCACCGCGCTCGAGACGATCCGCCGCATCACCAAGCTGCGCTGAAGGAGCACCGCATGTTGCGACGCTGGTCCTTCATGGGATTGCTATGCCTGCCGCTCGCCGCCTGCGACCGGAAGGCGGATACCGTGATCGCCGGCGGGTTGGTGTGGACCGGGCTCTCGAGCGGGCGGCCGCAGCAAGGCGTCGTGGCCATCGGGGGAGGGAGAATCCTCGCCGTGGGCGACTCGGCCGACGTCGCCCCCTATGTGGGGTCAAGGACCCGGATCATCCGTGCCGACGGGGGGCTCGTGATGCCCGGCATTGCCGACGGACACGCGCACTTCATCGACGGCGGGTTCCAGCTGGCTTCGGTGGACCTCCGGGACGCAGCGACGCCGCGGGAGTTCGTCCGGCGGCTCAAGGAGTACGCGAAGACGCTCAAGCCGGGGGAGTGGATCCTGGGCGGCGACTGGGACCACACGCTCTGGCCCGGCCAGCAGCTCCCGCGGCGCGAGTGGGTCGACTCGGTCACGCCGAGCAATCCGGTGTTTGTGAGCCGGCTGGACGGGCACGAGGCGCTCGCCAACAGCGTGGCGCTGCGAGCCGCCGGGGTGACGAGAGACACTCCGACCCCGCCGGGCGGAGAGATCCTGCACGATCCGAAGACCGGCGAGCCGATCGGCATCTTCAAGGACCAGGCGCTCGGCCTTATCGGGCGGGCCGTGCCGGCGCCGTCGCCGGAGCAGCGCGACTCGGCGCTGGCGCGCGCGCTGGCCCACGCCGCGTCCCTCGGCGTTACGGCGATTGCCCACATGTCGGCATCGTGGGCCGATCTCGCGAGCTACCGCCGGCTGGCGAAAGCCGGCCGGATGACGGTGCGCGTGGCGCTCTACCTGCCGCTCGAGCGCTGGCGCGAGGCCGCGGACACGGTGCGGCGCTCGGGACAGGGCGACGACTGGGTGCGGATCGGCGGTCTCAAGGGCTACGTGGACGGCTCGGCCGGGTCGCGCACCGCCTACTTCTTCGAGCCCTACGCCGACTCGGCGGGCTACATGGGGCTGATGCAGACCTCCGCGCAGGACCTCGCCCTGTGGGTCGGGAGCGCGGACTCGGCCGGGCTTCAAGTGGCGGTCCACGCCATCGGCGACCGCGCCAACGCCATCCTCCTGTCGATTTTCGACAGCGTGGCAAGGGCCCATGGGCCGCGCGACCGACGATTTCGCGTGGAGCACGCCCAGCACCTGCGGCCCCAGGAGATCCCGCTGTTCGGGAAGCTCGGCGTACTCCCGTCGATGCAACCCTACCACGCGATCGACGACGGGCGCTGGGTGGAGCAGCGGATCGGCCCGGTGCGCATAAAGACGACCTACGCCTTCCGTACACTCCTCGATACGGGCGCGCGGCCGGCGTTCGGATCCGACTGGAGCGTGGCACCGCTCGATCCCATCTCGGGCATCTACGCCGCCGTCACCCGGCGCACGCTCGACGGCAGGAACCCGAGCGGCTGGGTGCCGGACCAGAAGATCACCGTGGGCGAGGCGCTGCGGGCCTACACTGCCGGCAACGCCTACGCGACGTTCAACGAGAGGAAGTGGGGCGCCCTGGCGCCCGGCTACTACGGGGACGTCGTGGTGCTCGGCCGGGATCTCTTTACCGTGCCGCCGGAGTCGCTGGTGACAGCGCGGGTGGCGGTCACGATTGTTGGCGGGAAGGTCGTGTACGAGAGGCGCGAGAGGCGCTAACCCGAGTACTTGAATCCCGCCTCCTGGAGCGTCAGCGGCTGTGCGCCCTCATGTTCGACGCCCGCCTCCACGATCTCGCCCAACACCAGCGTGTGGTCCCCGCTCGGCAGTGTCGCGACGACGCGACACTCGACCCACCCTAGCGCGTCGGCCAGGATCGGCGCCCCGGAAACGGGCGCCGGTTTCGTCTTGATTCCCTTCAACTTCTGGGGTGCGTTGGCGGAGGCGCGGCCGAGCTTGCCGGCGAGCTCGCGCTGGCCCTGCTGGAACACGTTGATCGCGAAGTGGTGCGCGTCGCGGATCATGCCGATGGTCTTGGACGTGTTCTCGACCGCCGCGGCGACCATCGGCGGCTCGAACGAGGTTTGGCTGACCCAGTTGGCGGTCATGCCGTGCTCCTCACCGCCGTGCTTCACGGTCAGGGCGTAGAGGCCGTAGGGGAAGTGGCGCAGGACGGTCTTCTTGGCCGCGTCGTTCATTGGCACTCCGGAGCGTTTGCGTGCTGCGTGAATGGCCGTGAAATATTGACCGGGTTTCCGCATGCCGCCATGGTTGCCGGTCGCTTGAAGTTCGACGACATCGAAGGCGTGCTGTGCGACGTGAAGGTGGTTGGGTGGTCGAAGCGGCGACACAACGATTGCGTGGCCCGCAACAACCCTGACTACGCTATCTTTGAGAGCGTATGGCGACCCGGACCCAGCCCAGATCCAAGGCCGCTAAGGCCCTTCCCAAAGCGGATCTCCTCGACATTTACCGGCTGATGCTCCTGTCGCGCCGAATCGACGACAAGGAGATCCAGCTCAAGCGCCAGAACAAGATCTTCTTTCAGATCTCGGGCGCGGGGCACGAAGCGGTGCTGGTGGCGGCGGGCAAGGTGCTCCGTCCCACCTACGACTGGTTCTACCCGTACTACCGCGACCGCGCCCTCTGCCTCACCCTGGGCATGACGCCGACCGAGATGCTCCTCTCGGCCGTTGGCGCCGGCGAGGACCCGAACTCGGGCGGCCGGCAGATGCCGTCGCATTGGGGCCACAAGGCGCTGAACATCGTCAGCCAGTCGAGCCCCACTGGCACGCAGTTCCTGCAGGCGGTCGGTTGCGCCGAGGCGTGGCTCCGCTACGACCGCATCGATGCCATCGCCGGCAAGCCGATCAAGGGCGACGAGCTGGTGTACGTCTCCGCCGGGGACGGCACCACCAGCGAAGGGGAGTTCTGGGAGGCCCTGAACAGCGCGAGCAACCTCAAGCTCCCCGTGTTGTTCCTTATCGAGGACAACAAGTACGCGATCTCGGTGCCCGTCGAGGTCCAGACCGCGGGCGGCTCCGTGTCCAGGCTGGTGCGCAACTTCCCCGACTTCCTGGTGGAGGAGGTGGACGGCTGCGACCCGATCGCGTGCTACGACGTGCTGGCCCGCGCGGCGCAACACTGCCGGGAGCGCCGCGGCCCCGCGCTCGTCCACGCGCACGTTACGCGGCCGTACTCGCACTCGCTCTCCGACGACGAGGTGCTCTACAAACCGCCCCGCGAGCGGGAAGAGGAGGCGAAGCGTGACTGCACGCTCACCTTCCCCAAGCACCTGATCGCCGACGGCGTCGCCACCGCGACGGAGCTCGAAGAGATCAAGCGGCAGGTAGAAGAGGAGGTCACCGTTGCCGCCGACATGGCGCTGGCCTCGCCCCAACCGCAGCCCGAGTCGGCCCTGCTGTACGTCTACTCGCCGGACGTCGATCCCACCTCCGAGCAGTTCGACACCGAGGACGATCCTCAGTTCACGGGCGATCCGACGACGATGGTGGACCTGCTCAATGCCTGTCTGAAGGACGAGATGGCGCGCGACGCACGCATTCTCGCGTTCGGCGAGGACGTGGCCGACGTGAGCCGAGAGCAATACCTCGGCGAGGTGAGGGGGAAGGGCGGCGTGTTCAAGGTCACGTGGGGCCTGCAGCGGCAGTTCGGGAGCGACCGCGTCTACAATACCCCGCTCGCGGAGGCGAACATCGTGGGCCGCGCGATCGGGCTGGCGACGCGCGGGCTCAAGCCGGTCGTCGAGATCCAGTTCTTCGACTACATCTGGCCCGCGTATCATCAGCTTCGCAACGAGCTCGCCACCATACGCTGGCGCTCGAGTAACGCGTTCAGTGCGCCGGCCGTCGTGCGCGTGACGTACGGCGGGTACCTGAAGGGCGGCTCGATCTACCACTCGCAGACCGGCGCCGTGGTCTTCACGTCCATCCCCGGGCTGCGCGTCATTTGCCCCAGCACGGCGCTCGACGCGAACGGCCTGTTGCGCACCGCGATCCGCTGCGACGACCCGGTGCTGTTCCTCGAGCACAAGCACCTTTACCGCCAGACCTACAACAAGGCCCCGAACCCGGGCCCGAACTTCATGATTCCGTTCGGCAAGGCGAAGGTGGTGCGGCAGGGTCGCGACCTGACGGTCGTGACGTACGGCGCCGTCGTGCAGCGCACGCTCGTCGCCGCGAAGCAGCTCGATGAGAAGGACGGCGTGGGCGTGGAGGTGATCGACCTCCGTAGCCTCTCGCCGGTGGACTGGGACGCGATCGCGGCGTCGGTCAAGAAGACCGGCAAGGTGCTCGTGGCCTACGAGGACGCGCTCTCCTGGGGCTACGGCGCGGAGATCGCGGCCAAGCTGGGGGACTCGTGCTTCCCCTGGCTCGACGCGCCGGTAAGACGGGTCGCGTCGACCGACACGTTCGTCGGTTACGCACCTGCCCTCGAGGATTTCATCCTGCCGCAGACGGAGGATCTCACGCAGGCCATGCGCGAGCTGCATGCGTTCTAGCGCCGCTCGCGCCTTCGGTCTCCTCTTCTTTTTGTCAGGGGCCACGGGGCTCGTCTACGAGTTGCTGTGGGTTCGGCTCCTGTACCAGGCGTTTGGCTCCACGATCCAGTCGGTGACGACGGTCGTGGCCGCCTATATGGGGGGACTTGGCCTCGGCGCCTGGTTGTTGGGACGGCACGCCGACCGGCACGCGCGGCCCGCCGCCCTGTATGGCGCGCTTGAGATCGCGATCGGCGTCTTCGGCCTCGTCTCGCCGCTGGTGCTGGAGCTTGCGCACCGTGCCTACGTCGGCGCCGCGAGCGCGTGGCAGCTCTCAGGCGCGGCGAGCGTCACCCTGCGGTTCGGGCTCGCCGCGCTCGTGCTCCTCGTCCCCACGACGCTCATGGGCGGCACGCTTCCGGTTCTGACGCGCGCGTTCACGGGGGTGGACCGCGGGGCGCTCAAACCTTCGCTCGGGCGCCTGTATGGCCTCAACACCCTCGGTGCCATGGCGGGCACGGCCCTCGCGGGGTTCGTCCTGATCGAGCTCGCGGGGATCCGCCTGTCGCTCTGGGGCACGGCGGCCATCAACATCGCCCTCGGCGTGGCGGCGATCGCCTTGGCCCGGCCCCTCCCGCCCAGTCCCGAGCCACCCGCCCTACCGCACCGCGCCGCCGCTGCAGCCGGCGGTCGCGACGCGCTGGCGGTCACGGCGCTCGCACTGCTCGGCTGCACCGCGTTCGCCTCGCTCCTCAACGAGATCGCCTGGACCCGGGTGCTGGTCATGGTCGTCGGCGGGTCAACGTACGCGTTTACGCTGGTGCTGCTGGTGTTCCTGCTCGGCATCGGCCTCGGGAGCGCGCTGGTCGGACGACGGGCTGCGGCCCGTTCGGAGACCGCCGCTGCTGCGGCGCTGGCGCAGGGCGTCACCGGTGCGGGTGCCGCCTTGCTCCTGCTGTTCTTCAGCGTCCTCCCCCGATACGTCCTCGCGGTGTTCCAGCACCAGGGGTTCGACGCATCGACGCGCCTGTTGCTCATGGGTCTGGCAGTCGGCAGCGTGGTGCTGATCCCCGCCATCGGGATGGGTCTGACCTTCCCGCTGTTGACGGATCTCACCGCCCGCCCGGACGCGGCACGCGGCGCAGATGTAGGCCGGGCCTACGGGCTGAATACGCTCGGCGGCATCGCCGGCGCCGTGCTCACCGGCTTCGTGCTGGTCGTCGCGCTCGGCAGCGAGACCACGCTCCGCATCGGCCTCGTCATCAACGGCATCGCCGCGCTCCTGCTCGCCGGCTTCGCCGCGCGCGGCGTTACAGGACGGTCCGCCGAGCATCGGGCGCTGCGCGTCCGGGTGCTCGGGGCCGGCGCGCTCGCGAGCGTTGCGCTCGGAGTCGCGCTCGCCGCGCCCGGATGGAGCAGCAGGCTTATCGACCTGGCTCCGACGATCTACGGACGCGCGCCGATGAACGCGGCCGAGCGGCAGGCCTTCCTCACCCATGCCGGTGCCCGCCAGCTCGCCTTCCACGAAGGCTGGAACGCCACGGTCAGCGTGTGGGAGGCGTCGATCGGTCGCACGCTGCGGGTGAACGGGAAGGTCGACGCGTCTGATTACGCGGACATGAATACCCAGGTCCTCTCCGGGCTGGCGCCGGCGGCCGCCCGCGCGGGCGCGTCCTCCGCCCTGGTGATCGGGTATGGCAGCGGGGTCACGGCGCGCGTCCTCGCGGACCTCCCCGGCATGCGGCGGCTGCGCATCGTGGAGATCGAGCCCGCCGTCCTCGCGGTGAGCCGATACTTCGCCAGCGTCAACCACGCCGTGCTGGAACGCCCGGGGGTCACGGTCGTGGCGGACGACGCCCGCAGCGCCCTGCAGCTGCACGACGAGCGCTTCGACGTCATCACCTCCGAGCCGTCCAACCCCTGGGTTGCCGGGGTCGCGACCCTCTACACACCCGAGTTCTTCCGCCTCTTGCGGGCGCGGCTCGCCGACGACGGCGTGTTCTGCCAGTGGGTGCAGCTGTATCAGCTTCCGCTTCCCATCGTCGCCGGGATCGTGCGCAACGTGCGCGAGGTGTTCCCCCACGTGGAGCTCTGGTTTTCGAACAGCGTCGATTTGTTTGTCGTCGCTTCTGGCCGCCCCATCCGCTACGAGCGGCCGTGGCTCGAGCGCGTGCTCGCTCCGGGCACGTCGGTCGGCGAGCTGGGCCGTGAATGGCTGGGGATCGATTCGGTGGGCGACTACTTCGGGCGCCGCTTGCTCGGCGACGCGGGCGCCGCACGGCTCAGCGCCCGGGCGACCCTCGTTCACCGGGACGATCAGCCCGAGCTCGAGTTCGTCGCCGCGCGCCGCTTCCTCGATCCGCCCGGTGCCGGGCCGGTCTTCGATTCCCTGCTCGCGATTGCCGCCTCGGCCGGCGAGACGCCCGGTGGCTCGCCGGTCCTGTTCGCGAGGGCGGTGACGGCGCCGGGCGTGTCGGCCGCCCGCCTGGCGGCGCTCGAGGCGGCGCATCGATCCCGCCCGGAGGACCCGATCTGGGCGGTGCGAGTGGCGGAGGCGCGGTTGGAACTGGGCGACAGTGCGTACGCGGACAGCGTCCTCCCCGCGCTTGTGGCACGCGCTCGGCACCCGGAGGCGTTGCGCGTGGCCGCCGCCCTGGCGGAGCGGCGCGGGGACACCGTACGAACCCGCGAGCTGCTCACCGCCGTCCTCGCCCGCGGAGGGGACACCGCCGCGGTCCGAGCCAAGCTCGCGGGCTTCGCCGCGGCGGAGGGCCGATGGGCCGAGGCGGGGCGGGGCGTGCGGGCGGCGCTCGCGGTCGGTTCGGGCACCTATCGACGTCCGCTGCCGGTCGACGCGCTGGTCGAAGTGCTCAGGCGGTTCGCCAACGACGGGCCGCCCGACCTCGCGGACAGCCTGCTCGTCGAGGCGCTCGCGGTGCGCCCGGGGTGGGCGCGCTTGTACGCGGTGCGGGCGAGCGCGGCTCTGCGCCTCGGTCAATGCACCGAGGCGCGTGCGCATTTCCTCGCGCTGCTGGAGTTCGGGATTGGGGTAGCGGAAGCGCCGGCGTTGGTGGCGCGCTGCAGCCGGGGTGAACGACCTTAGGCGCCCGTCTGCTCCCCTAGTGCCTGCTTGATTTCGCCGGCGGCCGCGATCGCGTGGTCGACTTCCCGCGACAGCGCGCGCGCCTGCTGAGTGGCGTGGGTGAGGTCGTCGAGCACCGCCGCCACGCCCGCCGACCTGAGCCGCAACAGGTCGAACCGGACGTTCTGCATCGCGATCATGCACGACTCGATCTGATCCTCGACGAGTTGCCGGCGCGTGAGCAAGTCGGTCAACGCCTGACGCTGCCGCTGCAAGAGGCTCAGCTGGCGCTCCCGCTCCGGGCTCTCGGGCTCGTGCTTGGTCGCCCCGATCTTCCCCTCGACGCGCGCGAGCGCGGCCTCGTCCACGTCCGCGCTCATCGCGTGCAGCGTCCTGGCGAGGTCCTCTGCCCGCTTGAGCAGGCCGTCCACCGTGGCGACGACGTCCGGTAGCAGCTTCTTCTCGGACTTGGGCAGGCGCTCCATGATCTTGAGGATCGCCTTGCGGTCGCTCCGGGCCTGCTGGACGGCCGCCGCCTGCCGGCCGAACTCGCCGGTTGTCGCCTGCGGCAGGTCTAAGGGCCGCGATCCCGCCGCTGCGAGCTGCGCTTCGGCCGATTCGGGCGCCGCGGGGCGGTGCAGCACGTCCCGCCAGGAGTAACCCGCACTCCATAGCTTCATGTACATCGGCAGGATGCCGAAGGCGCCCCACGGAACCGCAACGAACAGCGACCACCCGTTCCAGCCCGTGGCGGCGTCGAACAGCATGCAGCCGCCCGCCACGGATGCCCACGACACGATGCTCGAGCGGGCCTTGCGCACGATCGCGGGTTCTCCCGCCGGCGCGAGCTGCGGCGCCGCACGCCGCCGGCTCGGGCGACGCCCGATGTC
>JBOHSI010000084.1:0-7504 GCA_050733055.1 Gemmatimonadales bacterium
TTGTGATCCTCGTCGCGCTGACGGCCGTCCCGACGACGCTCGCCGTGGTCGGGTGGGCCCTCGCCGTCCGCACGGTGGGCCCGTCGGCGGGGGCGCGGGTGGCGCTCGAGGATGTCGCGACGTCCGCCCGGCAGATGCTCGAGCAGATGGACACGACCCGACTCACCCTGCGGGAGCGGGCGGTGTTGCGACAGCACCTCGAGCAGCTTTCGAACTCGGTCACGCTCGCGCGGCGCGCCGACACGTACCTGCGGTACTACGCCGGCGGGTTCGCAGCCGTCGTGCTGATCTTCGGCGCGCTCGTCGTCGTGGCGGCGATCCGTCTCGCCGGGCACCTGTCGCGCCAGCTGTCGCGGCCCATTGACGAGCTCGTGGGTTGGACCAGGCTGATCCGGCGGCGGATGCCGCTGCCGGCCGGCCCGCCCACCCGTGGAGCGCCGGAGTTCGAAGCACTGCGGCAGGCGCTGCGCGAGCTCGCGACGGCCCTCGATGCCGCGCGCGAGAAGGAGCTCGAGGCCGAGCGCCTGCGTGCGTTTCGCGAGGTGGCGCGCCGCGTCGCACACGAGATCAAGAACCCGCTCACGGCCATGCGGATCGCGCTAGACCAACTGCAGCGGTCCGGCGGTCGGGCGGACGGGCGGACGGTTGTGGCGCTGGACGTGATGGCGGCGGAGACAGAGCGGCTTGAGCGTCTCGCCCAGGAGTTCGCCGAGTTCGGGCGGCTGCCGGAGGGCCCGAAGAGCGAGGTGGATCTGGTTGAGCTCCTCATGGACTTGAGCCGCACCGCGGTGCCGCCCACGGTCGAGGCGTCGCTCCGCGCCAACGGCAGCCCATGCACGATGCTCGGCCACTACGACCCGCTGCGGCGCGCGTTCGCGAACCTGTTGCGCAACGCTTCCGAGGCGATGGGCGGCCGGGGGCGGATCGAGATCGAGGTGAACCAGGACGGCCGGGGACTGGTCGTGCGGATCGTGGACCACGGGCCCGGGATCCCCGAGGAGCTGCGGCTGCGCGTGTTCGAGCCCTATTTCACCACCAAGCGAGACGGCACGGGCTTGGGCCTGGCGCTCGTGCGCCAGACGATCGAGGCCCACGGCGGCACCATCACGCTATCGGCGACGCCCGGGGGCGGGGCCACCTTCTCAGTCGTTCTGTCCGTGTCATGAGCCCGCGCATTCTGCTCGTCGACGACGAAGTCAACATCCGCAAGATGGTGGGGGCACTGCTCCAGTCGGAAGGGTTCGAGACCGCCGAGGCGCCGAACGGCAACGCCGCCATCGCGACGGTAGAGCGCGAGCCGCCCGACGCGGTGCTTCTCGACCTCATGATGCCGGCTGGTCCGGATGGCCTGACCACGCTCGAGCAGCTCAAGCGGGTCGCGCCCGACATCCCGGTCGTGATGATGAGCGGCAAGGCGAATCTTTCCGACGCCGTCCGCGCCACGAAGCTCGGCGCCTTCCAGTTCCTCGAAAAGCCGCTTACCCCCGAGGGCGTGCTCACCACGCTCCGTGCCGCGCTCGAGCTCTCGCGCACGCTTGCCGAGAACCGGCGGCTGCACGAGGCGCTGGGGCATGCAGACCCGCTGGTGGGCGTGAGCCAAGCGACGGAGGAGTTGCGCGCGTTGATCGCGCGGGTTGCGCCCACCGAGGCGCGCGTGCTGATCACGGGCGAGTCCGGCACCGGCAAGGAGCTCGTGGCGTCGGCCATTCATCGCGGGAGCCGCCGCGCCGCGAGGTCGTTCGTATGCGTGAACAGCGCCGCGATCCCCAAGGACCTGGTCGAGTCGGAGATGTTCGGTCATGAGCGGGGGGCCTTTACGGGGGCCACCGAGCGGCGCATCGGGCGCTTCGAGCTGGCGGACCGCGGCACGCTCTTCCTCGACGAGGTGGGCGACCTCGGCGCCGAGGCGCAGGCCAAGCTCCTCCGCGTGCTCGAGACCGGCGTGATCGAGCGGCTGGGCGGTGAGAAGCCGGTCACGGTGGACGTCCGCGTCATCGCCGCGACGAACAAAGACCTGGCGAGAGCCGGGCACCAGGGGCAGTTCCGCGAGGACCTTCTGTTCCGGCTCAATGTGCTGCCGGTGCACATCCCGGCGCTGCGGGAGCGCCGGGACGACGTCCCGCCGCTGGTGCAGCACTTCGCCGCGCGGCAGTCGGCCCGGCTAGGGCGGCCGGTGCGGTTCGACGCCGGCGCGGTGCAGCTGCTCGCCGCCTACCACTGGCCGGGGAACGTGCGCGAGCTCGCGAATCTGGTGGAGCGGCTCGCGATTCTGGCGCCCGGGGGGCGCGACACCGACACGATCACGGCGGACGACGTGGCGCGCGTCGTTCCCCAGGACGGTTCCGGATCGGTTCCGACCGAGGGCTGGACGGACGTGTCGCTCGCGGAGGCGCTCGACGGATTCGAGCGCACGTTGATCGCGCGCGCCCTTTCGGCCGCGCGCGGCAACGTCGCCGAAGCGGCGCGGAAGCTCGCGACCGACCGCGCCAACCTGTACCGCCGGATGCGGCGGCTGGGTCTCGAGCCACCCCGCAACATGACGGGATGACACGCCGCCACCTGCAGCGAGGGGGCGCCACGCACGCCGGCGCCGCATCGGGCGCGGCACGGGCTATGCACCCGCTTGCCGCGCCCCCCATCGAGGTCGGCCCCATGCGCGCGAGCATCCTCACGTTCAGCTGTCTCGGCCTGTGCCTGCTCTACGCGACGGTCGCCGCCGCCCAGGACACCGCGATCGTGATCCATCCCGAGAGCGCGGCCGTGAGCCTGCGCCCGGAGGAGCTGCCGCGCCTCGTCGGGGAAGAGGCGGTCCGGTTCTACAACGCGCCCACCACGACGCGCCTCGTCGGGCGCTCGCGGCTCCCCGCAGGGAACGAGTGGCGCGGCGACGTGGCCGTGCGCAACGGAGCCGTGTCCGTGGCCGGCCGGATTCAGGGCACGCTGCTCGTGATCAACGGCGACGCCGCGCTGGACACGAGCGCGACCGTCACCGGGGACCTGATCGTGATCGGCGGGACCGTGACGCGGGCTTCAGGGTCCGCGGTCGCCGGCGAGGTGCGCATCTACCGGGAGCCTCTCGCGTACCGCACGCAGGGGGACGAGATCGCCCTCGCCCGAGGCAGCCCGCGACGCTGGCTCCGCAACCTCGGCGTCGAGAAGTCGTGGGGCACCGCGGATTCCCGCTCCTCGCTCACGCTCGCCACCGCCGGCACGTTCAACCGCGTCGAAGGGCTGCCGGTCGTGTTCGGGCCGATCTTTGACTGGAAGTTGCGGGAGAACGTCCGCCTCCGGCTCGACGCGCTGGGCGTGTTCCGCACGGCGGGGGACCTGACCGACAAACGCAGCGATCTGGGCTACATGGCACGCACCGAATTGCGCTCGGGCGAGGCACCCGGCTACGGCATCGAGCTCCGTGCCTACGACGTGGTGGCTCCGGTCGAGGAGTGGGGACTGCGCAACGCCGAGGTGGGATGGGCGGCGTTCCTGTTTCAGCGCGACTACCGCGATTACTACTTCAGCAAGGGCCTCGCGGGCCGTGTGTTCGTCCAGCCGCACCAGCCGCTCCACGTCGCCTTCGAGGTGCGACACGACTGGCAGACGAGCGAGGCGGCGCGTGACCCCTGGACCCTGTTCCGCAACGACCAGGCGTGGCGCCCGAATCCGCCCATCGACGACGGCCACTACACCACCTTCACCGGAGCGGTCAGCCTCGACACCCGCAACGACCGCACCGACCCGACAGCCGGGTGGCTGCTGCGCGCGCAGGTCGAGAACGCGCGCAGCGCGGACGTGACCCCGCCGACGGGCGTCCCCACGTCCGTGCGGCGGCCGATCCCGACCGACGGCTCCTATCAGTTCAGCCGCGTGTGGTTTGATTTCCGTCGGTACAACCGGGTGAGCCCCTCGGGGCGCTTCAACCTGCGGCTGCTCGCCGGCGGCTGGGCGGGGGGGGATCCGCTGCCCCTGCAGCGGCGCCTGTCGATCGGTGGGCCCGATCCGATGGCCGGCTACAGCTTTCGCCACAGCGCGTGCAATCGCGACCTGATCGACCCGGCGTTCGGGGGCTCCCTGGTGGCGGCGTGCGACCGCGTGATCCTCCTGCAGGCAGAGTACCGCGGCCACATCTCGCTCCACTGGGCGTACAGCTCGTCGCGGCCCGAGGACGAGGAGGCGCGGTCCCTGCTCACACTTCAGGGACCGGACCTGGTGGTCCTGGCTAACGCCGGTCAGGCCTGGCTGGTGGGGAGTGGTCCCGGCCGGGTGCCGAGCAACCGGTTGCCTACGCTCTCCAGTTGGATCGCGGACCTCGGGCTGGGGATCGACTGGGGCGGGTTCGGCTTCTACGTGGCGAAGGCGGTGACGGCGGGGGAGCCTTTGCGATTCACGATGCGACTCGACCACCGCTTCTGAGGTGAGGGCGGGGCTCGGCCTCCTGGCCCTGGGTATCGGCGCGGCGGCGGCCCCCCCGGCCGACGCGCAACAGCCGTCCCTGACGGTCACCATCCAAAACACGGTCCCGCGCGTGCAATCGGCGCGTCTGCTCGCCGACGGCAAGTTCGTCGGCCTGATGCGCTCAGGCTTCCCGCTGCGCCTGCACTATCGCCTCGAGTTGTGGCGCGCGCGCTCGACCTGGTTCGACCAGCACGTGCGCGAGGCCTCGTGGGACGCGGTGGCGCGGCACGACCCGATCGCCGACGACTTCGTCCTGATCCGCACCGGCGGCGGCGTGAGCCGGTTCGCGACCGCCGACTCTTTGGCGCGAGCGCTCGAGATCCCGTACCGCGTGACGCTCACACCAAAGGGCTCGGGGCGGTTCTACTTCCTCTGCCGGCTCGAAGTAACCACCCTCAACGACACGGACCTGGAGGAGCTGACGCGCTGGCTCAAAGGCGACGTGAGTCCGGCGGTGTCGGGAGAGGGGAACGTGGGGAGCGCGCTCGCGCGCGGCGCGCAGCGGATCCTGGTGCGCATCGCGGGACTGCCGCGCCTCACGCTCGAGGCGCGATCCCCCCCGTTTACCACCGGGGAGCAGTGAGCGGGAGCGGGGGCCGTCTAGCTGCCGAACTGCTGATCGATGGCGCGGCGGATGTCGTCGAGGGAGTGGCCCTGAGCGGCGCGGCGCGTGGCGAGCATCGCCTCACTGATGCAGATGTCGCACTGCGACCCGTGGTCCGACTCGAAGCAGGTCAACAGCGAGCGATGCCCGAAGTTCTTCGCGCACTCGCAATAGCAGTACACGCCGTCGAGGACCTGGGGGGCGCTGCGCGCGGCCGCATAGGCCTCGAGCGCCCCCGGTGTGTTGAGCACCAGGCCCCGCGGCAGGACCCGGTCTGCCGTGACCTGGGGGCGCGGATCGGGATGCCCAGCCGCACGCCCGCTTCCGGACGTCGCCAGCAGCGCGGCGATGCCCAAGCCCGCGGCTCCCGCAATGATCCAGGGAAGCCTCCCGCTCACAGCGCCTCCAGCGTCGCGAGCACGTCGCCACCGTAAAACATGCGGATGTACTTCGACTGAATCGAGGTGAGACGGCGGACGGCCCATGCGAGGTGCACGAAGTGCGGCTCGAAGGGCGGCCGCAGTGGATGCATCCCGGCCTCCTCCGGCAACAGGTTCCCCTTACGCGTGTTGCAGGTGCTGCAGGCAGTGAGGACGTTTGCCCACCGGTTCGTCCCTCCGCGCGACAGCGGCACGAGATGGTCCCGGGTCAAGCACTCCCGGTGCCGCAACTCGTGTTGGCTCCGTCCGCAGAACTGGCAGCGGTAGTTGTCGCGGGCGAAGAGGAAGGTGTTCGTGACCTGGCGGCGGAAGCGACGAGGGACGTGGACGAACTTGACGAGCCGAATGACCGCCGGTCTCGGGATCGCGAGTCGCTCGCTGCGCACCACCGAGCCGTCCGCTTCGACGATCTCCGCCTTGCGGTCGATCACCAGGCGGAGCGCCCGGCGCACCGGCACCATGGTTAGGGGCTCGAATGAGGCGTTCAGCGCCAGGCAGCGCAAAGCGATCTCTCCCAGTGAAAAACAGGCCGCCTCGCCCGGACCCGAGCGGGACGGCCCCGTATGCTACACACCCGCCTAACGCGCGGCAAGAGCGGAGGTTAAGTCCCCCCGCCAGCAGCGAATAGCTTGCGCAGCTCCTCCAGCTGGTCCACCACGGACTTACGCGACGCCCCCCCCGGCGTCCCCCGCCCCTCCACGCTGTCCTCCCAGGTTCCCAACTGAGCCAACGCGGCGCCCAGCGCCGGGTGAATGCCGGCCGCAACCACCGGCGGTACTCGGTCGAGCGGCACGCGCGCGCGCTCGGCCTCGCGCACCAATCGTCCGACGAGCCCGTGGCTCTCGCGAAACGGCACCCCCGCCTCGACCAGCAGGTCGGCGAGATCCGTGGCGCGCAGCGAGGCGTCGAGCGCGGCGCGCATACGCTCGCGATCGACGTGGAGCGATGCCACCGCGCCGGTCACAGCGGGGAGCACCGCGGCCAGCGTGTCACAGGCGTCGAACAACAGGGCCTTGTCCTCCTGCAAATCCTTGCCGTAGCCGGCGGGAATTCCCTTGAGCGTTGTGAGCAGCGCCACGAGATCGCCGAGCAGCCGGCCGGACTTGGCGCGCGCCAGCTCGAACACATCGGGGTTGCGCTTCTGCGGCATGAGGCTCGATCCGGTGCTGAAGTCGTCGGCGAGCTGCACGAACCCGTACTCCGAGCTCGCGTACAGAATCAGCTCCGCGCTGAGCCGGGACAGGTGCATTCCCACGAGCGCGATGGCGAAGAGCACTTCGGCCACGAAGTCGCGGTCGCCCGTGGCGTCCAGCGCGTTCGCGGAGACCGAGCGGAACCCGAGCGCCTCCTTGAGCAGCACCCGGTCGATGGCGAAGCCCGATCCCGCGAGCGCGCCGGAGCCGAGGGGCAGTTCCGCCACGCGCCGGCGCGCGTCGGCGAGACGCTGGCGGTCACGCACGAGCGGCCACGCGTGGGCGAGTAAGACGTATGCCCAGCGCACTGGCTGCGCCTGCTGGCCGTGCGTGTAGCCCGGGAGGATGTCGTCGACGCCCTCGCGCGCCCGCGTGACGAGCGTGCGTCCCAGCATTGTGAGGTCCTCGTCTAGCTGGTCGATCGCGTCGAGCGTCCAGAGCCGCAGATCGGTCGCCACTTGGTCGTTGCGCGAGCGGCCGGTGTGGAGCTTTCCCGCCACCGCGCCGACCTCCTCGTAGAGCAGCCGCTCGACCAGCGTATGCACGTCCTCGTCCGGCGCGCCCACCGCGGCACCGTCGGCGAGTCGCTCCGCCACGTGATCGAGCCCTTCCAGGAGCTGCGACTCCTCAGCCGGCGCGAGCACGCCGACCCGGCCCAGCGCGTGCACCCACGCCTTGCTCGCCGTGACGTCCTGCGGCCAAAGCCGGTGGTCCACGGGGAGGCTGCGGTTCAAAGCGTCGAGGGCCTCGCTCGGCCCCATGCTGAACCGCCCGCCCCACACCTGGTGCGTCGGAGCCGGGGAGGACGGGGGGGG
>JBOHSI010000085.1:0-2771 GCA_050733055.1 Gemmatimonadales bacterium
CTGCTGAATGTCGACGAAGCTGCAGCGCTCTTGGGGGTGACCCCGCAGTGGCTCTACCGCCACGCGAAAGAACTGCCGTTCACTTGCTCGCTGTCCCGCAAGTGTTTGAGATTCTCACGCGCCGGCATTCTTCACTGGCTGAAGACCCGGCGTTCGTGACATTGGAGGAACCATGAGCAACACCCGAGGCTTGGGCCGTGTCTACCGGCGTGGTGTCGTGTGGTGGATCCAGTACTCGTTACGCGGGCGGAAGTACCGGGAATCCTCGCGTTCGCCCAACCGATCGAACGCCGTCAAGCTGCTGCGGCGTCGTTTGGAAGAGATGGGCGCGGGCCGCCTCGTCGGGCCCGACGCCGAGCGCGTCTCGTTCGACGATCTCGTGGAGATGCTCAGGTCCGATTATCAGGTCAACGGGCGCCGCTCCTGGCGCCGTGCAGCGCCGGCCCTGGCCCACCTCCGTCTAACCATCGGAACGATCCGCGCGGCCGACGTCACCGCCGACCGGCTCGTCGCCTATCAGCGCGTCCGCATGGACGAACGAGCGGCGCCCGCCACCATCCGCTACGAGCTGGCGCTGCTCAAGCACATGTTTACACTCGCAGTGGGAGCGGGGCGCCTGACTTCCCGACCGAGGTTCCCGTCGATCAAGCCGGACAACCGGCGGACGGGATTCTTCGAGGAAGGCGACTTCCGAGCAGTGCTGTCGCAGTTGCCTGAGGACCTCCAGCCGGTGTTCGAGTTCGCCTACTACACGGGATGGTGTGTGCCGTCGGAGGTGTTGCCGCTGACGTGGCGCCAGGTGGACTTCGGTGCCGGTATCATTCGGCTCGAGCGATCCAAGAACGGCGAAGCCCGCACATTCCCGTTCACGGCACTCCCTGCGCTGGCCGCACTGCTTCGTCGTCAGCGGGAGATGGCCAGTGATCTCGAGCGGTCCGGTCGTCACACCCCCTACGTGTTCCACCGCGAGGGGAAGCCAATCAAGAGCTACCGTCGAGCCTGGATCACCGCGTGCCGCCTCGCGGATTGCGCTGGAATGATCGCCCACGACCTGCGCCGCACCGCAGTGCGAAACCTGGTTCGCGCCGGCGTGCCCGAGGCGATCGCGATGAAGCTGACGGGCCACAAGACGCGCAGCGTGTTCGACCGCTACAGCATCGTGGACGAAGCGGATCTCGCTGAGGGGGTCGCGAAGCTCGCGGCGCTCCACGCGGAGCGGAGAACGGGCACAATTGGGGCACAATCGGTGGGGGCTGAGGCGCCCGAGGCACTGAAGCCGAGACAGTCCAACCTCAGGCGCGAACAGCGGATGCGGCGAATGGCCAGGGGCAGAATCGAACTGCCGACACGCGGATTTTCAGTCCCGCCCTGCCGCGCCGCCTAACCGGCGCCACCGGCCAGTACCAGACACTACACGTTACTACATCGCCACATCGGCCGCCGCGACCGGCGGCCGTCGTGGCAGTTGGTGTCCACCGGTAGCCAATCGTGAGGGGGACACTCGGGGGACAGTCCCCTACGCGACTCCCGCCGTAGAGCAGCGGACTGAAAAGACGAGGGGTCCCGTGCGGGCCCCTCGTTTTGTGCTCCTGCATTGGCGTCCAGGTACCCCATTTGACCACATCGGCGGGCACTGACCGGCAAACATTATGGCAAACAACCGCGCTGAGTGGTGACCTCCAGTTGCGCTGGGGGGTGGATCGGATCGCGGATGAAGGTGACCACACGCCTCAAGGACGGCGGGCCCGCGGGTGCAGCGGCGTTCGTGGAACTCTGGGGCACGGAGCTGCCGAGCGCGGCGCGCAGCACGAGCATCGCCCCTGTACCCTCGGGGGGTGTCGCCGTATCGTATGACCGGGCTGTAGACAGGGGTTGAGCGAGGCGGCGCGTCAGTATGGCCCTCCGCAGCGTGACGCGGTCTGGACAGGCGGAAGCCGCGTCGGTCGGGCCTAGAGCGGCGAGGTCATTGCGTGAGGCGAGACGAACTCCCCGAACTGCACTACATCACCCCCATCGCCAACGTGACGTCGATCTGCCGGGACGGCATGCTGTCGCGCACTCGCGTGCAGGGCGTTGGGCACGTCTCAGTCGCGACCCGATCCGCACGCCGCCAGGAGAACGCCGAGGCTGGGGACGGTGAGCCATGCACGGTATCGGTTCATGAGTCATTCGTCCCCAGCGGTGAAGGTCTCGGCGGAATAGCACCGCGGGGCACCACAGTCGGTGCCCCGCGGCCTTGGTGGGTTAGAAGGTGTACTCCACGCCGAGCTGGAACCGGCGTGCATCGGTGATGACGCATGCCGGGTTTCCGAAAATATTATTGCCATTACTGTCCATTTCGTCCCGGTTCCCGGTACGGAAGCAGCCGAAATTGTTCCGATTGAACGCGTTGAACACGTCCACGGTCACCCCCAGCGTCGTCCGCCCGATGTTGGGGAAGTCCTTGCGCACCCGGAGATCGACGGTCCGGTAGGGGAAGGTGCCAGGTACCGTGAAACCCCCGCGCTCGTACTGGTTCCCGGTAGTGCCGGGCCCGCAAAACCGCCCTGGACAGCCGACGTCCTGACGGATTTTGCCTCCCAGCGTGATCAGGCCGCCGAACTGAATCCCGAAGAGATAGGGCACATCCAAAATCCAGTTGGCCACCACGCGGTGCTTCTCGTCGTTGGACGGGTGCTTCGGGATATTCGACGTGTTGGGGAAAGCGAACCCGTCGCCCAGGCCGTCCACGCCCTGGAGGGACCGCGTGGTGTAGGAGTACGCCAGGCCGG
>JBOHSI010000086.1:0-5004 GCA_050733055.1 Gemmatimonadales bacterium
GCCTGCGCCAGCGCGACCACCGCCTGGCGGCGTAGCGCGAATACGGCGCTCGAGAGACGGGCCGAAAGGGCACTCACCGCGGCGCTTCCCCCGAGCGCACCGAGCGTCGTCTCGGCCTGGACGGCGACGTTCAGCTCCGCGTCGTTGACGAGCGGGACCGCGAGGCCCGAGAACGCGCTGTCCCGGAACGTCGCGAGCGCCCGCAGCGCGTTGATCCGGACGTGCGGATCGCGGTCGCCGAGCAACGGCCGCAGGCGGCCGGCAACGTCCTCGGGGTCGAGCCCCGCGGAGTCCGTGAGCGCCCGGCTCACCCCGCGCGCCGCCACGGCACGCACGAACGGCATCTGGTCCGCACACGCGTTCAATAGCACGTGCACCCCACGCGCCACGCGCAGGCGCGCGAGCGAATAGAGCGCGTGCCAGCGGGCGGTGCCGTCCGGGTCTTCGGCGTACCCGAAGAGTGCCGGCACGGGTGCCCGTGACCCGAGGCGCCAGGCTTCGAGCAGCGCGGTACTTTGGGCGAGGGACGTCGGCACGCCGGGCGTCGTGCCGTTGCCCAAGATCCCGCGCAGCGCCGCCGCGCCCTTGTCCCCCCCAATCTTGGCGAGGGCCGTCACCGCCTCGGCTTGCGGCGGGCCCCCTTGCTCCCCGGGGGCGGATCGCACCAGGGCGAGCAGCGACCCGACAGCGCGCGAATCCTTCACCAGCCCGAGGCCGAACGCCGCGGCCCCCTGAACCGTGCGATCGGAATCCCCCAACGCCTCCACCAGGAGGTCGATCGCCGCGGGGTCGCCGATCCGGCCCGCCGCGAGCGCGGCCTGGCGCCGCACGAACGGCTCGGGGTAGCGGAGCGCTTCGCGGAACAGGGGGGCATCGAACGCCCGCGCGTCGGCGGCGGCCAGCAGGCGCGAGAGCTCGCCCACGAGGGCCTCGTCCTGTTGCTGCGCCGTCGCCCGGCACGGCAGCGCCAGGGCGATGAGCACCAGTGCGCCGCTACAGCCGGACCGGATCGGGAATCGGCTTGAGCAGATCGAGGACATGCTCGGGAATCCGCGTGAGCGTGTGCTGATGGGTCAGTGACACGAGCGACGTTTCCCCCGTGGCGAGCATTTCGCCGGTGCCGGCGCGATCGACCGCGTACCCGAACGCCACGCGTCGGGAGGCGAGCTCGCGCACCCAGCAGCGCACTCGTACGAGGTCGTCATACCGCGCCGCGGCGCGGTAGCGGACTTTGACTTCGGAGACGGCGAGGTAGACTCCCTGCTGTTCCAGCTCCCGGTAGGTGACGCCGGTCTCGCGCATCAGCTCGGTGCGCGCGCGGTCGAACCAGATGAGGTAGTTGGCGTGGTACACCACGCCCATTTGATCGGTCTCCGAGTAGTTCACGCGCAGCGTGATCGCGGCAATCACGCGGGGCAAGATACAGTGCCGTGGCTTGCGGCGCTGTGGGGCCGTTCCTAGCTTGGGGCCGTGCCACCCCGGGTCGTCGTCGTCGCGGACGCCCACCTCGGCCAGGTGCCGCGAGCCACCGAGACCGCGTTTCACGCGTTCCTGGACGCGGTGCCCGATCTGGGCGACGCCCTGCTCATCAACGGCGATCTCTTCGACTTCTGGTTCGAGTACGGCGCGGTGATTCCGCGGCGACATTTCGGGACCGCCGCGAAGCTGCAGACGCTCCGCGCCCGGGGGATCCCGATCACGTTCGTCGGCGGCAACCACGACCGCTGGGGCGGCGACTTCCTCACCCAGGACTTGGGGATCGGGTTCCACGGCGGCGAGGCCGAGACCGACGTGGCCGGGCGGCGCGCGTTCGTCGCCCACGGCGACGGCCTGACGGAGCAGCACTGGAGCGCGACGCTGATGCATCGCGTGACGCGGCACCGCATCACGATCCGCGCATTCCGCGCGCTCCATCCCGACGTCGGCTTCTGGATCGCCCACAAGCTCTCGGGCAAACTCGCCGACCATACGCGGGACCGCGCCGTGCTCGACCGCGCCGAGCGCGCCCAGGCCCGGTTCGCGCAGGAGCTGCTCGGTCGCCGCCCGGACCTCGGCCTCGTGATCCTCGCCCACACCCACCGGCCGGCGCTCGTGGAGCTCGGCAACGGGCGGGCGTATCTGAACCCGGGGGCGTGGCTCGATGGCTTCCGGTACGCGGTAGTGACGCGGGATTCGATCGAGCTAAAGACCTTCCGCTGACGCGCTGCGGATGCAGGGTCGCCCGCCTGTCACCCGAGCGGCACCACTTCCACGTCCCGCAGCCTCTCTCCCAAGAACCTCGCTCCCACGTTGCGAAAGTGTGGCTCGTCGTCCGAGACGACGAACCGATGCGTCGCGGGCGCCCCGCCGTCGCTGAGCAGGCCGCGTATCTCAAGCTCTCGCGCCACCGCCTTGGCCGTCTCCTCGGCCGAGTCCACCAGCGTCGTGCCCGGTCCCATCACGCGCGCCAGCAACGCCTTGAGCAACGGGTAGTGCGTGCAGCCGAGCACGAGCACGTCCACGCCCGTGCGCGTCAGGGGTTCGAGGTAGTGGCGCGCGATCAACTCCGTGGCGTCGTGGTCGAACCAGCCTTCCTCAACCAGCGGGACGAAGAGCGGGCAGGCACGCGCCGACACGGCCGCGTCGGGGCGGATCGCTTTGATCGCCCGCTCGTAAGCGCCGCTCACGATCGTTCCCGCCGTCCCAATCACGCCGATCTTCCCGGTCTTCGTCCCCTGCACGGCGGCGCGTGCGCCCGGCTCGATCACGCCCACGAGCGGCACCGCTGAGCGCTCTGTGAGGTAGTCGAGCGCCTGCGCGCTAATAGTGTTGCACGCGACGACCAGGGCCTTCACGCCGCGCTGCAACAGGTACGCGAGGATCTCGGCCGAGTACCGGCGCACCGTGTCGGGGGACTTGGGACCATAAGGGACGCGCGCCGTGTCGCCAAAGTAGATCACGGACTCGCGCGGTAGCCGCTCGAACAGCGCGCGCGCGACCGTCAGCCCTCCGATGCCGGAGTCGAAGACACCGAGTGGCGCGGGATTCACCAGCGTGCGACGCGCGGCATCGGCACCGTGATGCCGACGCCGCCCGGGAGGGCCCGGACTTTCAGGTCCTTGGGAAAGTCCTGCAGGTGCGCCGAGACGAACGCCTCGGCGCCCGAGAAGAGATGGTTGAAAAACCAGAGCACGAGCCAGTCCTGCACCTCCTGGCGCTTCGCGCCGAGATTCCTGGAGCCCGACTCCTTGAGGTAGTTCGCCTCGGATTGTGCCTTGAGCGCCATCATGGCGCACAGGCCCTCCCACGTGGCGAACACCGCTCCCGCCACTGGCCGCCCCGTGGCGGCCTGACCCCAGCCCGGAGCGAGGAACGACCGCCAGAAGGCGCCCAGCGGGCCGATGCGCCGAGCGGTGTCGGTCGGAACGACGACGGCGCCCATCGCGACGGGTGCCTGGGTGGTGTCGGGGATCTGGGCGGCTAGGCGGCTAGGCGGATAGGCGATGAGCAAGACCGTGGGGACGGCCACGCACCTCACCGCCTGACCGCCTAACCGCCTGACCGCCTGCCTCATCGCGCCACCAACACCGTGAGCTTCCGGCGCTCCAGCCGCACGGTGCACTCCCGCACCGCCGACTCCCGCAGCTCGCCGTCCGAATGCCAGCGGAGCGGCCCCTCGGTGCAGCGGATCGTGACCTCGCGGGCCTGGAACAAGGCGACCTCACGCATGCGGGTGTGGGTGCCCCGCATCACGCGCGGCACGGCCATGAGAAACCGCGGCAGCGACACCTTTCGGACCAGGCAGACGTCCAGCCGCCCGTCCGACGGGTCAGCGCCAGGAGCGAACTTATAGCTTCCGCCCGCTGTCGTGCCATTGCAGATCTCCACCATCATCATGTACCCCGTCTCGGCGAAGCCGGGTGCACGCACCTCGAAGCGCGGCGGCCGGAACGCGGCAAAGGCGCGCAACACCGAGATGAGGTACGAGAGGAACCCCTTCAGCTGCGGCATGCCGTTGCGCACGCGCACGACCTCCGGCCCGAAGCCAAAGCCCAGGCTGTTCACGAAGTATTCGTCGAACGCCGTGCCGACGTCGAAGCGCCGCTCCTGGGCGGTCACGAGGCGCTGCACCGCGCGGACCGGGCTGTGGCGGTAGACCCCGAGAAGCTTCGCGAAGTCGTTTCCGGTCCCGATCGGGACGACGCCGAGCGTTACGTCCGCGGCCTGCCGGAGCAGGCCGTTGGCGACGTCGTGCACGGTGCCGTCGCCGCCCACGACCACGACCCGCCGCGCGCCGGCGGCCACGGCCTGCGCGGCGAGGTCGGCGCCGTGGCCCGGGCCCTCGGTGTGCGCAACATCCACCGCCCAACCCTGGCGCTGGAACTCTCGCGTCACCGGGTCGAGCGCCCGCCGGCCGGCGCCGCGTCCGGCGGCGGGATTCAAGACGAGGTGCGCGTGGATCAGGAGCTTGGCATCCCTTCCGACGACTGCTTCGGGTGCGGCCCCCTACGGTGGGAGCCCCGGCACCAAGCGTCAAGGGCCGGGGGCGTCTAAGCGGTCTACCTCTGAGCCGTCGGGTCCCTCAGCGTTCAGCGAGATAGGCCTCGCCCCACGCCACGTCGAACGCCCCTTTGCACCGCCCGCAGTCGAGCCTCCGCGGATGCCCGCGCAGCGCCACACGCTCGCGGCAGCTCGGGCAGACGGCGTAGACCTCGCCCCATTCGGCCGGCAGCTGGCGGGCGTCGGGGGGACGCGGCACGACGGTCCAGCGCCGCGGCGGGTTGGTAACGACTTCGATGAGGTAGTGGGGAACGAGCAGAGAGCGGCGGTTCACGTCGAGGATCGCGTTGAGCGCCGCCAGCCGGGTCACCCGGTACCACGCGCCGCGACGCAGCTGACAGTTGACGTTCACTTGGAGACGGCCCCATTGCATTCCGTGCATGGCATCCTTCGCATGGCTGGGGTGAGTACGGCACGCGACTGCGCCGGGGAAAAGTATCGAGCGCCGGCGGCCCGGAACGTGAT
>JBOHSI010000087.1:0-3311 GCA_050733055.1 Gemmatimonadales bacterium
CCGCCACCGTCCGGAGAACGAGCGGATCCAGGTGGGGCTCGAGCAGGTGCTCGACCGTCTGGAGCGCGGGGAGATCAAACCGGAGCACGCGCTCCCCGGCTCGCGGGCGAGTCCGTTCGTGCGCATCGCAGACGAGATACGCACCTTGATCAACCCCGGGGCGCCGCCCAGGGGGTAGCCCGAGAACGACCGCGTTGGGAGCGCCATTGACCGAGATACGGCGGGTGGGGGTATTGGGCTGCGGCCTGATGGGAAGCGGCGTCGCGCAGGTGGCGGCGACCGCCGGCTACGACACTCTCGTGCGGGACGTATCGCAACAGATCTGGGACCGCGCACGCGGGGGGATCGAGAAGTCGCTCGCCAAGTTTGTGGAGAAGGGGAAACTGACCGCCGCGGAGCGCGACGCGACGCTGAAACGCCTGGCTTTCACGACCACGACCAGCGACCTCAAGCACTGTGACATCGTCATCGAAGCGGTGACGGAAGACCTCGAGCTGAAAAACTCTCTATGGAAGGAGCTCGACGGCTTGTGTGGCCCGGCGACGATCTTCGCTTCCAATACCTCTAGCCTCACCATCGCCGCGATGGCCGCGACGACGCAGCGGGGCGACCGCTTCGTCGGGCTGCACTTCTTCAACCCGGTGCCGCTGATGCAGCTCGTGGAGGTCGTGCGAACGGTGACGACTTCAGAAGAGACGTTCGGGCGCGCCTACGCCTTCGCCAAGTCGCTCGGCAAGGAGCCGGTCGCGGCCAAGGACAGCTCGGGGTTCATCGTCAACCTGCTGCTCGTCCCCTACCTGCTCGACGCCATCCGGGCGGTCGAGCGCGGCGTCGGCAGCGTGCCGGACATCGACAAGGCGATGCAACTCGGCTGCGGTCACCCGATGGGCCCGCTCACGCTGCTCGACTTCGTCGGGCTCGACACGACATACAAGATCGCCGAGATCATGTTCACCGAGTACCGGGAGCAGCGCTACGCGCCGCCGCCGCTGCTCAGGCGCATGGTCATCGCCGGCAGGAACGGGCGGAAGAGCGGCAAGGGCTTCTACGACTATTCCGCCGACCCGCCCCGGGTCGCCGATCTCGGCATCTGACGGGCGCCTACCGATCACCGATCGACAAAGGACCCGAATGCTCGGCTACGACTGGCCCCGCTTGCACGCCGCGCTCAACGATCTCCCTGCGGCGCTGCTCCTCGTCACCGTGCTGTTCGACTGCGCCGCATGGCTCACGAAGCGCGACTCGTTGCGCTCCGCCGCGCTGTGGACCTTGTGGGCCGGCGTCATCGGCGGATGGGTGGCGGTCGTCGCGGGCCTCCGGGCGGAGAAGGACATCGAGCACGGCAACGCCATCCACGCGCTGATGCAGAGGCACGAGACCCTCGCCCTGGTCACCATGGGCGTGTTCACCGTGATCCTGGCGTACAAGCTGTTCCGACGCGGCCGTCTTTCCGCCGCCGAGGACTCCGTATTTCGGGTGCTGGGCGTCGTGGGCGCGGCCGGGATAGTGTGGACCGGAACGGTGGGCGGAAAGCTGATGTTCGAGCACGCCGCCGGTCTTTCGGCCGCCACGCTGCGCGCCGAAATGAAGAACCGCGATGCCGGGCACGAGCACCAGGCGGGAGAAGCGCACGAGGACGCGGCCCCGGTCGACACGGCGCAAGCCCAGGACCATACGCACCCACCCAGCACGGCGCCGCACAAACACTAGATGCGGCGGTCCCTCATTCTTCTCGCCGCCTGCACCCCCGTGACCACTCGGCCCAACTTCATGCCGGATCCGCAGGCGCTCGAGGTCATTGTCCTGGCGCGGCCCGAGCGAGTGACAGCAGAGCTGCCGGCCCTGGTCGCCGCCGAGAGCCTGCGCGTCGAGCGCACCAACGTGCGGGACGGATACCTCGAGACGGCGTGGTACGACACGCGCACGGGCCGCTCGCATTCCGGGATGAGCGACGTTCCCCACCACCGCGCGACCGTCAAGCTGCGCTTCTGGGCCGACCCCTATGTCCCCGGGCAGACCCGCCTCGTTGTCGAGGTCGTCTATCGGCCCCGCTATGACCCGTCACGCACGGAACGGGATATGGAAGTCGTGGTGCCCGAAGATCACGCAGGATGGGCGCTGGCCCGAACGCTGGTCGAGAAGCTGAAGCAGACGTTCGGCACACCCAAAGGCGAGGCTATGCCCCTACCCAACTCCTTACCCACCGCTCCATCACCTCCAGATCCAGCATCGCATCCCGGCACGGCCCGTTGGGCAGGCGCATCGTGAGCCCGAGAACCGGCAGCTTGCCCGCGACGTCCCGCAGGCCGGTCATCATGTCGCGCTCGCAGGCGACCGCGACCACGGCCCGGGGGCGGCGTTCGCGGATGACGCGCCGGGCGAGCTGCCCGCGCGTAGCCACGAACACCGGTACCTCATAGCGCCCGGCGACCGCGAGGACGCCGTCCAGCGCCTCCTTGGAGAGGCACCGCGGGATCAGCACGAGCAGCTCGCCCTTCCCCACTCGCCGCTGGCGTCGTTCCGCCAGCGCGTTGTACACCTCGATGGCGGCGTGCTCCACCCAGTCACGCTTCCCGAACAGCCGCGAGACGTAGGACGTGAAGTTCATGAGGTGGAGGTACGGCCCCCGCTCCAGCAGGTTTTCGGAGAGCGGCAGCACTCCTCCATAGAAGGAAAGGAGCAGCACAGCGAACCACAGCCAGCACGCGTACGCTGCCGTCGCCAGAGCGACCCAGAGCACCGCCGGGAGGGCCGGCCAAAGGGCGCCCAGCCGCGGTGCAAGCAGGTAGATCAGCGCCGCCGCCGCAGCGATTCCCCCAAGAAGGGTCAACCCGGCGAACCTGAAAAACAGGCCCGGAGGCGCGGAGAAGTCGCCGTTGTCGGGGAGTGGCTTGCCGTCCCACTCGTCCCACTCGTGACCCAAGCGGCGGTCGGTCTCGATGTGGATGAGCTGGGCGCGGGGAGCGTCGGACGCCATTGCGCGTCAAGCATCACCTGGCCCGCTGGTGGTGTCAAGCGCGAACGGCACGTGGTGGTGCGCGGTGAGCCGTGCGAGGTAACTTCCGGGGGTTAACCGCGCACCGCGTACCGCGAACTCGTGTGACACCGACCCCTACCCTGCTCACCGATCCCCGAATCCGCGCCGCCTACTCCGAGGGCGCTGGGATCTACCGTATCGTCCCGACGGGCGTGGCCGTGCCCCGCCGTGTGGACGAGCTGCAACAGATCGTCCGCTGGGCCGCGGACACGGGCACGCCGCTCGTGCCCCGGGGCTCCGGCAGCGGGATGCCGGGATCGAATGTGGGTCGAGG
>JBOHSI010000088.1:0-13503 GCA_050733055.1 Gemmatimonadales bacterium
TCGCGACGTGTAGGGAAGGACTTTGCATCACAAAGTCAGGCCTCAAAAAAAATCCGGCTCGTCAGCCCTGACGGGTGGCGCGGATTAGGGCTTCCATATGGTCGAGGTAGCGCTCCAGGGCACGGCGTCCGGCGGCGGTCAAGCGATACTGGGTCCTCGGGATCCGGCCCTCGAACGACTTGGTGCACGTGAGATACTGCGCTTCCTCGAGCTTTCGGGCATGCACACTCAGGTTGCCGTCGGTCGTCCTGAGGAGCGCCTTGAGCTCGTTGAAGCTGAGCGCGGCGTTGACGGCGAGCGCGCTCACGATCCCCAGCCGCACGCGCTCATGGATCAGGCGGTCCAGCTCCGCGGCGCGCGAGCTGCCGCGTTCGCTGCGCGGCTGTTGCGCGACGACGTCGGGCTTTCGTGCGGCGCTGGGCTTACCCACCATACCTCCTGGCAATGATCGTGCCGAATAGGACGTGCAGCCCGCCGAACCCCGCCGCCAGAATCCAGGTCCCCCACGCGGCGGGGCCAAGCAGCGCCACCGCGCCGGCCACCATGAAGCACAGCCCCATGACTGGAACCACGGGCACCGAGAACGCCCCGCCCGTGACGAACCCGGTTCCGTACAGCAGCAGCCACGTGCCCGGCAGCGCGTGCCATGCCCCCGCTCGGTACAGCACGACGGTAAGCAACCCGCCCACGGCCATCGGGGGGATGAAGCTGAGCCAGAAGCGGCGCCCCGGGCCGGACAGAATCGGATCGTTCACTGCGTACGCCTTGCGCACCATGGTCCATCCGCCGATCACCAGCGCGACGATGGCTTCGCCCAGCCAGGTCGCGAGCCATAACTCGACGCTCGACTGCCGCGCGGCGAGCAGCGCCGCGCCGAGCGCGGTCGCGCCGACGGCCACCTGCCCCCACCCAGGCACCGCCGTGAACGACCCGGCCCGCTCCATCGTCTGGCGGATGTAACGGAGGTCGTCGACGGCGCGGTCGTGCAGGGGCCGGGGTGACGTCATACGCTCTAGACTACCGATGGCACGTTCGCCTGTCAAGTACTTTGTATTGCAAAGTCCAGAGGGCTCTTCAGGAAGTAGCTTTGGGGCATGACGTCGACCCACGTTCGTCGGAAGGCAAGGCTGGAGGCCGAGTTCGGGCATCGGGACGTCACGGATGACGTGGTCCGGCTCGTGGCCGAATCAGGCGTGCAGTGGGATCGCCGTCGTCTCGCTCACCGGCTCCACCGGCGCGGTGACCACCATTGAGTACGAGCCGGGGGCGCGTTGGCCGACCTGCGTCGCGCCCTCGACGCCGTCGCCCCGCCGACGGCCGACTACGCGCACAACGCCCGGTGGGGGACGGCAACGGCTTCTCACACCTGCGCTCAGCGTTGCTCAAGCCGAGCGTCGCCATCCCCGTTGTGGGCGGCAAGCTCCAGCTCGGGACGTGGCAGCAGATCGTCGTGATCAACCTGGACAACCGACGGCGCGAGCGGGAAATCATCGCTGTCGTAGTCGGCTAGACCCGCCGTCTTCCCGTCTGCCGATCACCACGACCTTCACGCTGAGGACGTTTGTGCGCGTGTCCATCTCCGCCGACAGGGAAGGCATCGCCGGCGTGGTCGGCGAATCCCAGGCCGACCCGACGAACCCTTCCGTAGCCCGTCACGCCTGCAGCAGCACCAGCCCGTAGTCGCCTGCGATCCTGAACCCGAGCGATAAGTAGGCCCGCTTCGCCGCTGCGTTGAGAGGGTCCACGAACAGCACGGCGCGCCGCACGTTCTGCTTGCCGCGTGGTGCGCCAGGAACGGCGCGGCTTCGTCGCCGGGCCCGAGGAGGCGCAGCTCTGGCATCAGGGTTCCCGAGGCGGCTCCTCCGTCGGCCGCCGTAACTTGAGAATCTTGAGCGACAGGCTGCGCGCGAGAATCCCGATCCCGGGGCGATCGCCTTGCCGCCGCGGCACGGTGCGGTAAATGAGGATCACGAGAATCCACGTGATCCAGCTCGAACGCTCGCTCCACGACAGGCTGCGCAGCATGAGCCACGGCTGCGTGTAGGCGGCGGTCCACGGCTGCCAGTCGCCCTGAACGACGGCGATCGGCCGGGCGACCACGTGGTTCGTGGCGTAGCCGTGCGCGCTCGGCCTCGAAAGGTTCCACACGCAGGTGACCTTGCCCCACCCGTGGTTGTCGCTCGCGCCGACCACCAAGAGATCGTGCTGCGCCGCGAGCCGCAGCACCCGGTCGCGCAACGAGGAGGGGAAGCCGATCGCCTTGGGAGCGCAGTTCAGGATCTCGAAGCCGTCGACCGAGTCGGCGACGAAGTCGTCGAGGTTGCTCCAGTGGTTGCGCCAGTACTCCGGGAGCGACGCTATGCCGAGCGCGCCCTGCCGGTGCAGCGCGGCGAACAGCGAGAGCATGGACCGGGTGTCGCGGCTGTACGGGCCCCGGTCGATGGCCGCCACCGCCCCGAGGGCCACGATGTGCTGTCGGTAGACGCTCCACTCGACGCCGGGGAGCAGTCGGATCGGCGTTTCGACCGGCCCGGTGAAGATCTTGTTGTGATCGGTGACGTAGGAGGCCTGGAACCCCTGCGCGGCGTGCCAGGCCGCGAGACGCTCGGCCGTCCACCCGGGACGGCCGTCGTGCGACGCCTCGGTGTGGGCGTGGTAATCGATCACCGTCACTGCGGAGTCCCCGGTGACGAGCCGCGGGATGGGCCGGGGCAGGGCGACGGCGGCGCCGCCGGCTGCCAGGATGCCGAGCGGCCCTACCAGCGCTCGGCCGAGCCGTTGGCGCGGGGTACCGCGTCGCAGGGCTCCCCACAGAGCAAGGCCGACCACCCACCCGAGCAAAAACGCCTGCGCGCGCTCGAGACTGAGAAACGTGAGCGCGTCAAGGACGTTGGAGACCGGCGCGAGCACGGTGTAGGCGGTCGGGCGCACGAGCTCCGCCTCCGCCGGGGGCACGCCGGTGCGGACGTCCACGAGCGGCGGAAGCGACTGCAGGGCCGAGAGCAGCACCAGCGCGAGCAGCGCGAGCGCGATCGGGTGGCGGCGCAGGAGATTCACTCGTACACTGTTGTATATGAGAGCGCTGGAAGCTACGGCCCTCCGCCTGTTCGTGTCGAGCCTCGCGGCTTGGGGGCTCGCCTGCAAGCCGTCCCCGCGCGCGAGCGCGCCGCCCGCCGATGCCGGGATGACGGTCACCGTCTATGTGCCGCCGAAGTCGGTGGACCGGCTGATGGGCCGGCTGACCACCGTGGCGGCGCAGCACCGCTGGGTGCTGTCCGTCCGCACCGACAGCGCCGCGCTCGGAGAGGCCGATCTGGTGATTGTGGACAGCGGAGGCCGATTCGTCGGGCGGCCACGCCCCGGCTCGGCGGCGGCGGCCCAGGCACGGCAGATGGCGGAGGCGGTGCTGGGATCCGGAGCGCCGTGAGGGACTGGCATTGCATCCGAAGGGCGTTCGTCCACTCATGACCCGCTTCGCCGACATCCCCGACCTCGTCCTCGCGTCGCTGGCGGGTCGCCCCGAGGTCGACTGGCATCGGGCTCCGCCGGGGAAGTGGAGCGCGGGGCAAATCGTGCACCACCTCGCCATCGGACTCGACTCGACCAGCCAGGCCTTCGAATCGCGGCGCGACCGGCCACCGATGCGTCGGCGCCGCCGCACGCCGAGCCAGCGGCTCGCCCACTTCCTGATCCTGCGGCTCGGCTGGCAGCCCCGCGGCGCCGAGGCGCCCGCCGGCGTGCGACCAGCCGAGCGGCCCCAGCGGGCTGCGGTCGAGCGTCAGTTTCGCGAGGGCTTCGCGCGGTTCCTCAGGCTCGAGCGCGAGCTCCTCCCCGCGCGCCGGAGCGACCTGTTCGTCAAGCACCCTGTGCTCGGCGACTTGACCCTGCCGGAGTGGCTTCGGTTCCACGAGTGGCATTGCGCGCACCACGCGAAGCAGATCCGCGCGCGGCTTGAGGCGTGAGCCGGAAGCAGAAGAAGGACAAGCTCACCGTACGCGTCCCCAACCCCCGAGCGCCCGTCAAGGAGCGGCTGAAGACGCCCGCCCACAAGGTCCACAAGTCGGCCAAGCAGTACCGGCGGCGGGACAAGCACCGACAGCCGCTGACGGAGCCGGAGTAGTGGCGATCTACGGAGGAGGCTGGCGCTTCGGGTGGGTGGCTCTCAAGACGACGCAACAGGTCCCCGGCTGCGGATCGAGCTCAGCCTTTACGCGGCCGCCTCGTCGCGGCCGCCTTCGGTGCATGGCCGTTAATCTCAAGGAGGCCCCGACTCACGATGCCCGACTACAAATACTTCATCATCGGCGGCGGCATGACGGCGGATGCGGCGGTCCAGGGCATCCGTACGGTCGATCCCGCAGGCAGCATCGGAGTCATCGACGCCGAGCCACACCCGCCGTACAACCGCCCGCCCCTTTCGAAGGGGCTGTGGAAGGGCGAGCCCGAGGATACCATCTGGCGCACGGCCGCGAGGGCGAGCGCCGAGCTGCACCTGGGACGCCGCGCGGTGGGCATCGATACGAAAGGGCGCACGGTCACCGACGACCGTGGCGCGATGTACGGCTTCGAGAAGCTGCTGCTCGCAACCGGGGGCTGGCCCAGGCGATTGCCGCTCAAAACGGACCAGATCATCTACTTTCGGACTTTCGACGACTACCGCCGCTTGCGCCCACTCGCCGAGCGGACCCTGCGTTTCGCCGTGATCGGCGGCGGCTTTATCGGCAGCGAGGTGGCGGCCGCGTTGCGGATGCAAGGTCGGGAGGTCGCGATGCTGGTGCCCGAGGCGGGCCTCGGCGCGCGCGTCTTCCCCGCGGACCTGTCCGCATTCCTCGTGGACTATTACCGCGAGAAGGGCGTGGAGATGCGGATTGGAGAGGGGATGGCGGGCTTCGAAACGCGCGGCGGTAAGTGCGTCGTGCGCACGACGACGCGGCGGGAGCTCGTCGCCGACGTGGTCGTCGCTGGTCTAGGGATCCAGCCGGCGGTCGACCTCGCCGAGCAGGCGGGGCTGCGGGTGGACGACGGGATCGTCGTAAACGAGTTCTGCCGCACCAGTCACTCGGACATCTACGCCGCGGGCGACGTGGCGAACTTCCACAATCCGGCGCTCGGTGCGCGCGTACGGGTTGAGCACGAGGACAACGCCAACACGATGGGTCGGATTGCCGGGCAGAACATGGCGGGCCAGCAGGCGCCTTACCACCACCTCCCGTTCTTCTATTCCGACCTCTTCGATCTCGGCTACGAGGCGGTCGGCGAGGTGGATGCCCGCCACGAGACCGTGGCCGACTGGAAGATGCTGTTCCGCGAAGGAGTGGTCTACTACCTGAAGGCTGGCCGGGTGCGCGGTGTCTTGTTGTGGAACACCTGGGGCCAGGTGGACCACGCGCGCGCACTCATCGCCGAGCCGGGCCCCTTCAGGCCCCAGGACCTGAAAGGCCGCCTCCCCGCACCGTAGCGAGCCGGCGAGAGTCCTCGAGGAGCTGGCGACTAGATCCCTGCGAACCAGGGATACCCTTGATCCTCCCAGTACCCGCCCGGTCGCTTGTCCGTGAACGTCATCGACACCAGGTACTTGGTCAGCTTGTATCCCAACTTCGTGGGCGCATAGAGCCGCAGTGGCGCGCCGTGCGCCGGCGGCAGCGGGTTGTCGTTCATCCCGTACGCCAGGATCGTCTGCGGATGCATGGCGCTCGCCATATCCCAACCGTTGGAATAGCCCGAGTCGAACGAGACGAAGCTGATGTACTTCGCAGCGGGCACCGGCTGACACCGCTCCACGACCGCCGCGACGGGCACGCCGTGCCACGTGGCGATCGCCGACCATCCTTCCACGCAGTGGTGCTTCACGGTGTACGACACACGCGGCATCTGCACTAAGTCCTCGAGCGACAGTTCGAGCGGGTGGCGCACCAGGCCGTCTACCCGCAGCCGCCAGGCGCTCGGGTTCACCAGCATCGGCATCATCGAGGAGATGAAGTAGCTCGGCAGCATCGCACTGCGCTCATCCGGGCCGTAGGTCCGCGCGAGACGCGTGGGGGAAAAGAGAATCTTCTCGCCCACCCAGTCGTTCAGGCGGCTGATGTCGAGCAGCCGTGGGCGGAGCGCATTGCCGCCGTCCCACCCGCACGCTGCCGCGAGCGAGGCCGCGCCCGCGCCGGCCGCGAACCGCAGGAAGCCGCGGCGGTCGGTCGAGCTAGTCGATGGGGTCACGGCTCGGGAACCTCCCGCGGTACCAGCCGGTGATCATCGCCCGCAGGGACGGCGGGTCCACGGCGAATACGAGGACGACGTGGGTGATCGTGAACGCGATGAAGATCCAGACGGTCCAGAAGTGCCAGTAGCGGGCCGCCTGGAACCCCCCGAACAGCGCGGTGAGCCACGCGAACTGCACCGGCTTGTAGATGGCGAGCCCCGTGAACACCCCGAGCGCGCCGAGGAAGTAGATGCTCGTGTAGGCGAGCTTCTGCAGCGGATTGTGCTTCCCCTGGGGTGGGTGGCCCTTGCGGAGTCGCAAGTAGTACTTCGCCATCTCGATCGCGCCGCGCACGTCGCGCGGCCGGAAGAACAAGGCGCGCCACTCGCCGCTCCCCACCAGGTAGCCGAGGTACAGCAGCCCGACCGTGACGAGGGGCCACATCAGGGCGAAGTGCCAGTTGAGCGCCCCTGCCAGCCAGCCGCCCAGCCGGCTCCATTCGGGGAAACGGCTGTCGTTGAACGGGTTGAGAAAGAACGGGCCGCCGCGGTCGCCGAAGCGCGCGTACGCTTGATAGATCTGGAGGCCGCTCGTGACCAGCCCGGCGAGCACGATGACGGTCGCCCAGTGGGTGAGGCGGACAAGCCAGTGGTGCCGGCGGACCGGCGTGGTCATCGGGCGAATATATTTCCCGTCATGAAGTACGCCATGGTGCTGGTGCTGGTTTGCGTGGCCGCGTGCCAGACACGAAGTCCGACCAAGGGGACGCGACGAGCGGACTCCTTGGATTTGGCCGCGCTCACACACGAGGACTCGAGCGAGGATGCCCTGCTCGTGCCCCGGACAATCGCGGAACCGACCGTCGTGGTGTTCTGGCTTCGCGCGACCGACACGCTGAGCGTGGCGGACCAGGCCGAAGTCTTCGACGATCTCAAATACTATACCGGGCAGGTCGTGCCCGCCCTGGAGGCGAGCGGGATCCGGCTGCTCGCGACGAACGCCGAGACGGTGTACGTGGCGCTGCCGAACAGACAGCGGCGCGCGATCCTGCTGTCGGGCCTCGACTACCCCTTTGGATATCTCCTGGTCGATCCTGGAGGTCCGGAGCGCATCCTGTCCGGCGTATATCCCGAGGACCAGCTGCTGGAGGAGCTCCGGGCCTACTTCGACTTGCCTGAGGACACGACCACGGCGCGTCCGCGGATCACGACGTAGCAGTCAGAGCGCCGACCCATCGAGCGAGGAAATCGACGGCAGTCGGCTACCGTGGATGTCTTCGCGATGTCCACGCTGGGCACCGAGACATCACGACCGCTCCAGTCGTTTAGGATCTGTGTGACCTCGGCCGTATGTGCAGGTGGGGGCGCACGGGCTAACTTCCTAGCCCGATGGTGAGCGATCATGGTGATCTGATTTTGAGTGGCGGCAATGTCCTGCAGTACGACGGGACGTGGCGTGCTGTGTGCGCGGACGTCGCTGTGCGGGACGGGCAAATTCGGGCGGTCGGGCAGTCGCGCGGTGAGGCGGTCGGCGGGAGGAGACGGGTTTCGGTCCGCGATTGCTCCGGTTGTCTCATCATCCCTGGCCTCATCCAGGCCCACGTGCATCTCTGCCAGACCCTGTTCCGCGGGCTCGCCGACGACCTGCCGCTCGAGCAGTGGCTGGCGCACCGTATCTGGCCGCTCGAAGCCGCCCACACCGAGGAGACGGTGTACTGGTCGGCGATGCTCGGCGCCGCCGAGCTGCTGCTCGGCGGGACGACGGCGATCTTGGACATGGAGACGGTGCGCCACACGGGTGCCGCGTTCGCAGCGCTGGAGCGCATCGGTCTCCGCGCGGTGGCGGGGAAGTGCCTGATGGACGTACATCCGGAGGGCTCGCCGCTTGAGCTCGCCGAATCGGCGGACGACGCGCTCGCCGAGGCCGAGCGTCTCGCGCAGTCCTGGCACGGCGCGGCGGGCGGGCGGCTGCGCGTGTGCTTCGCGCCGCGGTTCGTGCCGAGCTGCTCGGGGCCGCTGCTCCGGGCGGCGAGCGACCTAGCAGAGCGGTTTGGCGCACAACTGCACACCCACGCCGCCGAGACGATCGTCGAGCGGGAGACGGTGATGCGGACGACGGGGATGGAGGAGATCGCCTATCTGGACTCGGTCGGGATCTCGGGGAAGCGCGCGGCGCTGGCGCATTGCGTCTGGGTCGACCCGCAGGAGATCGAGCGGCTCGCCCGTCAGGGCACGAATGTCGTGCACTGCCCCTCGTCCAACCTGAAGCTGGGCAGCGGGGTGGCGAAGGTGCCGGAGATGCTCGAGGCCGGGTGCCGGTTGGCGATCGGCGCGGACGGCGCGCCGTGCAACAACCGGCTCGATGCCTTCACGGAGATGCGCCTCGCCGCGCTGATCCAGAAGCCACGGCTCGGACCGGACGTGCTCCCCGCAGGCAAGGTACTCGAGCTCGCGACCGTGGGCGGCGCGCGCGCCCTGGGGCTCGAGGACGAGATCGGGGCGATCGCCGTGGGTCGACGGGCCGACCTGGTGGTGATGGACCTGCGCGAGCCCCACGTCAGCCCGGCCGCGACGGATTGCGTATCGCACCTCGTGTATGCGGCGCGCGCCAGCGACGTGCGCGACGTGTTCGTGGACGGGCGCCCGGTCGTGCTGGACCACGACCTCGTGACGGCTCCCGTCGAGGAGGTCGTGCGCGAGGCCGGCCGCTGCGCGGCCGAGCTCCGCCGGATCACGAAGCTCACGTGACGCCCGGGATTGCGGTGATCGCACTGGTGCTCCAGGTGCCCGCCGATAGCGCCCCGGCGTTATATCAGGCCTGGTGCAGGCCGTGCCACGGGGCCGATGGGCGCGGCGTGGCCGCTCCGAGCACACGGCTCGAGGTGCGGCCGCCGCTATTTCGCGGGTGGTGACTGCGCACCGTTCACGTTGAACCGCTGAATCGTCTCCGCCAGCCTCGCCGCGGCGAGCGAGAGGTGCTGCGACGTCGCGGTCAGCTCGCCCAGAGAGGCGATCTGCTGTTCGGTCGCCGCCGAAGTCTGCTCGGCTCCCTGCGCGGCGCTGTCGGCGATCCCAGCGACCTCCTCCATCCGCTGCACGACCGCGCGGATCCGCTGCGTCTGCCGTTCCGTCTCGCCGGCGAACGTGGCGGCGAACTGAACGGCGGCATGCAGGTCCGCGAAGATCGCGTCCAGGGCCTGGCGCACGGCGGTCGAGACCGCGTCCACGCCCTGTGCGGTTCGGCGGCCCTCCTCCATCGCCGTGACCACCTCGGTGATCTGCTCCTGGGTCTGGCGCACGCGGGCTCGCACTTCCTCGGCCGAGCGCGCGCTCTGCTCGGACAGTTTCCGCACCTCGTCCGCCACCACGCGGAAGCCGAGCCCGTGTGGGCCGGCGCGCGCCGCTTCGATGGCAGCGTTGAGGGCGAGCAAGTCGGTCTGACTCGCGATACGCGTAATGCTGTCCACGAGCTTGCCGATCTCGCGCGACCCCTGTTCGAGGGTGCCGGCTGCCCGGGAGACTTGGTCGAGGTGGGTCACCAGCGTGACCAACAGCGTGCTCGCCTGGGCGATCTCGTCGCCATGCCGCCGTGCCTGCTGCGCCACCGCGCTGATCTGGCGCTCGGCCTCTTGGGCGCGGACGTGGAGCTGCGAGGCGACGCTCGCGGCCGCTTCCGAGTCCTCCCGGCCGTGGCCGATGAGCTGGCGCTGCCGCGCGGTGCCGTCGGTGAGCCGCTGCGCGGTCGCGGAGATCTCCTGCGAAGCCGCCTGGAGCTGCTCCGCGGACGCGGCAAGCTGCTGGGCCATCGCGGCGACCTCCTGGGCCTGCTGCTGCACCTGACGCACGATCTGCGCGATGGCATCGGTGGTTCGGTTGACGCTCACGCCGAGGTAGCCGAGCTCGTCGAGCTCCTCGTCCCGGATCCGGATCGTGAGGTCTCCCTGCTCTACTCGCGCGAGGGTGTCGCGCGTGGCCCGCAGCCGGTCCGCGATGCGCGTCAGCATCGGGACGAGCACCGCGGATGCCAGGACGAGCACGAGCGACTCCTCGAGGTAGGTGCTCCAGCCCCACTCCCCGGACCAAGCGCCGAGCGCGGTGACCAGTGCGAAGCCGGTCAGGTTCACCAGCAGCGCCTCCCACGCCTCCGTGCGGCCGTGGTAGAGGGCCGCCTGGAGCGGCGTGATGAGATACGCGGCATAGAGCAGATGCCCCGTGGGCCCGAGGGCGTACAGGATGCACGAGATCATCGCGGATCCGATCCCGATGTTCAGATGGACGTACCAGGAACGGAACGGCGTGTCGCGCGCGAGGCGAAGCATCAGATAGTTCACCGCGGTGAGGGCCGCGATGAACCCTAGAACGACAATCAACGCGGTCTGGATGACCCCGGCGAGCCGGGCGCCGACGAGGAGCGCCGCGCCGGCGACCACGAGCGTCCACCGGGCCTGCGAGGTCGAGAGCACGTACCGGCGCAGCTGGGCGCGGGTCTCGTCCGCCTGTTCGAGGATCGAGCGGCCGGGTATGGGGAGCATCTGCTACATGCGAAAGAGGTAGGTCACCTTGAGAAAGAACCCGTCGGTAGTCCGGGTCAGGTCCCGGAACTGGAATGCGTCGGGCTCGGTGAGCGAGGCGCCGTAGCCTACGAAGAATACCGTCCCCGGCGTGGGCCGATAGGAGAACAGGAGGTCATTGCGGAAGTCGTTGATTCTTGCGGGCCCGGCCACCGCGCCGTCGACGAGAAGCGGCTGCCCGGTGCGCGGATCCGCGAGCGCGGCCTGGTCCTGTGCGACGTACTGCCCGACATAGCGGAAGAACACCGCCCGCGAGACCTGGTACTCGAGTTTCAGGCGCGGAATGTTGGCGGTGGAAAATCGGCTACCGTCGCGCGACCGGGTGAGGTGCAGCCGCACCCAGCGCGCCTCGGCGCGCACGGCAGATGTCGGCTTCCAGTTTGCGACCGTCTCCACAAAGATCTGGCGACCCCTTGCCGCCTCCGCGAACAGCGCCGTGGCGCCGTAGCCCAGCGTCGCCGACAGGGTGAGCGCCCGGTTCGGCGTGCTGGCACCGAGGCTGCCGCTCCAGAGATTGGAGGGCCCATTCGGCACGGCGAACGGGATGGTGTCCGCCGTCCGGTCGACACGGTACGCCGCGTAGGCAGCCCCGTCGAATCGTTGCAAGACGTTCTGACCCTGCACGGTGGCGCTCCAGCCCCCGCGCAGCGTGAGCTGCGACGTTACGCCTAGCCCACCCTCGAAGGCGCCGCGACCCCGGAAGAAGTCGTCGTACCGCCAGAGCGGCGACAGCTGGGTGAAGGTCGTCAGCTGCTCCACCAGCGCTCCAGGCTTTCCATACAGGCTGAGGCGGTTGAAGATGCGGGCCTGGACATAGTCTACGCGGTTCACGAACCCGCTGCGCGCTTCGAAGTCCCGACTCACTCCAAGGAGCTCGTAGTGATTGCCGTAGGAGCGCCCCGTGCGGTCGGCGAACGTGACGGACCAGACGTATCCAGCCCGCGCCCCCAGCGCGTCGCGCGTCCAAGAGCCGACGATCTGGGCGTCGGAGAACCAGATCTTCTTCCAGATCACGCGCGCGTCGGCGCCGAGCACGCGATTGTAGTCGCCGCCGTCGATCCGATCCGTGTACGCCAGGCCGGCCGTGGAGCTGGCACCCAGGTCGCGTCGCAAACGCAACAGGTTGAAGACGGGATTGCTCCTCGTTGCAGACTGTGCGCGTTCGTCCACGGCCGCGAGATAGGCGACCGCCGTCCCGCCGACCTTGCCCGTGAGTTTCCCGCCGCCGATCGGCGCGACGATTTGTCGTGTGTAAATCAGCCGGTTCGGCGTGTCAAACTGCTCGAGCCCCTCGAGAAAGAAGGGACGCTTCTCGGGAAAGAAGAGTGCGAACCGCTCGTTGACCGTCACCTGGCCGACGTCGGCCTCGACTTGGGAGAAGTCCGGGTTCACCGTCCCCGTCAGCGTCAGGTTCTGTGTAATCCCCCAGCGCAGGTTGCCGCCGAGCTCGGGCGTGCCCTGGTAGTCATATCGTGCAGGTGGGACCGAATCGCCATCCACGCGGGAGGTGAACTCCGGTGTGAGGTCGAGCACGAGCCCGCGCTTCAGCCCGGTGAGCCCGGTGAGCCGCCCGGACTGGATCAAGAAGCTCGCGCTCGCGCGGAACACCGGCGTCCAGGTGTTCTCGTACCCCGAGTGCTGCACCGCCCGCAGGATCTGGACGCCCCAGTCCTGCGGATCGGCGCTCTGGTAGCGCAGACTCTTGAAGGGGATGCGCATTTCGATCTCGTACCCCCACCCGGTGACCCGCCCCTTCGAGTCGTACACGAAGTCCGGGTTAAGATCGATGACCGCGTCAATGCGGCCGGGAATCGCGCCGCCCCCCGCCGCGCCCGCCTCGAAGCCCTCACTCCAGACGCCGTCCGCCTGGGCCCCGAGCGGATTCACGGCGAACAGCAGCGCGCGGCGGTGATCGTCGTAGGTGTCGAGCAGGATCTTGATGTTGTCGTCGGCGTCGATCCGGTCGCGGTCGGCGAGCGTGGCCCGCACGACGTCGCCGTGCGGTTCGAAGGCCCGCACGCCGAACCAGATCGCATCGGGCGCGTACCAGACCAGCACCTCGGTTGAGTCCTCCGCCGGCCGGCCGTCCACGGGCCGGTACTGGGAAAACCCGACGAGCCGCGCGGCGCGGTGCCACACCGGCTCGTCGAGCGCGCCGTCCACCGCGGCATCGGACTCGACGCGCGGGATAACGGCGGCGAGCTGTTGCGCGCGGCCGTTGTAGCTGGGCGGTGGATCCGTGGAAACAGACTGGAGGGCGACGAGTAGGGCGAGCATCGGTGAAAAACATAGGAACAGGGAGCGGGCAGCGGTACCCTCAGATTCGATGCGAGCCTCCACGTCGCGTGGCCCGCCTTCGAACCGTCAGCAACCGCCCCCTGCTCCCGGCTTCCCGGCGACTATTCGTATCTCAGCGCGTCGATCGGGTCGAGGCTTGCGGCCCACCGTGCGGGCCAGATGCCGAAGAACAACCCCACGGCGGCGCTGAACACGAACGCCAGCAGGATGGCGAGTGGCGAGATCAGGGTGTTCCAGTGGGCCAGCTTCGAGAGCACGACGGCGCCGATCGAGCCGAACAGCACGCCGATCAATCCACCCACGAGGCAGAGCACCAGCGCCTCGACGAGGAACTGGAACAGGATGTTGGACCGCGTCGCGCCGAGCGCCTTGCGGACTCCGATCTCGCGCGTCCGTTCGGTCACCGAGACGAGCATGATGTTCATGATGCCGATCCCGC
>JBOHSI010000089.1:0-5463 GCA_050733055.1 Gemmatimonadales bacterium
GTTGGTCCCCGTCCCCGAACCCATCGAGACGTGCGCGCGCTTCGCGGACCTGCCGTTCGTCGCGTTGCTCGACAGCGCGACCGACCCCCGGCAGTTGGGACGCCACTCCTTCCTCGCCGCCGACCCCGCGACCGTCGTGCGCTCGAAGAGCGCGCTCACGCAGCAACTCGACTCGGCGGGCCGCTGGACCCGGGTACCCGCCGATCCGCTGGCCCACATCCGCGCGCTGCTCGCGCCGCATGCCGCCGAACCGGTCGCGGGCCTCCCGCCGTTTCAGGGCGGCGCCCTTGGTTACGTGGGCTACGACTGGGGCGCCACGCTCGAGCGCATCCCGCGCACCCGTTACGACGACCTCGCGACCCCGGACGTGATGCTGGGCCTATACGACTGGGTAATCGCCTGGGACCACGCGGCGCAGCGCGCCTGGGTGATGTCGACGGGGATCCCGGAAGAGGGGACGGCCCGATCACGGCGAGCGGCCCGCAGGCTGGCGTTTGTGCAGCAGAGGCTGGCGGATAGCCGGATAGGCGGACAGGGGGTTGGGGAGCAGCGCGCCGTTCGCCTATCCGCCTATCCGTCGAACCGCCCATCCGCCCCGTGTTATCCCGTCCCCGACATTCCCGGCGTCCGCTCGAACTTCACCGGGGCCGGATATCTCGAGGCGGTCGCGCGCGTCATCGAGTACGTGTACGCGGGGGACATTTTTCAAGCGAACCTGTCGCAGCGACTCCAGGCACCGCTCGTGGGGACGCCGTTCGAGCTGTACCGCCGCCTGCGGCAACGCAACCCCGCGCCCTTCGCCGCTTACCTCGACTTCAGCGACGTCGTGGTCGCGAGCTCGTCGCCCGAGCGGTTCCTCCGCGTCCACGACGGCCGGCAGGTCGAAACGCGCCCGATCAAAGGCACGCGGCCGCGCGGGGTCGGGCCCGAGCACGACGCGGCGCTGGCCCTCGCCCTCGCCGAGAGCGACAAAGACCGCGCCGAGAACGTGATGATCGTGGACCTGTTGCGGAACGACCTGTCGCGCGTGTGCCGGCCCGGCTCGGTGCGCGTCCCCGAGCTGTTCGCACTCGAGCAGTACCGGACCGTGCATCACCTCGTGTCCACCGTAGTGGGCGAGCTCGCCCCGGAGCACGATCCGGTGGACCTGCTGCGGGCGGCGTTCCCGGGGGGCTCGATCACCGGCGCCCCGAAAGTGCGGGCGATGCAGATCATCGCCGAGCTCGAGCCCACCCAGCGCTCCGTGTACTGCGGCGCGATCGGGTATTTGAGCGTCTCGGGCGCCCTGGACACGAGCATCGCCATCCGCACCTATCTCGTGCGTGGCCGCGACGTGTATTTTCAAGTCGGCGGCGGCATCGTGGCCGACTCGGACCCCGAGCAGGAATACCGGGAAACGCTCGACAAAGCCCGCGGCCTCGTCGCCGCCCTCGCGCCATGATCCTGCTCATCGATAACTACGACTCGTTCGTCTACAACCTGGCCCGCTACGTACGTGAGCTGGGGGACGCCCCGGTCGTGAAGCGGCATGACGCGATCACCCTCGAGGAGATCGCCGCCCTCGCGCCGACGCACATCATCATTTCCCCGGGGCCGTGTTCACCCGGCGAGGCGGGGATCTCGACCGATGTAGTGCGCCGCTTCAGCGCGACGACGCCGATCCTCGGCGTCTGCCTCGGGCACCAATGCATCGGCGCGGCCTATGGGGCGGGGATCGTGCGCGCCGCGCGGCCGATGCACGGGAAGGCCTCGCGCATTCATCACGATGACCACGGCGTGTTCGCGGGCCTCCCGAATCCCTTCGAGGCGGCGCGCTACCACTCGCTCGTCATCTCCGCCACGGCGCTGCCGCGCGACCTCCGGGTCACCGCCACTGCGGAGGACGGCGAGATCATGGCCGTCGAGCACGTACGGCATCCGGTGATCGGGCTACAGTTCCACCCCGAGTCGGTGCTCACCACGCACGGCTACGTCCTGCTGAACCGGTTCCTCCACGGTGCCGCGTCGCGCGCGGATGCTCTCCCGGATCGCGCGGACGGCACGCGAAGCCCAGCACCGGCGCCGCAGTTCGTGCCGCCGCCCGTCGAAGTCGTCCGGTGATCATCGAGTCGATCCTCACGACCATGGACGCCGCGGGGACGGTCAACTTCGCCCCGATGGGGGTGGAGTGGGGCGACGAGGAAATCGTCATCAAGCCGTTCCTCGAGACCACCACGTTCACGAACTTGCGGGAGACGCGGGCCGCCGTGGTGAACCTGACGGACGACGTGATGCTGTTCGCGCAGGGCGCCATCGCCACCGTCCAGTTTCCGGCCGTCCCGGCGGCGGTCGTGCGCGGCGTGGTGCTGCAGGCCGCGTGCACGTGGCGGGAGGTGGAAATGCGCTCGCTCGACGCCACGCCGCCGCGCGCGCGCATCGTGACCCGGGTCGTGCACCGCGGCTTCCGCCGTGAGTTTCTCGGCTTCAACCGTGCGCGACACGCCGTGCTCGAGGCGGCGATCCTCGCGACCCGCACGCACCTGCTCCCTGGCGAGCAGATCCGGGAGGAGTTCGCGCGACTGCAGGTGATGGTGGACAAGACCGCCGGGCCCCGCGAGCGCGAAGCGATGGCGCTGCTGGTCGAGTACGTGCGTACGTCACCGCAAGCCGCCCCGGCGTGAGCGAGCCCGTCTTCGTCGAAGCGCCGGCGCGCCTGCATTTCGGCGTGCTTGACCTGCGCGGCGACCTGGGGCGCCGCTTCGGCGGCATCGGCGCGGCCGTCCCCGCCCCGTCCCTCCTGCTCGAGGCGCGCCGCGCCGCAGCCCTGGCAGCGGAGGGTCCCGACGCCGAGCGCGTGCTCGAGTTCGCACGCCGCTTCGCCGCCCACCACGCGTTCGAGCCCCGGATTCATTTCTGCCTGCACCGCACCATCCCTGCGCACGCCGGGCTCGGGTCGGGCACGCAGCTCGCGCTGGCGGTCGCGCGCGCCATGGCCGAGCTGTACGGTCTGCCGGCCGACGTCGTGGGACTGGCACGCGCGGTAGACCGGGGCCGGCGCTCCGCGATCGGCACGTGGACCTTCGCGCATGGCGGTTTTGTGCTCGAAGGCGGCCGCACGGGCGACGGCAGTGCGATCGCCCCGCTGCTCGCCCGGCTGCCCATGCCGGCCGCGTGGCGCTGTATCGTGGCCGTGCCGCGGGGCAAGCCCGGGCTCGCGGGGGACGAGGAGGCCGCCGCGTTCGCGCGGCTTCCGCCCCCGCCCGCCCGCGACGTGGAGCGCGTCGCCCACCTCGTGCTCATGCAGCTACTTCCCGCGCTGGTGGACGACGACCTCGCCTCGTTCGGCGCGGCGTTGACGGAGGTGCAGCGGGTCACGGGAGCGTGGTTCGCACCGGCTCAGGGAGGCGTGTTCGCCCCGGGCCCAACCGGCGAGCTCGTGGAACGGCTGCGGGAGGGGGGCGCTCGCGGCGTCGGCCAGAGCTCCTGGGGGCCGGCGGTGTACGGCATCGTTGGAGACGAAGAGCTCGCGCGCCGGCTCGCCGAGCGGATGCGGTCGGTCCTGGGTCCCAGGGGGAGCGTGTTCGCGGGCGGTTTCTCCGCCGCGGGCGCGCGCGTGTGGCGCGGGGCGAGGCCCGTTTCATCCCGAAATGCCTAGGTTTTCGGGCCGATTGACAGTGCAGGGAACTGGGGATATAAACACACTGTCCCGGAGCTACTTCTCGGTCGGAGGGAGTCAGGCGATGGCTGGGGCCTGTCGGGAACGCAGCCCTCCGGGCGTTGCCCACGAGGGTCCCGAAGGGTGACAGGCAAGTTGTGTCGACCACTTTTTTTCACCACCCTCATCTTCAACATGAGGTCAGCTATGAACCGCTTCAAACTGCTGTCCGGCGGAATCGCGGCGGGCTTGATGGTGCTCGCGGGGACCGCTGGTGCCCAGAGTCCGGGCGAGTGGACGATGCCGGGTCGGACGCCCGACCTGCAGCGCTACAGTCCGCTCACCCAGATCAACCGGGCGAACGTGAAGAACCTCAAGGCCGCGTGGACGTTCTCGACCGGTGTCTTGAACGGCCACGAGGGGAATCCGCTGGTGATCGGGAACGTCATGTACGTGCACGGCGCATTCCCGAACCCAGTGGCCGCGCTCGATCTGACGAAGCCGGGCGCGCCGATGATCTGGAGGCACGTGCCGGCCCAGCCGCCCGAGGCGAAGCCGATCGCGTGCTGCGACCTGGTGAACCGCGGGCTCGCGTACCATCCGAGCGGCAAGCTGTTCATCGAGCTGCTCGCAGGGGACCTGCTGGCGCTGGACGCGAAGACGGGCAAGCAGCTGTGGCGCGTCCCGCACGCCGACTACAAGACCGGCTCGACGATGACCAACGCACCGATCGTGATCAGGGACATCGTCATCGCCGGAATCTCGGGCGGTGAGTTCGGCGTCCGCGGTCGCGTGAGCGCGTTCGACGTCAACAGCGGCCGCAAGCTGTGGGTGATGTACAGCACCGGCCCGGACGCGGAAGTCGGAATCGTCGGCGACGCCAACCCCAACTATGCGTCGCACCGCGGCAGGGACCTGGGCGTCAGCACGTGGCAAGGAGACGAGTGGCAGCGCGGCGGCGGGACGACGTGGGGCTGGTACTCGTACGATCCGCAACTAAACCTCTTCTACTACAGCTCGGGCAACCCGGGCAGCTGGAACCCCGATCAACGGCCCGGCGACAACAAGTGGTCGATGACGATCTTCGCCCGCAATCCGGACAATGGCGAAGCGAAGTGGGCGTACCAGATGACGCCGCACGACGAGTGGGACTATGACGGCGTCAACGAGAACGTCCTGGTCGACCTCACCGTAGGCGGGAGGCCGGTGAAGGCGTTGGTGCACTTCGATCGCAACGGCTTCGGCTACACCCTCGACCGGACCAACGGCAAGGTGCTCGTCGCCGAGCCGTTCGGACCGGGGGTCAATTGGGCCTCGAAGATCGATCTCACGACCGGCCTGCCGGTCCGGAATGCGCAATACGGGACGACTTCGAAGAAGAACACCGAGAACATCTGCCCGGCCGCGATCGGTTACAAGGATCAGCAGCCGGCGGCGTTCTCTCCGCAGACCAACTGGTTCTACGTCCCGACCAACAACATCTGCATGGACTACGAGGGCGTAGAGGTGAAGTATTCGGCCGGTCAGCCCTACGTGGGCGCGATCGTGCGCATGTACCCGGGCCCGGGCGGCAACCGTGGCGCCTTCATCGCCTGGGATCCGACCGTGGGGAAGATCAAGTGGTCGATCAAGGAGAACCTTGCAGCCTACGGCGGCGCGCTGGCGACGGCTGGCGGCGTGGTGTTCTACGGCACGATGGAAGGCTGGCTCAAGGCCGTTGACGCCCGCACCGGCACCGAGCTGTGGCGGTTCAAGACCCCGTCTGGCATCATCGGCAACCCCATGACCTATCTCGGGCCCGACGGCAAGCAGTACGTCGCCGTGCTGTC
>JBOHSI010000090.1:0-10424 GCA_050733055.1 Gemmatimonadales bacterium
AGCGTGAGGGTGCGCAAGAGGGTCTTCATACGTCTCTCTCCTTCCCGCTCAGCGGATACCGGGCATGAGCCCGGCGAGCGCGAACGCATTCGAGATCCCCACGGTGAAGGCGAAGTCGGGTCCCACGGCGCTGCGCAGCCGCCGCGCGATCCCGATGTCGAGCACGGTGGTCGTCCGCCATTGCCAGCGGAGCCCAAGCGAGGCATTGACCTCGAGGGGAGCGCGGTCGGTGAGCTTGCGGGCGTAGGCTTCGCCGACGAGCAGCAGGCTCTGGCGGTACAGCGTGCGATCCACGGCCGCCCCGTACCACCAGCGGTCGAGCGCCTCGACTGCCGCAGGCGTTCCGTCCCGGCCCACCCGGTACGTGGCATTCACGTGGATGCGGTTGCGACCCCAGGATCGCGTGGCGATCGCCTTGAGGGCAACCTGCGTCTCGCTCCCGGCGAGCCCGCCGACCGGGAACGTGACGTCCGTGCGGAGGGACAGAGCGGGCAGGAGCCGGCTTTCGGTGTTGAAGTTGTATAGCCCGAAGACGCGCAGCCCCGAGAGCCCAGTCTCCGTCGTCCCGGCCTCGCGCAGCACCCCAAACGGGGCCTTGAGGCCGAGCTGGCCGTTGCGCATCAGGCCATACTCGAGCTCGAGCACGGATGCGTGGAGCGTCGCACCGCCCCGCCCGCGCTCGACGCTGTAGGGAATCAGGAACTCAAACGCATAGCGCTCGGCTGGATACGCGTCTTCGACGCGCGTGGGCCGGTCGTCGTCCAGGTTCCGGTAGTCGATCTGGGCGTGCCCGGTGGAAGTCGCCAGCGCGATCAGCGCGGTGCCCGCCAAGACGCCAAGGGAAGTTTGCATGTCCACATCTCCTCAAACCGAAGTCGCAAGCGCGCGCCGCTCGCGCGGCGCGGACCCATTACACCCGGAATGGCCGACTTAGGCTTGAGGCGGTGGAGCGAGCGGTGGAGCGAAGTAAGAAAGGAAGACCGAGACTGGTCCGAGGACCGCCATACGCGAGGCGCTACGCTGGGCGAGCGGCACCCTGGCCCACGCCGGCGTCGCGGGACCGGCGGTGGGGCACGCGCTCCCAGCGGCACAGCCGAGACCGGCTGCATCCGGGTGGCACGCCTGTCCCGGCGCCTGCGCGACGAGCGCGGCGGATTGCGCAGGCTGTCCGTGCGTCGCGCCGTCGTGCCGCGCCGAGTGCATGTCGCATGGCGCGGCGGCCTGTGCCAGGAGGCTCAAGCACATGGGTAGCCCGCCGCCGGCAGCGGCGAGGGACAGCGCCACGCCGAGAGCAATGCCGCGGAAAGCGGGTGCTTTGGATAAGTGAGTCACGGTTGCTCGTAAGCTAACACGCCGGACGGCGTATGGTTCCTACTACCAACGCCGCGACGGGGTACCGTCCTTGACTCTATACCTTGGTACAGGGTCTATGTTGTCATCAGGCGCAAGGAGGGCTGGACGATGGTGCTGACGATCGGTCAGGTCGCGACCGCAGCCGACGTGAACATCCAAACGATTCGCTATTACGAGCGGCGTGGCCTCTTCCCGACCCCCCGGCGCACACCCGCCGGCTACCGCCAGTACGCGGACGAGGCGGTAACGCGCCTCCGCTTCATCAAGCATGCGCAGGAGCTGGGCTTCTCGCTGAAGGAGATCCAGGAGCTGCTCGCGCTGCGGGTCCGGCACGCGGCGGCGTGCGACGCGGTGTTGCGGAAAACCCGCGCCAAGATTGCGCTCGTGGAAGGCAAGATCCGTGAGCTCCAGCGGTTGAAGCGCACGCTGGAGCATCTGGCAGCAGCGTGCGCGGCACGGCGCCCCACGGCGGACTGCCCGATTCTCGAGACACTGGAGGACGATCATGCCGTCGCCGGCCGCTAAGACGGTCGCCGCGGCGACGGGAGGCATCGTCGCCGCGGTCGGCTCGGCGCTGTGCTGCGTGGGCCCCTTGGTCGCCATCTTCCTCGGCCTGAGCGGCGCCGGACTCGCGGCGACCTTCGAGCCGCTGCGGCCGTACTGCGTGGCCGCGACGGCTCTGTCGCTCGGCTTCGGGTTCGTCGTCCTGCGCCGCGAGGAGCGCAAGGCGTGTGAGCCGGGCACGCTCTGCGCCTCACCTCGGTCGCGGCGCCGAATGACGTGGGCGCTCTGGATCGCGACGCTGATCGTGATCCCGCTCGTCACGTTCCCCTGGTGGTCGAAGTTCATTCTTTGAGTAGGAGATCGGAGGTAACTACATGATCACTCTATTGAAGATCGGGCTGGTACTCGGTGCCACAGTCTTGGGCACCGTGGTCTTGTGCCCGCTCTGCGATAATGCTCTCCGGACCGCCGGAGCCCAGGAGATCAGCGTCGTAGCGCAGACACCCGACACGGCAACGGTGCGGCTGCACATCTCGCGGATGACGTGCGGGAGCTGTCCCGCGACGGCACGTCTGGCCTTGAAGAAGCTGCCGGGCGTCTACAGTGCGACCGTCACACTGGATAACAGTCTCGGCGTCGTGCGTTACGACCCCCGCCGGGTCAAGCCGAATGACATCGCCGCGCACCTGACCCGTCTCACGGGATTCGGCGCAACCGTGTTGCCAGACTCGACCGCGGCTCCGCGGAAGTCCGGGAGCAGGTGAGCCACCATGAGCGAGGCCCGGGAGCTGACAATCGACGTGACGGGGATGACCTGCGACCGCTGCGCGCACGCGGTCGCCAAGGCGCTCCGGTCGGTACCGGGCGTTCACGACGTCCTCGAGGTGAGTCACGCGGGCGCTTTGGCGCGTGTCACCGCCGGAGCTGGGGCCACGTCCGAAGGGATTGAGAAGGCCGTCGCAGCCGCCGGCTATCGCGCCAAGGTGCGCGAAGGGCCCAGGGCCATGGCCCCGGCCGTGATTGACCGTGGCGCCGGCGATTTCGATCTCCTCATCGTGGGGGGCGGATCGGCAGGATTCGCGGCTGCGATCAAGGGAGCCGAGCTCGGCGCCCGGGTCGGCCTGATCGAGAGCGGGACGCTCGGTGGGACTTGTGTGAACGTCGGGTGCGTCCCCTCCAAGACCCTGATCCGCGCGGCTGAGGCCAATCACGGCCGCACGCACCATGGGTTCGCCGGCATCCCGGCGACCGACGGCCAGCCAGACTGGCCCGCAGTGCGGGCGCAGAAGGACCAACTCGTCGCCGCGCTACGCCAGGCGAAGTACTGGGACGTCCTGCGCGCCTACGAGGGAATCACGCTGATCGAGCAGCGTGCGACCTTGATTTCGGGACGTTCGGTCCGATTCGGGGACAGCCGGACCCTGACTGGGGGGAAGATCGTGATCGCGACAGGGGCTTCCCCCTGGGCACCCCCGATTCCCGGCCTTGCCGAAGCGGGCTACCTCGACAACGCCAGTGCGATGGCCCTCGAGCGCTTGCCGAGCTCGTTGATCGTCATCGGCGGAAGCGCCGTGGGGCTCGAGCTCACCCAGATGTTCGCGCGCCTCGGCGTGCAAGTCACAGTGCTCGAAGCGCTACCGCGGATCGTGCCGACAGAGGAGCCGATGATCGGCGAGGCGCTGGGGGACTACCTCCGGGCCGAGGGGCTCGCGGTGCATACGGGCGTCCGGATCACGCAGGTAGGGCGGCTCGAGGACCGGTACACGGTTGCCTTCCGCGAGGGCGGAGCATCGCGTACTACCCGCGCGGATCAAATCCTCGTCGCCACAGGCCGACGCGCGAACACAAATGGATTTGGACTCGAGACCGTGGGCGTTACGCTTGGCAAGAAGGGCGAGGTCGTGGTCGACGAGTTCTTGCAGACGGCGAACCCGGACGTGTACGCTGCGGGTGACGTCATTGGCGAGCCGATGTTCGTCTACGTCGCGGCGTACGGCGGTTCGGTGGCGGCGGAGAATGCGCTGACGGGGAATACCCGACAGTACGATCTCTCCGCGTTGCCGCGAGTGACGTTTACTGATCCCGCTGTCGCCTCGGTCGGACTCACAGAGCCTGAGGCGCGCGAGCGGGGGCTCGAGCCCTTAGTTGCGCACTTACCGCTCGAGCATGTCCCTCGGGCGCTCGCGGCCCGCGACACCCGCGGCTTCGTGCGACTTGTGGCGGACGCGGCGAGCAAGAAGATCGTCGGCGCGCACATCCTCGCCGCCGAGGCGGGCGAGATGATCACGGAGCCGGTGCTGGCTATCCGGTACGGGCTGACCATCGACGACCTGACGTCGGCGTTCCACCCGTACCTCACACTCTCCGAGGGGGTGAAGCTCGCCGCCCAGACGTTCACAAAGGACGTGGCGAAGCTCTCTTGCTGCGCGGGCTAGCCGCGAGGGGCTTTCTTTTCTGATGACCTCGCGCGGTGCTCACGGCTTCGACCGCTCCCGCTTCGCCAGCGAGTCCCGCGCCGCCTCCACGAGATGAACCAGTCCTCGGGTAACTACCGAGGTACCGGGCGATACGCCTTCGCGGGCGATGATTAGACCATGCGCCGTAGGCCCGGTCGAAATCCAACGCACCTCGTAGATGCCATTACCGATTGGAACGAATACGGCGGGTCCAAGCGGGAGCTGGACCACTGCGGATGGGGGCACAGCCGCAACGGTATCTCCCGGCCCGGCGGCTACGGTGACCGTAATGGGGCCCCACGCGTCCGGTCGCGACGTTTCCGGCGCTCGGAACTCGACCGCGATGTCAGCCGAGTAGGGCGTTTCAGTCCAGGGTGGTCGCACCCACTCAACCTTTCCCGGCCGGGCGGCGTGCCGATCTGGGGCAACTTGCACTGAGGCCGGATCGCCTGGATGGATGGATCGGAACTCGATGTCACTGACGGTGCCTACGGCCAACCAGTACCCGTGTTCTTCCAGCACGCCGAGGGTGTCGTTCTGCCAAACGAGCTGCCGCGGCTGGCGGCGCGGGTGCCAGATGCCGTCGCGCTCCACAGTGATGGGTACCTCGCGGCCTGCCTCCCGTGATCCCTGGCCGACAACCGCCAGTACCTCATGTCGGGGGGCGTGACCTTCCGGTCGGATGCGAACGATCAGGCCTGAAACCGGCGACGACACGGGGGAAATGTGGTTTGGGTCAGGACGGATCAGGGCTGGGAACTGGATCTCAGGAGTCGGAACTGCCTCGACAGTCGCCCACACGGTGGCTGCCTCAGGCGCGCCGCCAGCCGAAACCCTGAGCGCCGGGAGAGCCTCGTGCCAGGGCCGGTCACTCCGGCGGTCTGAGTTGGTGCAGGACACCACGCCGACCAGGCTCGCGAAGAAAACAATCCGTGTTGTTCTCATGCTCTGTGCCCCATTCGGGCCAGCTGCAACGCATTCAGGGTCACGGCGAGCGAGCCGCCCATGTCGCCCACCAGTACCGCGACGGCCAAGCTGACGACGCCCATGACCGCTCCCGCGGCAAGCACGAGCTTGAGCCCAAGCGCGAGCGCAATGTTGAACCGCACCGTGCGCCGAGCGCGCCGTGCGAGTTCGACAGCGTAGGGAAGCTTGGTCAGATCGTCCGCCATGAGCGCGACGTCCGCCGTCTCGATGGTGGCGGGCGAGCCCGCTGCCCCCATCGCGAGGCCGACCGTCGCCTCGGCTAGCGCGGGGGCGTCGTTGACCCCATCGCCGAGCATCGCTACCGCCCCGAACCGTCCCTTGAGGGACCTGATCGCTGCGACCTTGTCCTCCGGAAGCAACCGCGCCTTGACCTCGTCCGCTCCTGTCGCCGCACCGACGGCGGCGGCAGTGGCGGCGGAATCGCCGGTGAGCATGACCACCGGCCTGATCCCCAGCCGATGCAACCGCTTCACGACCTGCGGTGCCGTGGGACGGACCTCGTCGCGGATGGTGAACGCCCCCTCGGGGCCGTCGGCGGCCCGGACATAGATACGGATCGCTCCCGGCTCCGGCGGCCCCCATCGTTTCGCCGGGCCGGGGCCCACGAATGTTTCGGTGCCGATCCACAAGGCTTGGCCGCCCACCCGAGCGCGCACGCCGCGCCCGGGAAACGCAGCGAATTCCTCCACGTCGTCGCCGGGCCGAATGCCACGCGCCGCCGCGAACCGGACGATCGCCTGGGCAATGGGGTGCTCGGAGCGTTCCTCCACGCTCGCAACCCGGCGCAGCAACGCGTCGGGCGGGACTCCATCCGTCACGGCGAATCCCGTCACGGCGAGCGCTCCGGTCGTGAGCGTGCCGGTCTTGTCGATCGCGAGCGCGCGGACGGCGCCGAGGGCTTCGAGGTGCTCGCCGCCCTTAATCAGGACGCCGTGCCGCGCGGCGCTCGTGAGCGCGCTGACGACCGTGACCGGCGTCGCGATGACCAGGGCGCAGGGGCACGCGATGACCAGGAGCGTGAGCCCGCGCACGAACCATTCGAGCCCGCTCGCGCCCATCAGCAACGGTGGGACGGTCATGACAAGCACCGCCGCGCTGGTTACCGCCGGGGTGTAGACTCGCGCGAACCGCTTGACGAATTGCTCGATCGGGGCGCGGCGCGCTTCCCCCTCCCGCACGAGCTGGACGATGCGCGCCAGCGTGCTGTGGGCGGCATCCGCCGTTACCTCGACGTCGAGCGCCCCCTCGGCGTTGAGGGTAGCCGCAAAGACCGGGTCGCCGACCTCTTTGCCGTGCGGCAACGACTCTCCGGTGATCGTGGCCTCGTTCACGGCCGAGCTGCCAGCCGTGACGCGGCCGTCGGCGGGGATCTTGTCGCCGGGCCGGATGCGGAACCGGTCGCCCACCCGCAGCTCCGCCACGGGGACCGACTCGGTCGATCCATCGGGGCGCAGCCGATCCGCGCGTTCGGGCGCCAGCTTGACGAGCTCCTCGATGGAGCGGCGCCCGCGGTCCACGGCGTACCGCTCCAGCAGCTCAGCGAGCGAGAACAGAAACGCCAGCGTCGCGGCCTCGAACGGCTCGCCGATGAGAATAGCGCCGACGATCGCCGCTGACATCAGGAAGTTCATGTCGAGGTGCAGCGTCCGGGCCGCGCGCAGGCCGGCGCCGAAAAAATTCCAGCCGCCGGCGGCAGAGGCCGCCGTATACAACACGCCGGCGAGATCCAGGCGAATGGCCAGCCACCCGGCGCGGTCCGGTGCGCCGGCCAACCAGCTCACCACGAGCCCGGCGGCCCACAGCATGCCGGCCGCGTAGGTGCGCTGGGCGAACGGCGTGCGCCAGGGCGAGGCCCGGGTCATCGCAGCGCGTCCTCGCCGGTCTCCCCCGTCGCGATTCGGCGTGCCGACTCCAGCGGGAGGATGAAGACTTTCCCGTCACCCGGCTGGCCGGTATGGGCGACCTGCGCGATCCGCTGCGCCACGCCGGCGGCGGCGCTGTCAGGGGCCGCCACGATGACGGCCTGACGGTCGACGAAGTCGGTGACGTCCTCCTCCGGACGATGCCGGTGCGGGACCGTCTTCTCACGGCCGAACCCCCGACAGTCGAGGACCGACATTCCCGGGAAGTCTGGGTCAGCTTCCACCGCGTCCACGATCTCGGCGACCTTGAAGGGGCGAACGATGGCGACGATGAGCTTCATGGACGCTCCTTAGAACTCGACCCGCCGGCGCTCGAACCGGCCGTAGAGGACGGGCAGCACGAACAGCGTGAGCAAGGTGGACGTCACCAAACCACCGACCACGACGGTTGCCAGCGGGCGCTGGATCTCCGATCCCGCGCCGCGCGCGAGCAGGAGCGGGACGAGGCCGAGGCTCGCGACCAGCGCCGTCATCAGCACGGGCCTGAGCCGGAGCAGCGTGCCGCGAATCAACGCTTCCTGCAGCTCCACGCCTTCGGCGCGCACCTGATTGATGTAGGTGACGAGGACGACGCCGTTCAAGACGGCCACCCCGAACAGCGCGATGAAGCCCACAGAGGCCGGCACGCTGAGGTACTGCCCGGTCACGAACAGCGCCACGATACCGCCGATCAGCGCGAAGGGCACGTTCAGAATGATCAGGGTCGCCTGGCGCAGGGAGTTGAATGAGCCGAACAAGAGCAGGAAGATCAGTCCGATCGTCACCGGGACGATGATCGCGAGCCGCGCCATGGCCCGCCGCTGATTCTCGAACTGGCCTCCCCAGGTAATGAAGTAGCCGGGCGGCAGGGGGACCGCGCGAGCGACGGCCGCGCGCGCTTCGGCCACGAAGCCGCCGAGGTCACGCCCCTCGACGTTCGCCTGGACGACGATGCGCCGCTGGTTCGCCTCGCGGCTGATCTGCTTCGGCCCCACGATCTCCTCGACGCGGGCGACCTGCCCCAGCGGCACCCGCGCCCCCCCTGGGATGGCGACCAGCGCCCGAGCGATGTCCTGCGCGCTCGCCCGGTAGGGCTCGGCATAGCGCACGAAGATGTCGAACCTTCGCTGACCCTCGAAGACCTGGCCCGCCTCGGCGCCGCCGATCGCGGTGCGGATTACATCCTGAACGTCTTGGACGTTCAGTCCCAGGCGCGCGACCGACGTCCGATCAATGCGGATCAAGAGCTGTGGCTGGCCCAGGACCTGCTCGGTCTGGACGTCCGTCGCCCCGGGGAGACCGCGAACAACCTGCTCGACCTGGCTCCCCAAGCGCGCCAAGGTGTCGAGGTCTTCGCCGAAGACCTTGATGGCGAGCTGGGCGCGAACGCCGGAGATCAACTCGTCCACCCGGGTCGCAATCGGCTGGGAGAAGTTCAACGCGACCCCGGGGATCTCCCTCAATCGCTCGCGCATCGCGTCCACCAAATCCGCCTTCGACCGCCCCGAGTCCCACTCCTCGATGAGTCGGAGCGTCACTGTGGTCTCGACATTGTTGACCGGTTCCGGATCGCCGCCGAGCTCGGCACGGCCGATCTTGGAAACAACATCCAGCACTTCGGGAAACGCCTTCGCGATGCGCTCCATCTGCCCCGCGACCCGGATCGCCTCGTCGAGCCCGGCGCTCGGCGCGAGCGTGATCCGGTAGAGAATAGAGCCCTCCTCGAGCGCGGGCACGAACTCGGTGCCGAGGAACGGAACGAGCCCGAGACTCAGGGCCAGGGCCGCCACGGCACCGATCACGACGCGCCGGCCGTTCGCCAGCGCCCACCGGAGCAGGGGCTCGTAGCGCCGCTTGATCCAGTGCACGACCCTGGTTTCCTCATCGCCCTTCACCTTCAGGCCCAGCGCGCACAGCACGGGGACCAGGGTCAGCGAGAAGAGCAGCGACCCGAGCATCGCGAACGTAATGGTGAGCGCCATCGGCTTGAAGAGCTTCCCCTCCACCCCCTCGAGAGAAAAGAGCGGCAGGAAAACGATGATGATGATCGCGATGGCGAACACGATGGGCCGCGCGACCTCGTGGGCGGCGCGCCGGATGACGGTGAGACGCGACGTCTCGGGCGAGCGGTGTTCACCCAGGTGCCGGTACACGTTCTCGACCATCACGACCCCGCCGTCCACCAGCATTCCGATCCCGATCGCGAGCCCGCCGAGAGACATCAGGTTGGCGGAGAGCCCCGCGGCCCGCATCAGGATGAACGCCAGCAGCGCCGAGGCGGGGAGCATCGCGGTCACAATCGCGGCGCTCCGGACGTTGCCGAGGAAGACGAGGAGCACCGCCACGATCAGGAGGCCGCCTTCGAGGAGCGCGTCCCGCACCGTCGCCACCGCCCGCTCGACCAGGTCGGCCTGATCGTAGAAGGGAACGACCCGCGTGCCGGCCGGCAGCGAGCGGTTGATGGCGGCCACTTCCTCGCGAACGTGCTCGATCACGGCGGACGTATTCTCGTAGATGCGCTTGAGCACGATGCCCGCCACCCGTTCTCCCTGGCCGTTGACGGTCACCGCCCCGCGCCGGATCTCGGCCCCGAACGCGACCGTGCCGACGTTTCGCACGTAGACGGGCGTGTTCTCGCGCTCCGCCACGATGACGTTGCCGATGTCTTCGAGGGTGCGCACCAGCCCTATTCCGCGGACGAGGTATTCCTCGGCGCCGACCACGACGTAGCTGCCGCCGGCGTTGCTGTTGTTTCGCTCGAGCGCCTCCACCACTTGGGGCAGCGGCACACCGTACTGGGTCAGCTTGCCGGGGTCGAGCCGCACCTGGAACTGCTTGATCTCCCCGCCGAACGACAGCACGTCCGCGACGCCGGGCACCGTCCGGAGGCGGAACTTGACGATCCAGTCCTGGAGCGTGCGTAGCGAGTCGGCCGACACGCCCTCGCCGGTGACGAGGTATTGATAGATCTGGCCGAGTCCGGTCGTGATGGCGCCCAGCGCGGGCTCGCCCAGGCCCGGTGGGATCGCTTCACGCGCGCTCTGCACCCGCTCGAACACGAGCTGGCGTGCGAAGTAGATGTCCACGCCGTCGCGAAAATAGACGTTGACCTGCGAGAGGCCGAAGGCGGAGATAGACTGGATCCGGGTGACCCCCGGGAGCCCGTTCATCGCCACCTCGATGGGATACGTGACGAGCGCTTCGACCTCCTGGGGGGCCAGGC